>DATAKO010000153.1:0-2340 GCA_036261575.1 Jatrophihabitans sp.
CAGCTCGCGTGGGGTGTGGTCGGCCGGCTCGCGCACCGGCACGCCCTGCTGACCGGTCCAGCTGCGATCGCGCAGCAGGCGCGCGGCCACGTCGGCGATATCGCGCACAGCGACCGCCGGATAGGGCACATCCGGATCGGCGGCGAGCACGAACAGCCCCTGATTGCCGATCAGCTCGGCCTGGTGCAGCAGGTTCTCCATGAAGAACGGTGGCTGCAGGGACCGGTACGCGGCACCGCTGGCCTCGATCGCCTCGTCCATCGCCCACGCGGCCGACAGCATGCCGGCCGGTTCATGGAAGCCACGGCCGAGCGAGGACACCGCGACCACCTGCGGCACGCCGAACTCGCGGACCGCTTCAGCCACAGGGCGCGCGAAACCCAGGTAGTGCTGCATCACGTCGCTAGCGCTGAAGTCGGGTGGGACGAGTACGAACAGTGCGTCGGCGCCGGGCAAAGCTGCCCGCAGCACGGCGGGGTCCGAATGCGAGCCGGGGACGATCTCGGCATCCTCGCGTAGCGACTGCGGGAGCCGGGACGGGTCTCGGACGATCAGGCGCAGCGGTTCGCCGGAGCTGCGCAGGGATGCGGCGACGGCGGCGCCGATCTGGCCGGTGGGAGTGCTGATAACGATCATGACTCCATGCTCATGGTGATCCCTTGACCGGAGAAGGACCGATCCTGTCGCGATCATTAACCTGGGGGCATGAATCCGGTGGAGTCCCGGTCGCTGCGCTACTTCGTCGCCGTCGCCGAGGAACTCAGCTTCACCCGTGCTGCGCAGCGGATCGGCATCGCCTCGCCGGCGCTGTCGCGCAGCATCGCCGGGCTGGAAGCCGACCTCGGCGTGCGGCTGCTCGAGCGCTCCACCCGCAGCGTGAACCTGACCAGTGCAGGCGCTGCCCTGCTGGCGGACGCGAGGGCCGCGCTGCAAGCGCTGGACGCCGCCGCCGCGCGGGCCCGGCGGGCAGCCGGCGGCGTCCTGGTGCTCGCGGTCAAGGCCGACGTCGAGGGCGGCCTGCTCGAAGACGTGCTGGAGCGCTACCGGGCCGCGCCGGGCGCGGTGCCGATCGAGGTCAGGTTCACCGGCTGGCGGGAGCAGCCGGAGGTGCTGCGGGCCGGTCAGGCCGACGTGGCGATCATCCTCGAACCGTTCGACGCCGGTGGCCTGGACACCGAGCCGCTGCTGTCCGAGGAGCAGCTGCTCGCTGTCGCGGTCGATCATCCGCTCGCCGGCCGCGCGCGACTGGAGCTGGCGGACGTCCAGGCAGGGCAGCAACAGCTCGATGCAGGCTCGCACATCTACTACCCGATGGGAGAGCAGCGGCCGGCCTTCACCGACATGGTTCAGCTGCTGCGCCAGATCGAACTCGGCCGGATGCATGCACTGCTGCCGAAATCGCTTGCTGAGCGCAACGCCCGGCCGCAGCTGAGCTGGTGCCCCGTACAGGACGCGCCACCCGCCACCTTCGCGCTCGCCTGGCCGCAGGGCTCGCGCTCACGTTCCGTCGCGGCGTTCGTGCGGGCCGCCGCCGAGGTCGCGCTGATCCGATGACCGGCTAGCTGGCCGCCTGCCAGCGATGCCAGCCCCCACCCGGCCGGCGCAGTTGCCATGGCTGGTCGGCTCCGGCCCTCGCGGCCAGCGCGATCCAGCTTCCGTCCACGTACTGCTGCAGCAACTCGTTGCCGGCGATCAGCGAATCGATGCGCTGGCACGGTGCTTCCACCAGGAACAGCGCACGCATCGGCTCGTGGTACAGCCGGTCACCCACGGCGACGGACTGCCAGGGCAGGCCGAGCCGCAGGTCGCCCGCATGCCCCTGCAGCACGCCGATGTCGGACACCACGTTGTGCAGCGTCTTGTCGCCGGCCCCCAGCACGCCCGGCGCCACGCAGGAGAAGTAGTACTGGGCGTTGATCCACTGCACCACCAGCCCCGGCGCGGTCAAGATCGTTTCCAGCACGCGGGAATCGTGGTCGACGTGCCAGTCGTAGGAGTGCAGGAAGGTGCGCCGTCCCAGATCCAGCCCGCGCACCGTGGAGCCAGCTCCGATGATGAAGGCCGCATGCCGGGCCAGGCCCCACTCCGGCCGCACCTGGGCCCAGTCCGCGGCGCGCCGCCCCGGCTGGTCAGCTGTCCCCGGCAGGTCCGCGCCGCGTTCCTCGGCCAGCGCGCGGCCGGCCTCGGCCAGGTCGCACTGCAGCCGGTCGAGGTCGCTCGCGTGCGAGGCCGGGACGGCCTCGGCGTCCAGGATCGTCACGCGATCGGTGGCGGTGTCGTGCTCGGCTGCCACGAAAACGGTGTCGGCGGGAATGTGCACCGCTCTCTCGGCGAGCTGCT
>DATAKO010000154.1:0-8230 GCA_036261575.1 Jatrophihabitans sp.
TGCTGCGCGGCCGGCGCCGGGCCGGCTGAACCAGGCACGGCGACCGGCTCGCTGAACTGCCGGCGTCAGCGCACCGTCAGGCCAGTCCGAGGTCCTCCGCGACGGTGCGCAGCTGGTATTCGAAGTGGGCCTGGTAGTCGGTGATCACGTTGTGCAGGTGACCGAACAGCTCGAAGCTGATCAGCCCGATGAGCTGTGACCAGGCCAGTACGGCACGGGCGAGATGTCGGTCGGACAGCTGCGGCGCGGCCTGCTCGCGCAGCCGCCTGAGGTCCGCGTGCACGACGCGCGGCATCCGTCCGGCATGGTCGGCCGGGACCCGGCCGGCCGCAGCAGCCTCCGCCAGGATCGCCAGCAGCAGGGACGGGATCACCGCGGCAGGGTCGATGGTGGTGACCGGTGCGGCGTAGCCGGGCACGGGGCTACCGAAGATCAGCGCGTACTCGTGCGGGTTGGCCACCGCCCACTCCCGGGTCGCCGTGGCGACGGCCAGCAACCGGCCCGCGAAGTCGGCGCGCCGGACCACCGACTCAGCGGCGGTCGCTCGCGCCCCGACTGCGGTGTAGGCGTCCACGATCAGCGCGGTGAGCAACTCGTCCCTGCTCGGGAAGTAGCGGTAGACGGCTGAGGACACCATGCCGAGTTCGCGGGCGACCGCGCGCAGGGATAGTCCCGCCGAACCCTCGGCGGCCAGCTGCCTTCGGGCGACCTGCTTGATCTCGTTGGTGAGTTCGGCGCGGACCCGGGCACGGGCGGTGCGCGGTGCGTTGTCTGCCATGTCCCCAGTATGACTCACTTCAGAGCGATGCATACAAACGAGAGCGGTGCTCTTGACAAGTAGGGAGTCCGTGCCGCACGCTGGCACCAGCAAAAGAGAGAGCACCGCTCTCGAAAGCGCCCGCCGGACAAGGAGCCCGACATGACCTCGCAGCCGCGTTACCTGGAACCAGGATGGTTCACCCGCAACATCTTCAACCGGTCGGTCCGCCGGCTCACCCGCTGGGGAGTCAGCGTGATGGGCTCCCGCGAGCTGCGCGTGCGCGGCCGCGCCAGCAACGAATGGCGGACCACCCCGGTCAACCTGCTCACCATCGACGGCGTCGACTACCTGGTCTCACCGCGCGGCCAGACGCAGTGGGTGCGCAACCTCCGCGCCGCCGGTGCCGGCGAGTTGCGGCTGGGCCGCACGGTGCGGGCGTTCAAGGCCGAGGAACTCTCCGATGTAGACAAGATCCCGGTGCTCCGGCACTACCTTCACAAGTGGGCCTGGGAGGTGGGCGCCTTCTTCGACACCATCGACAAGAACTCTGACGATGCCGCCATCGCCGCGGTCGCGCCGGGCTTCCCTGCCTTCCGGATCACCCAGCACTAGCAGCTCAGGCCAGGCTGGCCTGGACACCCCACGAGGCGGCCCATCGCTCGCCGGGCGCCAGCCGGATCAGGTCTTGACCCGTGTTGAAGGCATCGGGCCCGCAGGTCATCGCCTCGATCGCTACCGAGCGCCGGTACCGGTCGTCCGAACGGTCGAACATGTCGGAGGTGTAGACCTGCCACCACCCGAAGGCGGCATCCGCCCAGACCGAGATCTCCCCGAGATCGGAGGCGAGCCGGGCGCGCCGCAGACCGTCGGGATCGGGGGTCACCTCGGTGAATGCGGTGTCCAGTGCGACTCCGCGCAGTGCACCCGGCGGCTCGGCCAGCGGGCGGAGCTCCACCGGCAGCAGCCGTTCGTCCACCGCCTGGTAGCGGGCGGCCGGCAACGAGAGGGTGAGTTCGTCCACGCGCCGATCCTCGAAGCCGAAGAAGGGATGGGTTGCCACCCCGAACGGCGCGGTGCCGATGCCGACGTTCTCGGCCGAGAGCGTGCACCGCAGGCCGGCCTCGGTCAGCTGCCAGCTCACCCCGAGCTGCAGCTGGAACGGGTAGCCGGGTTGGGATGGCAGCCGGCACTCGAGCTGAACCTCCTGCTCGACGTGGCGCACCAGGGTCCAGTCGGCCCACATCACCAGCCCGTGCAACGCGGTGCGCCGCTCGAGCTCGTTCACCGCGAGCTGCTGCGGGCCGCTGTCCGATGTCCACCGCCCATCGCGAATACGGTTCGGCCACGGCGCCAGCACGGCGCCGTTGAACGCCGGCGGCACCTCGCGGTCAGCCCAGCCGTCCACCAGGTGCCGGCCGGCAACCTGGTAGCTGCGCAGTGCGCCGCCCCGGGCGTGCACGAGCGCCTGCTGATCGTCGTGACTCAGCCGGAACTCGCGATCGGACAGGATCTCCGGGTGCGGAAAGGGCATTCGCACAATATAGCCAGCCCCTACCGCCCCACTCCGCACGGCCACCGTGCGCTGGAAGTTGCACGCGGTGGCCGCTGCGACTGGCTGATCACCACTTCCCGCAGTTCCGTGCGGGCTTTTCGCGCGCTCGCCAACAGCGGTGCGTTCCACCTCTATCGCGGCTGAGGGGCCGACCGCAGCGGACGGTAGCGTGATGGCGTGACGAGATCAGCCACCACGCCGATTGCGCTGTCGGACAAAGACATTCGCTGCCTCGACGATCCGGTCCGGTTCGCACTCACCGGCAGTCAGGCACGCTTCGCAGTACCGGCAAACGGACCTGCCTACCGGTTTCGGCCCGAGATCGGACCCTTCGCCGCACTGGACGATCCCGCCGACGACGCCGGCTGGCACGCGCTGGGCGAGCTGTGCCGAATCGCGGAACCGGTCGTGCTGGTGGCGCCCGTGACCGAACACCCGCTGGAGCTGCGCCCCGGCTGGCAGCTGGTGGCCCAGCCGACCGGCTATCAGCTGCTGGCACCGCCAATCATCGACACATCCCGCCCTGATTCCGAGCTGGTGCCGCTGACTGCAGCCGACGTGCCGGAAATGCTCGCCCTGGTCGAGCTGACCAGACCCGGGCCGTTCGGGCCGGCCACCATCGAGCTGGGCGGTTACCTCGGCATCCGGCGAGAGGGGCGGCTGGTCGCGATGGCCGGCCGGCGGTTCGAGCTTGCCGGCTGGAGCGAGATCAGCGCGGTGTGCACTCATCCCGACTTTCGAGGTCAGGGGCTGTCGCGCCGCCTGATCACGGCGGTGCTTGCCGAGCTGGCCCGCGATGGGCAACGCGGCTTTCTTCATGTCACCCGGGACAACGTCGGCGCCGACGCTCTGTATCGCTCCATGGGCTTCACCCAGCGCGCCGAGGTCGCCTTCACCGTGCTGCGCCGGTGGGCCGGCAACAGCTGATGGCGCAGGCCGCGAACACGCCAATCGAAGGCAGCTTCGAGCCTGCCCGGGCAGTGTGGCTGGGTAACGCCGACCGGATCCGCAATGCCATCCGGCAGGAGATGATCTTCCGGCAGCTGTGCCGCCACCTACCGGCGACTCCGGCAACGGTGCTGGATGTCGGCGCGGGCCAGGGCACCCAATCCATCCGGCTGGCGCGGGCGGGTTATCGGGTGCTGGCGGTGGAGCCGGATGCACGGATGCGCGAGGTGTTCGGCCGGGCGCTGCTGGCCGAGCCGGCGGAGGTGCGAGAGCGGATCAGCGTGCGCACCGGTGCCGTCGGCCAGCTGGCACAGCACTGTGCCGGGCAGCGCTTCGACGGCGTGCTGCTGCTGGGCGTGCTGATGTACCTGCCTTCCTGGCGACCGGTTCTGGCCGAGCTTGCCGCCCACGTCGCCGACGGCGGGATCCTCGCCGTCGCGGCGCGCACGACGGTCTCAGCGCTGTGGCGGCCGGCGGCACGGCAGGACTGGCTCGCCGCGGCAGCCGCTCTGGCGGAGTTCGACGTCGCTGCCACCAGCGGCCGTGACATGCCTTACCGCAACGAGATCGGCGCGCCGGCGCAGGCGCAGGATCGAGCGGCGCTGGTGGCGGCGGCCGAGGCTGCCGGTCTGCAGCTGGAGGACTGGTACGGCGTCCGGGTAGCGGCAGATCTCGCCGAGCTCGATCCCGCTCCCCCGCAGGATCAAGCGGAATGGGATGCGCTGCTGCTGGTGGAAGAGCGCTTGGGCTCGATGGACCCGTTCCGGCAGCTGGCACAGCTGGCGCACCTCATCTGGCGCCGCCCCGCCTGATCGCCGGGGTCCATCACCCGAAGCCGGCAACGGGCTAGTGCGCCTCGCGCGTGACAAGCTCGGCAATCCGGCGCAGCCCTGCCAGCATGCCGGCTTCCAGTTCGTCGTCGTGCACGTCCTGACCTCCCAGCAGCAGCCGCGTGAACGCGAGGGCGAAACCGCTCTCGCCCTGAGGCGTGCGCCGGGTCTGAACGAGCACCGCCGCATCTGGCCGGGCTTCGATCGTGTAGCTCCAGACAGCGCGGTTGGTCAGCACTTTCCAGGCGATCTCACGTTCCGGCTCGAACCGCACGATGCGGGACACGGTGGCCCACCACACGCGGCCACGGCGGTTGAAGCCCAGCAGCAGGGTGCCCGCCCTGACCCGGCCCAGCGGGATGACCCGGCGGCATTCCGGCGACCACTCGCCGGTGCGGCGGACGTCCGACACGGTCCGCCATATCGCCGCCGGCTCGGCCTCGACCACGAGCCGGGCGTGCAGCGGCCGTGGCGCAGCTTGCGTGCCGACTGCCGTGTTCCCGTCCATCAGCCATACCTCGCTTCTCGGGCCGGCGGGGCCGGCGAGCGGCTGCGGCCGCGAAGCGTTCATACCGCGTAGATGCCGCAGAACTATCCTGCACTGCAGTGAGCGTGCCGTCGAGTGAAATACCGACCTGCCGGCCATGCGGGACCCGATTCGCGATCGGCGGATCGCGAGCTGCGCTACGCTCACGCCGTGAGTGAGGGCACCGGCGCCACCCCAGCGGTTCCGGCCTGGACGTTTCTCAGCAACCACGGCCACGTGCTGGTCTGCATCGCGCAGGATCCCGAGATGCGCGGTCGTGACATCGCCGCGCGGGTCGGCATCACCGAGCGGGCCGCGCAGGCCATCGTCTCGGATCTGGTCGAGGCCGGGTACGTGCGACGGGAACGCATCGGCCGGCGCAACCGCTACACCATCGACGAGAGCAAGCCGGTTCGCCACCCCAACGAGCAACCGCACAGCGTCGGCGAGCTGCTGCGGGCGGTGGCCGCCGAGCGCGGTGTGCCGACCACCTGACGGTCACGGATTGCACTGCGGGCACCACCGCGGATCGCCGTGCGGCACCGCCCGTGGCACCCGCAGCAGGTGCTCGCAGCGCGGGCACGAATGCAGTTCGGCACGCACCTGGTCGGTAGCCGAACCGCAGTCCTGACAAGGCAAACCCCGCTCGACGTCGGTGCGGCCGAAGCCGGGGCAAGCGCACGCCGGGCAGGCCACCCTCAGCCGTTCGGCGAGCCTGGCTGCCAGCAGTCGCAGCACCCGGCGCCGGCTGGGGTTGGCATGCGCGCGCAGGTCCGGCTCCACCACCGCGAGGCCGGCCGGATCGGCGCGGGCAGCCCGGGCCACCGCCGCACGCAACGTCGCCCGGTTCGCGACTCCCTTGACCACCGGTGACACCGTGGAAGTGGCAGGCCGCACGATCAGGCGCTGCGCCGGCCACAACCAGCGCTCCAGCCGCACTTCCTCCGCGCTGCGAACCCGCTGCCCGGGCGCCGGCATGTCCAGCACGCGCAGCCCTTCCAGCACCTGGATGCCGCGTGTCGCGTCGATGAAGATCAGCAACTCCTCATGGCCCGGCCAGCCGACATCGGGCAGCGGCCCGTAGCTCGCCTCGCTGGCCACCCCGAAGGGCAGCCCGGTCGCCTGCATGGCAAGTCGCGCCTTGGCCGCGGCCGCCGCAGGTGCGCTGAGTGTTCGCGGACGCTCACCGCTGAAGGTGCCGAACTGGTCGGTGTCCAGCCGGCGCGGCACCGTGAGGCGCGCCCCCAGCCGCGCGGCGAAGGCGGGCTGCAACTGGCGCTGCTTGCCATGCCGGGTGCCAAGCGCCAGCCACTGCCCCGCGTAGGCCGCAGTCACACCATCCTTCATGCGGCCTACGCTACATGAAGTACATCACCGGATTTCTAATTCGTGTAATGTGGCACGCGATCCACCAGGCGTCTGATGAGAGGACAGCGAGATGACAGCGGTGCAGCCCATCCACGACCCCGCCACCACGATCGCCGGCAAGCCGGTGCCTCCGCCGGCACGAGCGCGGCTCCAGGAGGCGCGCGCGCTGCTCACCCGGCACGGCATCGTCGCCGGTCCGGTTGTCGGTCTCGACGCCGAGGTGGTGCGGGCCCGGTTGCGGGAGCGCATCCGGACCCGCTGGCCGGAGGGCACCGCGGCGTGCGCGTTCTGGCTGGACGATGACGAGGCGGCCTGTTTCGACCGCTCCGGCCGGCTGCGGCAGCCGCTGACCATCTACGTCGACGGGCCGGCGACCGCAGCTGCGGTGACAGAAGCGTCGCGGCGGGCCGGGCTGGCCGCGATGCCGGGGCAGTCGCCGGATTCGGTGCTGCTCACCGCCGGCCACGAGGGAGCGGCGGCGTGATCGCGCTACTGGTGGTCTCGGTACTGCTGCCTGCGCTCGCCGGGCTGACCTGCACCGTCCGGGCTCCCCGGGGCGCACACGGTCCGGGACGGCTCGGTGCCGCAGCAACCGGTGTGGCGTGCGCCGGCGCCGCGGTGCTGTGCGCCGCGGTGGCATGGATGGGCCCGGTCGCCGCGGTAGTGACCTCGCGGCACGGCACCGCCGCCTTCGGCCTGGTGGCCGACCGGCTCACCGCACCGCTGCTGCTGATGGTGTGCGGGGTCAGCGCTGTCGTGCAGCGCTTTGCCAGCCGCTACCTGTCCGGGGACCCGAAGCAGGCCCGGCTGATCGCGGCGGCGGGCCTGACCACCAGTGCGGTGGCGGCCGTGGTCACCGCCGCGACCCTGGGCGTGCTGGTGATGGCGTGGCTGCTGTCCGGAATCGGGCTGCTCGTGCTGCTCGGCCAGCGCAGCGACCTCCCCGCCGCGCGGGTGGGCGTGCGCCGGGCTGCGGCCGCATTCCTGGTCGGTGACGCCGCACTGGTGCTGGCGGCAGTGCTGGTCTGGAGCAGGGTCGGAGAGCTGGATCTGCGCTCGGTCGGCACCGGCGCACGGGCGCTGGCGGGCGATCAGCTGCACCTGTTCGGTGTCGGCCTCGGCACTCTGGTGGCCTGCCTGCTGGTGATCGCCGCGATGGCGCGCTCGGCTCAGCTGCCGCTGCAGCGATGGCTGCCCGCGACGCTGGCCGCGCCGACGCCGGTGTCGGCGTTGTTGCACGCAGGCCTGGTGAACGCCGGCGGCATCCTGCTGGTCCGGCTGGCGCCGGTCTTCGGGCTCAGCCTGGTCGCAACCACGCTGGCCTTCCTGGTGGGTTCGGCCACAGCCCTGTACGGCACGGTACTGATGCTGGTCAAGCCGGATCTGAAGGGAGCGCTGGCACATTCGACGATGGCGCAGATGGGCTACATGCTGCTGGCCTGCTCGCTGGGCGCATTCGCGGCGGCGGTGTTTCACCTCGTCGCGCACGGCATGTACAAGGCGAGCCTCTTCCTCGGCGCCGACTCCGCGGTGCACCGGGCCAAGTGGCGAGCCACCCTGCCCCGGCCCGCTGCGCCACGCGGGCCGGGCTGGCTGCGCCTGACCGCGGCCGGGCTGTGCCCGGGTGTGGCGCTGGCGCTCGCGCTGGCCACCTTCGCCTCCGCTGCCCTGGACCATCCGGGTGCGATCGTGCTGCTGGCCTTCGCCTGGGTGACCGCAGCCCAGGCCGGCGCTCGCTGGCTGGCCGCGGCACCGGCGTGGCCCGGCCTGGGCCTGGCCGCGATCGCCGCCGGCTGCCTGGGCTACGCCGGGCTGCTGGCCGGCACGAACCGGCTGCTCGAACCGGTGCTGGGCGTTGCCGGCCATCCGGTCGCGGCATGGCTGACGGTGCTGCCCGCCGGCGGGTTCGCCGCGATCTACGCAGCGTCGCGCCGACCGGGGTCCCGGCCCTGGCGGTTGCTCTACAGCTGGGCGCTGGATGCCGGGCACGTGCGTGCCGCGCGGCTGCGGACGGCGCCGGCCACGCTGGTGGCGCCGGCTCCCGCCCCTGCTCGAGTGCCGAGCGTGACCGGATGATCCGCCACTCGGACGCTGACCGGGCCCGGATCCGGGAGCAGGTGGCCGATGCCGGCCGGGTGCTGTTCCAGGCCTGGCCGCTCACCACCTTCGTCGCGGTGAACCCGCTCGCCGGGCTGCAGGACCCTCCCTTCGAACACGCCGCCCGGCTGGCCGGCTCGCTGCTGGGC
>DATAKO010000155.1:0-10336 GCA_036261575.1 Jatrophihabitans sp.
CGGCCGTCACCACGCTGACCAAGTCCGGCTCGCTGCCGGCCGGGGTCAGCTTCACCGACAACGGTGACGGCACCGCCACGCTGGCCGGAACCCCGGGCATCGGAACCGGAGGCATCTACACCCTCACCATCACGGCGACCAACGGCGTTGCCCCGGCAGCCACCCAGGCCTTCACGCTGACCGTCAACGAGCCGCCGCACATCGTCAGCGCCGATCACGCGACGTTCAGCTTCGGCGCTGCGGGTGCGTTCACGGTCAGCACCGCGGGCGGCCAGCCCTCGGCCATCACCATCACCGAGACCGGCACGCTGCCGGCCGGGGTCAGCTTCACCGACAACGGTGACGGCACCGCCACGCTGGGCGGCACACCGGCCGCCGGCGGTACCTTCCCGATCACCATCACCGCCTCGAACGGGGTGCTGCCCAACGCCACCCAGAGCTTCACGCTCACCGTGAGCCAGACGCCGGCGATCACCAGCGCGGACCACACCACGTTCGCGGTCGGCTCCGGCGGCAGCTTCACCGTGACCACCACGCCGGGTACCCCCGCCGCCACCACGCTCACCGAGACCGGCGCGCTGCCGAGCGGCGTGACCTTCCACGACAACGGTGACGGTACGGCCACCCTGGCCGGGACCCCGGCCGCCTCGAGCGGCCAGGTGTACTCGCTGTCGATCACGGCCAGCAACTCCTCCGGCTCGGTCAGCCAGACCTTCACGCTGACCGTCAACGAACTGCCTGCCTTCACCAGCCCCGCGGCGAAGACGTTCGTGGTCGGCACGGCCGGCTCGTTCACCGTCACCACGACGGCCGGCTATCCCGCGGCCCGTACCATCACCGAGACGGGCACGCTGCCGTCCGGATTGAGCTTCACCGACAACGGTGACGGCACCGCCACGCTGGCTGGTACCCCGGCTGCCGGTCAAGGTAACAGTTACCCGCTGACCCTGACCGCCACCAACGCGGCCGGCCACACCGACCAGGCGTTCACCCTGACGGTGGCCGAGACCAGCGCGTTCAGCAGCGCCGACCACACCACGTTCACCGCCGGCAGTGCCGGCAGCTTCACCGTCAGCACCGCCGGTGGCTTCCCGACGCCGCCGGCGCTCACCGAGGCCGGTGCGCTACCGTCCGGGATCAGCTTTGCCGACAACGGTGACGGCACCGCGACGCTGGCGGGGACCGCGACCACCGGTGGTGTCTACTCGCTGACCTTCACCGCCGGCAACGGGGCCGCGCCGGATGCGACGCAGGTCTTCACCCTGACCGTGGACGGGCCGCCGGCGATCACCAGCGCCAACCGGGCCTCCTTCACGCAGGGCGTGGCAGGCTCGTTCACGGTGACCACCCAGGCCGGCGTGCCCGCGTCCCCGGTCACGCTGACCGCCACCGGCCCGCTGCCGGCCGGCGTGAGCTTCCACGACAACGGTGACGGCACGGCCACCCTGGCCGGCAGCGCCACCCAGTCCGGTGACTTCACGCTGACCGTGACGGCCTCCAACGGGGTCGCGCCGGATGCCAGCCAGTCCCTCACCGTCACGGTGGCTCCGGCCGCCGCGGTGGTGCTCTCGGCGGTGCTGCCTGCCAGCGCGGGGACCCTCAACGGGGTGCCTGGCCATGCCGCGGTGGGCCAGGTGCTGCACCTGAACGGCAGCGGGTTCGCCTCCGGCGCCACCGTCACCATCGGCATCTACTCATCCCCGGCCGTGCTCGCGCACGTCAACGCCAACGCCTCGGGTGCGTTCGCCGCCACCATCACGGTGCCCGACCGGCTGGGTAGGCACACCTTCGTCGCGGCGGGCGCCGGGCCGGACGGCCACCCGCGGTACCTGGAGACAGCCACCGTCATCTCGGCCGCAGCCTCCGGCGGCGGGACGGGCGGTGCCGGCAGCACGTCGTCCGGTGGCGGGCTGGCAAACACCGGGCCGGACACCGATCCGCGTGCCACCGCCGGCTGGGCGCTCACGATCGCGCTGTTCGGCTTCGGGTTGACCGTCGCTGCCCGCCGTCGCAAGCGGTCGTCCTGATCGCCGACCGACCCGAGCCGCTGCCCGGACCGCTCAGCCGGTTCGGGTAGCGGCGCTGCGGCCGCCCGGTAGTTGGGCAGTCGCGCTCCGGCCGGCCTGGAACCGGCCGGCCCGGATCAGGCGGCGTCAATCAGGCGGCGTCGATCAGGCGGCGCTGCCCGGCCGGTAGCAGATCAGGTGAGCGACCAGCGCGGTCCAGCCGGTCTGGTGCGAGGCGCCCAACCCCTGCCCGGTATCGCCGTGGAAGTACTCGCTGAAGGTGGGCGGCCAGCCCACCGCGGCATCCCGCGGATCGCCCGGGCGCCGGCCGTCCGGGCCGGCGCGAAACAGCGCGACCAGCCGCTCATCGAGCTCGTCGGCCACCTCGCGCAGTGGCCGGGACTGGCCCGATCCGGTGGGCAGCTCCACCTGCAGGTCGGCGCCGTGTCCCTGGCAGTAGGTGCGCAACGCATCGGCCAGCAGCACGTTGACCGGAAACCAGATCGGCCCGCGCCAGTTGGAATTGCCCCCGAACAGGGGAGAATCCGACTCGCCCGGGTTGTAGCGGATGGACAGTTGCTGGCCGTCGACGTCGGTGAGGAAACCGTCCCGGTAGGCCGCTGACAACGACCGGATGCCGTGCGGGGAGAGGAACTCATCCTCATCGAGCATCCGGTGCAGCACCCGCTGGTAACGCTCGGGATTCAGCAACGCCAGGGTGATGTGCTGGCCGCCGGCACCGTGTTCGAAAACCACCGGCCCGGTGAGCTCCGGCCGCCGGCGGCGCAACCAGTCCAGCCGTGCGGTGAAGTCGGGCAGTTCGCGCTGTACCCAGTCCGGGGCCAGCGCCACCGACAGCAGCGGCAGCAGCCCGATCATGGACCGGACCGGCAGTTGCTGGTAGCTGCCGTCGCCGCGCACCAGCACGTCGTAGTAGAAGCCGTCCTGCTCATCCCACAGCGACACCGACTGGCTGCCGAAGCGGGACAGCGCCTGTGAGATGGCCAGGAAATGCTCCAGGAATTTGGTTGCCAGGTCGTCGAAGGCGACGTCCCAGCGAGCGAGCTCCAGGGCGATCCGCAGCATCGACAAGCAGTAGAAGGCCATCCAGCCCGTGGCGTCGGACTGCTCCAGCCGGTAGCCGGGCGGCAGCGGCGCGGACCGGTCGAACAGGCTGATGTTGTCCATGCCGAGGAAGCCGCCCTCGAACAGGTTCGAGCCGTCGGCGTCCTTGCGGTTCACCCACCAGGAGAAGTTGAGCAGCAGCTTGGTGAAGACCCGCACCAGGAAGTCACGGTCGCCGCGGCCGTCCAGGACGTAGACCTGCCATGCCGCCCAGGCATGCACCGGCGGGTTGACGTCGCCGAATGCCCATTCGTAGGCGGGCAATTGCCCATCCGGGTGCATCGCCCACTCCCGGCACAACAGCACCAGCTGGTCCTTGGCGAACTGCGGATCGACATGCGCCAGCGTGACGCAGTGAAAGGCCAGATCCCAGGACGCGAACCAGGGGTATTCCCACTCGTCGGGCATCGAGATCACGTCGGCCAGGCTGACGTGGCGCCAGCTCGTGTTGCGAGCGCCGGCCGCTTGGCGCTGCTGCGGTGGTGCCGGTTGGGCAGGGTCGCCGTCGAGCCATTGCCCTACGTCGTAACGGTAAAGCTGCTTGCCCCAGAGCAGGCCCGCGAACGCGCGCCGGGCCACCGCGGCATCCTCGGCCGATCGCTCGGGCGGGATGACGCTGGCGTAGAACTCATTCGCCTCCCTTGCCCGATCGATGAAAACAGCGTCGAAGGACGGGCCGAAGGGTTGCTCGCCCACCGTCTCGGAGGCCAGTCGCAGCTGCACCTGGACCGTCGCGCCCGGTGGAACCTCCTCGAAGCGATACCAGAACGCCGCCTTGGTGCCCGTCCCGTCCGGCCGCACGGCGCCGGCGTCCTGCTCGACGACGCACCGGCCGATGCCGTCCTTCGGGTACGGCGAGGGGTTGGCCGCCGAGCCGAACAGTCGCACCGCGTCCGTCGCATTGTCGCAGGCAAGCAGCCGGGGGCTTCCCTGCGCCACCAGCAGGTACCGGCCGAGCAGGTCGTGCTCGGCAGCTACCGCCCGAACCTCGCCGGGCAGCTGGACCGGGCCGATGCTGGGGCGCCGGTCGTCACGACCCCAGTCCCAGGTGTTGCGGAACCACAGCTGCGGCAGCAGGTGCAGCGGGGCCGGATCGGGCCCGTGGTTGGTCGCGCTGATCCGGATCGCGATGTCGTCCGGGGCTGCCTTGGCGTAGCTGACGGTGACGTCGAAGTAGCGGTTGCCGGCGAGCGCACCGGTGTCGGCGAGCTCGTACTCGGGCTCAGCGCGGGACCGGCCGGCATTCTCGATGACCAGCTGTTGGTAGGGAAATGCCGCCTGGGGATAACGGTAAAGCCATTGCGCGTAGGAGTGGGTGGGGGTGGCGTCGGCGGCCCACCAGTATTCCTTGACGTCCTCGCCGTGATTGCCCTGCGGGTTGGTGAGGCCGAACAGCCGCTCCTTCAGGCGGCAATCGCGACCGTTCCAGAGAACCAGGCCGAAATTGAGAAACCCGAACCGGTCGCAGATGCCGCCCAGCCCGTCCTCGCCCCAGCGGTAGGCCCGCGCCTGTGCCTGCTCGAACGGGAAGTAGCTCCAGGCATCCCCGTCGGCGGAATAGTCCTCCCGCACGGTGCCCCACTGCCGTCCGGACAGGTAGGGGCCCCACAGCCGCCAGGCGTCGGTCGCCGCGGGTGATTCGGCCAACCGCCGGTGCTCGGCGGTGCCGGCGTCGCGGCCCGGCTGGTCGGCGGCGTGGCGTGGACTCACCGGCTCAGTCTGCCAGCCCGGCACCGCTTCGAACGGGACCGGAGAAAATGGCTTGCGGGCGTGACTAGCGTTGACAAATCGTGAGCGACGATCCGCAGCTGCTGGCCGAACGGGAACATCTGAACGCTTCGCTGGAGAGCCTGGAGCGGATGCGCGAGACCGCCGGCGCGATCGCCGACTACGGGGTGGACGCGCTGGCAAGCGAGAGCCTGGGCCGGTTGCGCGCCGAGCGGCTGCGGCACCTGAACGCCGACGCCGACGCGCCGCCGTTCTTCGGCCGCACCGACCGCGACCCGGACGACAGCCACCCGTCCGGCGAGGCCTTCCACATCGGGCGCAGGCACATTCGCGACGAGAACGGCGAGCCGATGGTCATCGACTGGCGGGCGCCGATCAGCCAACCGTTCTACCGGGCCAGTGCGCACGACCGTCAGGGAGTGCGGTTGCGTCGCCGGTTCGGCTTCCACAACGGCGTGCTGACCTCCTTCGAGGACGAGCACCTGGACGCCGGGGAGGAGCTGGGGCTGCGCTCGGACCTGCTGCGGGAGGAGATCGAACGGCCCCGGGTCGGGCCGATGCGCGACATCGTCGCCACCATCCAGCCGGATCAGGACGAGCTGGTTCGAGCCGAGCTGGACACCTCGCTGTGCATCCAGGGCGCGCCCGGCACCGGCAAGACCGCGGTCGGCCTGCACCGGGCCGCGTACCTGCTCTACAGCTACCCGGAGCGGCTGCGGCGCTCGGGCGTGCTGGTGGTCGGCCCGAACAGCGCCTTCCTGCGCTACATCGCCCAGGTGCTGCCCGCGCTCGGCGAAAACGGGATCCAGCAGACCACGGTGGACGAGCTGGTGGGCGCCTACCCGGTCAGGGGGGTGGACGAACTCGATACGGCCGTGCTCAAGGGCGATGCCCGGATGGCGGACGTGCTGCGGCGCGCGGTGCACAGCAACATCCGCAAGCCCGAGCAGGACGTGGTGCCGATCGTCGGAACCAAGCGCTACCGGATCCCGGTGGAGCGGTGCCGGCGGTATGTCGACGATGCGCGGCGGGCGATGGTGGCCGGCGAACTGCGCTGGGACAGTGCCCGGGAGCGACTGCGCAACCTGCTGGCCCAGGACGTCCGGCGCCAGCGGGAGGATGCCGGCGGCGCGCCGAGTGATGCCGAGACCCGCAAGGTGGCCCGGTCACCACAGGTCAAGGAGTTCGTGGACGCGGTCTGGCCCGCCCTGGACCCGCGCGAGGTGCTGGTCCGGCTCTACACCGACCGGTCCTTCGCCCAACGCTGTGCCGCGACGGTGTTGAGCCCGTCCGAGCTGGAATCGCTGGCCTGGCAGCGCGCGCCGCGCACCCCCCGGCAGGCCGCGCTGTCGACCGCGGATCTCGTGCTCGCCGACGAGCTGGCCGGTCTGATCACCGGTGCCGAGAGCTACGTGCACGTGGTGGTCGACGAGGCGCAGGACCTGTCTGCCATGCAGTGCCGGGCGGTGGCCCGGCGATGCCCGCTCGGCTCCATCACCGTCCTCGGCGACCTTGCCCAGGCGACCACCGCCTGGGCTCCCGGCTCGTGGCCGGCGACGCTGGCCCACCTCGGCCAGCCCGCGGCCACCATCTCGCCGCTGACCACCGGTTACCGGGTGCCCGGCGAGGTGCTCGCGATCGCGAACCGGCTGCTGCCGCACATCGCTGCCGAGGTACCACCGGCCACGTCGGTACGCGCGGGCGAGGACGCGCTGACCTACACCGACGACGTGCCGAGTGCGGTGCGCCGCTGCCTGGCCGTCGAGGGATCGATCGCGGTCATCGTGCCCGATGCGCGGCTGGCCGAGGTCGCCGAGCAGCTCGCCGGGGCCGGCATTCCGGTCGGCCGGCTGGACCCCTCAGGCGCCGAGGAGGACGCCGAGCGGGTCACCGTGGTGCCGGCGAGCGTGGCCAAGGGGCTCGAGTACGACTCGGTGGTGCTGCTCGAGCCGGCTGAGATCGTGACGGCCGAGCCGTCCAGGGTCGCCGGGCTGCGCCGGCTGTACGTGGCCTGGACCCGCGCGGTGTCGCGGCTGGTCGTCGTGCACCGGCAGCCGCTGCCGGCCGAACTCGCGGCCTGATCCACCGGCCGCCTGATGCTGCGGCTCAGCTGCCCTGGCTGATGTAGTTCTCCAGCTGGGCCCGGGTCGTTTCCAGCTCCCGCAGCCGCGCCGCGACCACGTCACCGATCGTCACGATGCCGGTCAACTGCTCGCCGGACAGCACCGGCAGGTGGCGGATCCGGCGCTCTGTCATCAGGCCGGCGATCCCGTCGAGCGAGTCGGTCGGGGCAGCGGTGACCAGCTCGACGGTCATCAGCTCCGCCACCGGCAGGGTCATGATGCCGGCCCCCCGCGCGGCGAGCTGCCGGACGATGTCGCGTTCGGACACGATGCCGGCCAGCCGGCCGCCGGACAGGACCGGTACCGCACCGATCCGGTGCTCGGCGAGCACTGCGACCACCTCGGCCACCGTCGCGGTCGGGGCGACGGTCACCACGGCACTGCCCTTGCGGCTCAGGATCTCGGAGATGTTCACGACCGCCTCCTGCTCAGGCTATGACCAGCGTCACAGCTGACGGTAGCGGGCTGCCCGGCCGAAATCTACTCAGCGAAAACCGTCCTGAAACCGCTGGAAGACGCCCTCGTCCGGTAGCAGCGGCGGCCCGTCCGGGCTGCCGCCGGGCCTTCTGGTCGCGATCGGCTGGTCGTAGTCGGTGGATGCGATCGCCTCGATCGTCCGGGCATCGTCGAAATCGGCCGAGCCCTCGATCACCGGGACGAAGCCGACCAGGTCACCGTCCTGCAGCACCTGGGCCTCCAGGCCGGCGGTGTCGTCGGTGTCCCACTCGGCCTCGCGGCCGTCGCCGATCACCACCCGGACCCCGAAGCGGTACACGCCGGCATGTGCGACGTGCGCGTCGATACCGCGCTCGCGCAGGGCATCCACCACCCGTCGAGCTCTCTTCTCCTCCATCCGTCCACAGTACGAGCAGAACTGTGCGTGAAATTGGTGCCGCCGCGACCGGGTGGTATGAGTTCATGCAACTATGACGAGTAGGAGTCGTCAGTGGCGGGGCTCACCATCCCCGAGTACCCGTCGCCAACCGGCCACCGCACCACCGTCTGGGCCCTACCCACACGCCACCCGGCGATCCCGCGGACCGGCGTAGCAGAGGCGAGGAGTATTCGCGATGTCGTTGCACGGCGAGGTACCACCGGAGCCGGACCTGGTCCAGCTCCTCACCCCGGAAGGCACCCGGGTCGAGCACCCGGACTTCCCACTGTCCATCACCGATGACGAGATCAAGTCGCTGTATCGCGACCTGGCCCTGGTCCGCCGCTTCGACGGTGAGGCGACCGCGCTGCAGCGGCAGGGTGAACTCGGGCTGTGGGCGTCCTGCCTCGGCCAGGAGGCCGCTCAGGTCGGTGCCGGCCGGGCGCTGCGCCGGCAGGACATGGCCTTTCCGACCTACCGCGAGCACGGCGTGGCGTGGTGCCGCGACGTCGATCCGGTCACGCTGCTCGGCATGTTCCGCGGAGTGAGCCTGGGCGGCTGGAACCCGAACGAGAACAATTTCAACCTCTACACCATCGTGCTCGGCGCGCAGACCCTGCACGCGGTGGGCTACGCGATGGGGGTGGCGCGCGACGGCGCCGTCGGCACCGGCGAGGTCGATCGGGACACCGCCGTGCTGGCCTTCTTCGGCGACGGCGCGTCCAGTCAGGGCGACGTGAACGAGGCCTTCATCTGGGCCGCCGCGGGAAACCTGCCGGTGGTCTTCTACTGCCAGAACAATCAGTGGGCAATCTCCGAGCCGCTGGAGCGGCAGACCCGGGTGCCGCTGTTCCACCGCGCCGCCGGCTTCGGCTTTCCGGGCATCCGGATTGACGGCAACGACGTGCTGGCCTGCCTCGCGGTGTCGCGAGTGGCCCTGGACGAGGCCCGCTCCGGTCAGGGCCCGACGCTCATCGAGGCCTACACCTACCGGATGGGCGCGCACACCACCTCCGACGACCCGACCCGCTACCGCCTCAGCGATGAGCTGGAGACCTGGCGGCTGCGAGACCCGATCGAACGGGTCCGCGCCTACCTCGTGCGCGAGGCGGGCATCGGCCAGGACTTCTTCGACGGCATCGACGAGGAGTCCGAGGCGCTCGCGGTGCGCATCCGCGAGGCCTGTCGCAACCTGCCCGACCCCTCCCCGCTGTCGCCGTTCGACCAGGTGTTCGCCGAGATGACCGACGAGCTGGCCGCGCAGAAGGCCGAGTACGCCGAGTACCTCAACTCCTTCGAGCCTTCCCAGGGGGCCGTTCATGCCTAACCTGAGCATGGCCGCCGCGCTCAACGCGGCGCTGCGGAACCGGATGGAAGCCGATCCCAAGGTGCTCGTGATGGGCCTGGACGTCGGCAAGCTGGGTGGCGTCTTCCGGATCACCGACGGCCTGCAGAAGGACTTCGGCGAGGACCGGGTGATCGACGCGCCGCTCGGTGAATCCGGCATCCTGGGCACTGCGGTCGGGCTCGCGATCCGGGGCTACCGGCCCGTCTGCGAGATCCAGTTCGACGGCTTCGTCTACCCCGCCTTCGACCAGATCGTCAGCCAGGTCGCCAAGTTCCACAACCGCTCGCTGGGCGCGATCCGGATGCCGATCGTGATCCGGATCCCGTACGGCGGTGGGATCGGCGCGGTCGAGCATCACAGCGAGTCGCCGGAGGCCTACTTCGCCCATACCGCGGGGCTGAAGGTGGTGACCTGCGCCAATCCCTCCGACGCCTACTGGTTGCTGCGGCAGTCGATCGACTGTGACGACCCGGTGGTGTTCTTCGAGCCGAAGCGCCGGTACTGGGCCAAGGGCGAGGTGGACACCGAGCAGTCAGGGCTGGGCCTGCACCAGTCCCGGGTGGTCCGGGAGGGTTCCGACGCAACCGTGATCGCGTACGGCCCGATGGTTGCCACCGCCCTGGATGCGGCCGCCGCCGCCGCCGAGGACGGTCATTCGATCGAGGTGGTGGACCTGCGCACGCTGTCGCCGCTGGACATGGGACCGGTGCTGGCGTCGGTTCGCAAGACCGGCCGCGTGGTCGTGGTGCACGAGGCTTCGGTGAACCTGGGCATGGGCGCCGAGGTTGCCGCACGGGTTCAGGAGCAGGCGTTCTACTCGCTGGAGTCGCCGGTGCTGCGCGTCGGCGGTTTCGACACGCCGTACCCGCCGAGCCGGATCGAGGAGGAGTGGCTGCCCGACGTCGACCGCATCCTCGACGCCGTCGACCGCTCGCTGTCCTACTGATCTCTACCTGTGAATCATTGGGGATTCGACAACAATGGCTGAACTGAAGGAATTCAAGCTGCCCGACGTCGGTGAGGGGCTGACCGAGGCCGAGATCGTCAGCTGGAAGGTGCAGCCGGGCGACACGGTCAAGACCAACGACATCATCGTCGAGATCGAGACGGCCAAGTCGCTGGTCGAGCTGCC
>DATAKO010000167.1:0-89514 GCA_036261575.1 Jatrophihabitans sp.
GGCAGCGTCTGGCCGAAGCGAGCAGCACGTCCGGCCGGGTGGTGCCGCAGAGCGCGGCGATGGAGAAGCTCACCGGAGTCCGTTTCTCCCAGGTCGCCGTGGTGGCCGACGGCGGTCTGATCACGCTGTCCTATGTCGTACTGGACACCGAGAAGGCCACCGTCTTCCAGGCGGCGACAGCACATCCGCCGGTGTTGACGAGCGAGGCACGCAAGCTCAGCCTCAGCAAGGTCGCCTTGATGAA
This sequence comes from Jatrophihabitans sp., assembly GCA_036261575.1. Classification (GTDB taxonomy): domain Bacteria; phylum Actinomycetota; class Actinomycetes; order Mycobacteriales; family Jatrophihabitantaceae; genus Jatrophihabitans_A. Next base: position 245 of record DATAKO010000167.1, read on the forward strand.
GCAGGGACACACCCTGCGCGCCGGCCAGACGTACTACCTCGTCTACGACAACACCGCCGACGCCGTCCGGTCCGGCGAGCTCGTGACCATCACCGACGGCGCGGTGGTGCTGTCGCACGTACCGGTGCTGTGATGTGCCGCCGCCCCGCCGCCTTGGCGATCGCCCTGGCCGGCATGCTGATCATGCTCGTGTTCGCCGCGCCAGGTGCGAGCGCACATGCCTACCTGAGCGCCAGCAACCCCGCTGACGGCGCGTCGCTGGCAGCGGCGCCCAGCGAGCTGCAGCTGAACTTCAGCGAGTCGGTGGTATTGGGCGCCACCCACCTGGCGCTCACCGACAGTCACGGCCGCAACTACCCGATCACCGGGCTCCGCATCACGTCGAGCAGTGCGGACGGTGACACCGAGGAGCCGGTCACCGTGACCGGCAGCCTTCCGGAACTACCGCACAGTGCCTACCGGTTGAACTGGGCCACGCTGTCCCGTGACGACCTGCACCGCACGAGCGGGGTGATCGTGTTCGGCATCGGGCAGTCGGTGCTCGCCGCCGGCGAGCGAGAACCACATCCCTCTCGCAGCGAGGTGCTGCTGCGCTGGGTGTTGTTCTGCGGCCTCGCGCTGGCTCTGGGTGGCGTGCTCGCTGCCGAGTTGGCGCGGCGACGGGCCGGTGAGCAACCGTTGGTCGACCGGTGCGCCCGGGTGAGTGCGCTGGGCGCCCTCGGCGCGGCCACCACGGCAGCCGCCCTGCTGCTGCTACAAACCCGGTCCAGCGGTGTGCTGACGGCTCTCGGCGGCAGGTATGGGCAAGGCTGGCTGGGCCGCGAGGCGGGCCTGCTGCTGCTCGCGGGACTGATGTGGGCGCGGCTGGGCAAGGCCGGTCGGCCGGCCGGTTGGTGGCGGCTGCTCGCTGCGGTCGCAATCGCTGCGATCGGCGTCGGCTCGGCCGTCGTCGGGCACAACGTGAATGCCGGTCCCAGCTATGTGCTCGCCGATGCGGCACATCTGCTGGCAGCAGCAGTGTGGATCGGATGTCCAACCTGCGTGTTGCTGGCAGGGCGTCCGGAGCGGATCCGGACCGTGCTCCGCGGCTTCGCCTGGCCGGCCACGCTCTGCGTGGCGGTGCTGGTGGCCACCGGCCTCTACCTCAGCAGCGAAGCGGTGGTCTCGGTGGACGCCGCGGTCGCCACCTTCTACGGACGGACCCTCCTGGTGAAGATCTCGCTCTTCCTCGTCGTCGGGCTGCTCGGGCTGATCAATTTCCGGATGCTGCGCCGACCTGTTCGCGCGCTGGCCAGTCGCACGGTCATTGCCGAGGTGCTGGCTGCCGTGCTCGTACTGGGCCTGGCCGCCGTGCTCACCAGCAGCCAGCCGGCGCGCGAGCCGCAATTCGTCCGGGCAAGCGCGCCGCAGACCGCCGGTGCCGACGCGCAGGTGCAGGACCTGCAGCAGACGCTGTCGGTCAAGCCCAACCAGCCGGGCAAGAATGTGGCGCTGATCGGCCTGTTCGACACCCGGCGCCCGGCACCCGGGCAGATCACTCGGGTGACGCTTGAGTTCGTCGATTCGCGCGGCGCCAGTTCCGGCGCGATCACCGCGGAGCCGCTTCCGGACAACGGGTGGAGCGCGCCGGTGGAGATTGCCGCCGGCGGCCGGTCCCGGGTGCAGCTGACCGTCTACCGGGCCGGCTTGGCGCCGGTGCGCAGCAGCTTCGATTGGACGGTGCAGAGCCGCACGGTCGCTCGCCGCACCATCATTTCGCAGGCGCCGATCCGCTCACCACTGCAGAAGCTGGCGATCACCGCGCTGTGCCTGGCAGCCACGGCCTGCCTGCTGGGGTACCGACGTGGCCGACGGCCACGAGCAACCAGCACCGGCCAGCCGGAGCCGGCGGCCCAGCCGTCAGCGCTGGTGAGCAGCGGCGCCAGGTAGCCGCCACCTGCTGGTCGCCGCTAGCCCGGCGACCTCGGGCCGGCCGGTCGCGACCCCTCGTCGACCGGCCGGCTTTCAGCGTTCCGGTCCACCAACAGCAGAGCCGATCGCGGGCACGCGCGCACCGCCCGCACCGCACGCCGGCGAGCGTTCCCGGGCAGGCTGGTACCCGCCACGATGGGAAAGCCCCAGTCGTCCATCGACACCAGGTCCGCGGCCAGATGCGCGCACACGCCCACTCCGGTGCACCGGGTGGGATCGACCATCAGGACCTCGTCAGGCATCGCAACGGCGAGCCCTCAGATGCGCCTGGACGTCGGCGGCGAACACGGACAGCGCACTGGTGACGAGCTGAACCGCCCCGTCGGGCAGGTTGCACGCACCGCGCCGGTTCAGCTGGGCAAGCATGCGGGGTAGCCGGGGGACCTCGCGCAACGGCAGGTCCGCCTCCGCCAGCTGGGCCAGCAACTCGGCCAGCGCCGGCAATCCGAACTGGCACGGGCCGCACTGACCGGCGCCGGCCTCGGCGAGGTACTCCACGATCGCCGCGGTGCAGCGCAATCCGCAGTCGCCGGGTGCCAGTGGCAGCAGCACTCCGGCGCCGCCGACCTGCCCGGACGGCAGCCAGCTCGCCTCGGCCCCGCTCAGCCACTGCCCGCCGTAGCCACCGACCAACACCGCGGTGCACGGCTCGACATGGCCCGCGGCCGCCAGCACCGCGCCCAGGGGGTCACCGTGCAGCGCTTCGGTGACCGTACGCAGCCCGCGGTGAGCCACCGTGAACAGCCTGCTGCGGTGAGCGATCCCCCGGCTCAGCAGGGCAATGCGCGCCAGTGTCTCGACATTGTGCACGATCAGCGGCTGCCCGTCGGTGCTTTCCAGGCGGCCGCTCACCGCCTGGAAGGAGGGCAGCGCCGGGCCGCCGGCCAGCGCTCGGGCCACCGCCGACGATTCGCCGGCGAGATAGCTGGCAGGCACCAGCCGGATGGTCGGCGCAGGCTCGGCCGGAAATCGCTCGCGACGTTGGTCGAGGGCATGCTCGAGTGCGGCGCGGCTGGCCGTCGCCGAGTCGTGCAACCACAGGATGCGCCGGTGCGCGCCGAGTGCGTCGGCGGCGATGGCGAGTCCGTCCAGCACCAGCTGCGGTCGCAGTTGCAGCAGCGCCGCATCCTTGGCGCTGAGTGGCTCACCCTCGGCCGCATTGGCGACCAGCACCGCGCCTGCCGCCGCCCTGCCGAGCTGAGCTTCCCATTTTCGGTACACGGGAAAGTGCGCGCCGCCGTGACCGGACAGCCCAGCCCGGCGAAGCTGGGCAATCATGCGGTCCGCAGCTGCTGCCGCGGGCAGCGGGCCCCACCTGCGCAGGTGCTCGGACAAGTCGTGCGCGTCGAGCGAAGTCGTCGCCGTGGCATCGATGAAGTGCACCGGCCGCTCGATCAGCATGCTGCCTACGGTGTCTGCCCAGGCGCCACCGGCGAAACGCTGGTCGGGCTGGCATCCGCTGGTCACGAGAGCCGGCCCCGCACGCGCTCTGCCGGGCCGGCGGCGGCGTAGCGGCTCATCGCCAGAGCGATCACGGGCAAGGCCGACCCGATGTAGTACCAGCGCAGTGCCGAAGCATCGCTACCGGCGAGGGTGGCGTGCAGCCAGCACAGCACCAGGCTGACCGCGGCCAGCTTGTGCAGCGGCCACCAGATCCGCCGGGGCAACCGGCCGGCTCCCGCCGCGGTCAGCCCGGCGGCTGCACCCGACCACAACCCGAGCACCCCGAGCGATACCGGGACGGGACGATAGGACGAGCCGGCCGGCACCAGCGCACCCCACCAGCCGACCCCTGCATAGCGGTCGATGCTGAGCGCGATCACGTGCAGCACGGTGAAGCTGGCGGTCAGGGCCGCCAGCAGCGCGTGCAGCCGGATCCGTTGCGCCGGACCGATCCGGTAGCGGAACCGGGCGGGGTGAGACAGCAGCAAGCCGGAGGAGACCAGCGCAACCAGCAGCAGGTAGGCCAGCACACCGCCCGCGCGGCCCAGCACCCACGGCGCCATCCGATCATGAGCCAGCCGCTGCGCAACCAGTCCGACCAGCCCGGCGGTGAGCGCACTGCTGAGAGCCACGCCGGCCGTCCACGCCCACCACCGGTTGCCGGTTCGTCGCCGGCTCCCGCTCATCGCGACCACCACCGCACCGCCGGCGCCATCGCGCTGCTGCAGCCGAAACGGCTGTCCTCGTCGAACCAGAGAGCGGCGATCCCCAGCCGTTCGGCGCGAGCTTCGACGGCAGCCGCACCGGCCAGGAACAGCAGCTTCGTCAATACCTCGGCCCAGACCGGGTCGGAGTCGGTGACGGTGACGGCCAGCAGGCCGGAATCGGCCGGCTCACCGGTCAGCGGGTCGATCAGGTGGTGCAGCCGGCGGCCCCCGCGCCGCCACTGCCGTACCCGTACCGAGCTGGTCGCGCAGGCCGTGTCCGACAGCGCCAGCACGGCGCGTGGCGCCGAGCCGCCGGCCGGGTCTTCGACCCCCACCAGCCACGGCGAGCCATCCACCGGGCCGCCCCCGAGGTAACAATCCCCGCCGGCGGTGAGGCAAAAATCCGATACCTCCGACCGGATCAGATCCCGGGCCCGGCGCAGGGCCACGCCCTTGGCGATGCCACCCAGGTCAACCGGGTGCAGGCCGATCCGCACCGACGGCGGCGCCGTACGGAATTCCGGCTGCCACACCGGCCCGACCCGGTCGGGCACCACCGTTTCATCCGAGTCGAGCACGGTTTCATCCGAGTCGAGCACGGTGCTGAAGGTGCCGGCGTAACCGAGCCGCTCCAGGTCGCCGAGCACCCGCGGGTCGAACCTGCCGTCGGTGCAGGCATAGGCCAGGTACGCGGCCTGCAACGCCTGCAGGCAGGGCTCGGACACCGCGCACCAGTCAGCGCCGGCCCGGTTCGCCCGCATCAGGCTGCTGTCAGCCAGGAATCGGCTGCAGCCGCGCTCCACCGCGGCGAACGCCGCTTCCACCCGGTCGAAGATCCGTTGCGCAGCCGGGTCGTCCGTGCAGAGCTGGACATCGACGGTGGAGGCCATCGCGTCGAAGCGGTGCCGGCACAGCGTGGCGTTCATCGCTTGGCGCCGGAGGCCCCGGTCGTCGTCTGGGTCGGTGGCGGCGGCGCCGCCGACGGCGGTGTCACGGCTACCGGCGCTGTCGACGGTGCCGCCGGCGGCGGGGACGCCGCAGCGCCTGTTACCGGACCGGTGCTGGGCATCGGGCCGACTTGCACGGTGACGGGTGCCGGGGTAACGGAGCCAGGTGCACCCCCGGGCACACCACTCGCGGCCGGGGCGCCGGTCCGGCGCATCGCATCCAACTGCGCCGACACGGTGCGCAATCGTGCCTGCAACACGGCAAGTTCTCGATCCTGCCGGTCCTGCGCGCGCAACAGCGCCAGTTCCTGGGCGCTCATCGGCGGCGTGGCCGGGCGCGGTGCGGCTACCGGCACCGTCACCGGCTGGGGTTCGGTGTGCACCGCCCATCCGACCAGCCCCGCGAAGGCCGCGGCAGCGCCCGGGACCAGCACCAGCGCCGGTGCCCAGCCACGGTTGCGCCTAGTCATCGTCACTCCTAGTCGGGGTCGCGGTCGGCGAGCCGCCCTCATCGGCCGGGGGCGAGGAGGGTGGCGGTTGGGCGCGTCTGGGCGAGCTGCTCGGCGCCGGCGCCACCGGCCCCGCGACGATCGGCGCCGGCGCCCGCCGGGTCGCCGACTGCTGGGGCGGGACCGGCGGCAGTTGCGGCCGCCACGAACTCGCCACCGGTGCGGGCGTGGCGAGCTGCTGTGCGAGTTTCGCCTGCAACGCAAGCAATTGTCGCCGGATGGTGGCGGCGTCCTGACCGGCCGCCGTCAGCCTGGCCCGCAACGCCGCCAGCCGCGGGTCAGCCACCGGCGCCACTGCCGTCGATCGGGCGGCACCGCTGGCGGCGGGCCGGGGTGAGCCGGACAGGCCGATCAGCGTGACCGCCACCGCCAGGGCACAGCCGATGACAGTGACGGCGAGCAGGCGAGCGCCTCTGAGCACGGGTACCTCCTGCGGGGGACGGGGGTCGCACAGTGGTTATCGCCCGCGGCCGGTTGCTGGTTACGCGCACCATCGTCAGCACCGTCACCACGGCGCAGCGGCATGACGAAGTCGTCACGAACTTGCGTGGCTACTACCGGTGGTGTAGCTCTGTGATGCCCGCCTGGGCGTCGAGAACGAGCCGCCAGCCCCTTCGTGTCACCCGGTTGGACCCCTGTGGCGATCGAGTTGAACGACGACATCCTGGACTCTGCCCGGCAGGGCAACGAGTTCGCCCTGACCTGCGTCTACCGCAGCCTGGCGCCGGGTGTGCTGGGCTACTTCCGCGCCCGGGGGGCCACCGATCCCGAGGCCTCGGTCAACGACGTGTTCGTGTCGGTGTTCGCCCGGTTGCCACGATTTCACGGCACAGTGACCGCGCTGCGCAGCTTCGTCTACTCGGTGGCGCACGCACGACTGGTCGATGACTACCGCCGACAGCATCGCCGGCCGACGCTCGTCGTGCTCGACGAGGGATTGCCGCTGCCCACGGTCGCCTCCGCGGAGGCCGAGGCGATGGAGCGGCTCGACGGCGCGGGACTCGCCGCCGTCCTTGCCAGGCTGCCCGACGATCAGGCCGAGGTGATCGTGCTGCGCATCGTCGCGGGGCTGTCGGTGGCGCAGGTCGCCGAGGCGATGAAGCGATCGGAGGGGGCGGTCAAACAACTGCAACGCCGCGGGCTGCTGCGCTTGCGTGAGCTGCTCGGCGCCGGGCAGGTAACCAGATGAGTCACCTGGACGATGACGAGGATGAGATGACGAGATTCCGCGCCACACCGCCCCCCGATGTGCCCGACGTGCTGACCGAGTCGGGCATCGGCGGTGACGTCCACGCGCTGGCGCGCTTTCTCGACGGGCTTGCTCAGCTCGGGCGCGACTGCCCGGCACCGTCAGGACCGCTGCTGGCCGCACTGCAACCCCGGCGCGCCTCGCGTAGATCGATGCTCGTGGCCGCCGTGGTGGCAGTGTCACTGGCGGCCTCCGGCGCCGCGGCCGAAACCCGGCTGCATGAGCCTGGGGTTCCGGCCGGCCCCGCCCGCAGCGCAGCGCAAACGGCCGCACCGGCGGCGGTTCCCGGTCACCGGATGATGTCCTCACCGGCGCGCACCCCGACCGTTGCGGCCCGGACCGCACGACCGCTGCCGGCCGTCAGCCCGGCAATCCCCACGCCTCCAGCGCTGCCGTCCGGCTCCCCCCAGGGCAGCAGCGAGCCGGAGCGCGGCGGCCCGACCGCCGCGCTCCGGTCGCCCGCCGCATCGGACTCCGGTAGCCCCGACGAGCACTCGGAGAGCCCGGAGCCGAGCGACGAACCGCACCGGCGGTGATGCTGAGAAAGTCCTGATTTAAGAGGGTTTTCAGAAGTCGTCACGGCAACCTGGGGATACGGGGCAATTGGTACCTATCGACCTCGAGGAGTGACATGCCCGGCACCACCACCCAGCAACGCCCGACCGCCGCGACAACCGCCGGCGGGACCCGGACCTTCACCGCTCTCACCGGGCTGGCCGCTCTGGCGGTCCTGCTGCAAGGCCTGTGGGCTGGCATCTTCCTCGAACACGACGGCCGGCGGGACGACTCGGGCAGCTGGATCGACGTGCACGCCCGCGGCGGGGAACTCGCGCTGCTGCTGACCGTCCTCGCGCTCGGCTGGGCGCTGTGGAAGCTGCGGCCGCGACGGGATCTCATCGCCGGCATCGCCGCGCTACTGGTACTGCTGGTACTGGAGTCCTACCTCGGTGGCGCGATCCGCGATGACGGCAAGGACAACCTGACTGCCGTGCACGTGCCCCTGGGCATGGCCATCATGGCGGTCGCAACCTGGCTGCCACTACGCGCCCGCGCCGGCGCGACGGGCTGAGTCAGCCCGCCGCGGCCAGCGGCAACTCGAGCTCCGCAGTCGTGCAACCAGGCTCGCTGCTCATCCGGAAGCGGCCCCCGTGAGCGTGGATCACCCCCGCGACGATGGACAAGCCGAGGCCGGTCGTGTTGCTGGCCCGGTTGCGGCGGGCATCGCCCTTGACGAAGCGCTCGGTGATCCGTGGCAGCAGCTCCGGCGGAATGCCCGGGCCGTTGTCGAGCACCACGAGCCGGGCCCAGGGCCCGGCGACGGTCAAGCTCACCTCGGCCCGGGTGCCTGACGGGGTGTGGTTGCGCACGTTGCTGAGCAGGTTCACCAGCACCTGCTGCAGCCGGTCCGGATCGCCGGGCACCAGCACAGGTTCGGCCGGTGCTCGCAGCACCCAGGTGTGGCTCGGATCGGTGACCCGCGCATCGTCCACCGCGTCGACCGCGATCCGTGACAGGTCGACCTCGACCCGGCGCAGCGGCTGGCCGGCGTCGAGCCGGGCCAGCAGCAGCAACTCGTCCACCAGCCGGCCCATCCGGGCGGATTCGGCGGTGATCCGCTCCAACGAGTTGGTCAGTTCGGCAGGCAGCTGCGGCGCCTGCTGGGCGATGAGCTCGCTGTGGCTGCGCACCACCGCCACCGGGGTCCGCAGTTCATGGCTGGCGTCGGCGGCGAACTCCCGCAACCTGTCCTCGCTGCGCTGCCGCTCCTGCAACGCCGCTTCCACCTGATCCAGCATGTGGTTGACCGCCAGCGACAGCCGCCCCACCTCGGTACCGGGCTGGGCGACCTCCACCCGCTCGGCCAGCTCCGGCCGGCCCGCCAGCGGCAGCTCGGAAACGCGCAGCGCGGTCGCGGTGACATCGTTCAGCGGCCGCATCGCCCGCCGGACGGCGAACAGGCCACCCCCGACGCCGGCCAGCACCACCACGGCGAAGGCCACCGATTCGGCCAGGATGACGTGCCCCAGCGTGTCGTGCACCGGGTGCTCGGGCAGGCCGGTGACCAGCATGTCACCGTCCTGGCCGGCCGCGACCAGCACCCGGTACTCCCCCAGCCCGGCCAGCGCGATGCTGTGCTTGCCGGGCGTCAGCCGCGCCAGCAGCTGCCGATCGGACTGGGTCAGCACCGGCGCCGAGCCGGCTTCGGCGACCACCCCGGCCTCCGTGACCTGGCCGCCGGAGATCCGCACGCCGAGAGTGCCGACGGACTGCCCCAGGGTCGTGGTCGCGGCGTTGTCGGCGTCGTGGTCGTTCGGGTCGTTGTGCTCCAGCGCGACGGCGTAGCGGTTGCCCGCCAGTGCCAGCTGCTGGTCCAGGCGCTGCAGCAGGAAGCCCCGCAGCGCGACCGTGCTGGCCACGCCGACCGCGGCGCAGGCGAGCAACACCAGCCCGGCCACCAGCAGGCTCAGCTGGGTGCGCAGGCTGAGTCGGGCGATCATGCCGCCGGCTTGAGGACGTAACCGACGCCTCGCACCGTGTGGATCATGGCCGGCCGGCCGGCGTCGATCTTCTTGCGCAGGTAGCTGATGTAGAGCTCCACCACGTGCGCGTCGCCGCCGAAGTCGTAGTGCCAGACCTGATCGAGGATCTGCGCCTTCGACAGCACCCGCCGGGCGTTGTGCGCCAGATAGCTGAGCAGGGCGAACTCGGTGGCGGTCAGCTCGATCCGCTCGCCCGACCGGAACGCCTCGTGCGCGTCCTCGTCCAGCATCAGATCGCCGACCTGGATCCGGTTGCCGACCTTGCCCCGGGCCAGGCCCGCCCGGCGCAGCAGGCCGCGGCTGCGGGCGAGCACCTCCTGCAAACTGAACGGCTTAGTCACGTAGTCGTCGGCGCCGGCGCTGATGCCGGCGATCCGGTCATCCACGCTGTCACGGGCCGTCAGGAACAGCACGCACACGTGCTCGGAGGCGATCCGGAGCTGGTGCAGCACCTCCAGGCCGTCCAGATCGGGCAGCATCACGTCCAGGATGACCAGATCCGGTTGCTGCCGGCCGGCCAGCGCGAGCGCGTCCCGGCCGGTCAGCGCGCCACGGGCGTCGAAACCGTCGAAGCGCAGCGCGCTGACCAGTGCGTCGGTGATACCGGCCTCGTCATCTACGACCAGCACCCTGGGCTGAGCCCCGTCCGGACGGATCAGACGGTTCGAGGCCTGCGAAGTTGGCATGCGTCCAGCATGACCGGTCCGTGCGCGCGATGCGCTCAGAGTCAGCTCTGAGAGGGCTCTGACCTGCCTCTGCATATCGCAGCCGCCGACTGCTATGGGGGCCCGCACAGCACGTTCAGAGTCTGTTGAGAGTTTGGGTTCCGATTCTGGACACATGACAGGCGTTCGACCGGCCCGGCGGCGGCCATGACGACGGTGGCCCCCGCGCGCCGCGAGCTGGCGGCGCCCCCACGGCTGCGCATCACCCGTGGCCCGGCGCTGGCGGTCGTGATCGCCGGTGGTGTCGCGGCGATCCTGCTGTGGGTACACGACACGACCTACGTGAGCGGCTTCGGCGGCTGGCTGACCAATGCCGGCCGGATCACCGGCCTGCTCGCCGGCTACCTGATCATCCTGCTGCTCGCGCTGATGGCTCGCGTGCCGGCACTGGAACGCGGTGTCGGCACCGACCAGCTGGCCCGCTGGCACGCCAGCATCGGCAGGTACACGGTGTGCCTGTCGGTGGCACACACGCTGCTGATCATCTGGGGATACGCGGTCACCGGCCACACCGGGTTGGTGGCACAGACATCCAGCCTGATGCTGAGCTACCCGGACGTGCTGATGGCAACGGTCGCCCTGGGCCTGCTGGTGATGATCGGTGTGGTCAGTGCCCGCGCGGCGCGCCGCCGGCTGAGCTACGAGACGTGGCACCTGCTGCACCTGTACACCTACCTGGCGGTCGCGCTGGCGTTCAGCCACCAGTTCGCCACCGGCGTCGACTTCATGCACAACCCGCCGGCCCGCTACCTGTGGTCGGCGATGTACCCCGCGGTCGGAGCCACGCTCGTCTGGTTCCGGCTGCTGCAGCCACTCGTGAACGCCGCCCGCCTGCAGCTGCGGGTGGTGGCGGTGCAGCCGGAGTCGAAGGACACCGTCTCGATCTGGATCGCCGGGCACGGGCTGGAGCGGCTCGCGGTCGAACCGGGCCAGTTCTTCCGCTGGCGCTTCCTCACCCGGGAGCACTGGTGGGCGGCCAACCCGTACTCGCTTTCGGCGGTGCCGCGCAACGACCTGCTGCGTATCACGGTCAAGGACCTGGGCGGCCACAGCCGCAGCCTGCGCGGGCTTCGGCCAGGCACCAGGGTCATCGCCGAGGGCCCCTACGGCGCTTTCACCGCCGCCGGTCGCCGGTTGCGCAAGGTGCTGCTGATCGCCGGCGGTGTCGGCATCACCCCGATCCGGGCGCTGTTCGAGTCGATCCCCGGCTACCCGGGCGACGTCACCCTGCTCTACCGAGCAAGCAAGCCTGCCGACGTGGTGTTCGCCCAGGAATTGCAGGACATCGCAGCCGATCGTGGCTCCCGGCTGGAGTTCGTGCTGGGAGCTCGCGGCCGGGGCAAGCGGCCGGATCCGCTCTCGGCGCAGAACCTGCTGCGCACGGTGCCCGACCTGGCCTCGCACGAGATCTACCTGTGCGGTCCCCCCGGGCTTACCGACCACGTGCGCCGCCAGCTGCGCGCGGCGAAGGTGCCCGCTCGGCAGGTCCATGTCGAATCATTCACCTTCTGAACCAGCCCACGAGGACACCGCATGCGTCGCGTCATCCTGGCCGTTGCCGGCACCATCGCCGGACTGGTCGCCCTGCTCAGCTTCAAGACCCACTCCCCCGTCGCAACCGGCGCGTTGCCGTCGGCCGGCCTGCCGGTGGCAGGCACCCGGAGCAGCACACCCCCGTCCAGCACGCCCGCCAGCAGCGCGGCAGCCGGTCCCGCACCCGCCAGGTCGAGCAGCGCCGCCCCGAAGCCGCCCGCCAGCGCGGCCAACTCTCCCGCCGCGACAACCAAGGATTACACCGGCCAGGCGGTGCAGACCCAGTACGGCGTCGTCCAGGTGAAGGTGACGATGAAGGGCAGCACCATCACCAACGTCTCGTTCGTGCAGCTGACCGCCTACGACCAGCGTTCGCAGTACATCAACTCGCAGGCCGGTCCGATGCTGTTGCAGCAGACGCTGAGCGCCCAGAGCGCCCAGATCGACGGGGTGTCCGGTGCCACCTACACCACCGAGGGCTACCTGCAGTCGCTGCAGAGCGCTCTGGACCAGGTCGGTCACTGATGCCGGTGCGGCACACCGAACCCGTGATGGGCACGGTGTTCTCCTTCGAGCTCAGGGATTGCGACGACCCGGCCGTGCTCGAGCCGGTGCTGGCCCGGTTGCACGAGCTCGACGCGTGCTACTCCACCTACCAGCAGGACAGCATCATCAGCAGGCTCAACCGGCGCGAGATCGGCTACGACTCGCTGCCGGAGGAGGTGCGCCAGGTGCTCACCGCGTGCCAGTCCTGGCACACCGGCACCGACGGCTGGTTCGACATCCACCGCGACGGGTCGGTGGACCCGTCCGGCTACGTCAAGGGCTGGGCGATCGATGAAGCGAGCCGGCTGCTGGTGGCGGCCGGCTCGCACTGGCACAGCGTCAACGGCGGCGGCGACATCCTGGCCGTCGCCCCGCCCGGCGCCCGGCCGTGGCGCTTCGGCATCATCGACCCGCGCGACAACACCCAGTTGCGCGGCACGGTGTCCGGCCACCGGGTGGCGCTGGCGACCTCCGGGATCGCCGAGCGCGGCGAGCACATCTGGGACCCGTTCACCGGCGCGCCGGCCCGCAGCACCGTGCTCAGCCTGTCGGTGTCGGGCCGCGACATCATCGAGTGCGACGTGCTGGCCACGGCCGGCTTCGCGCGCGGCGACGGCGCGGTGGCGTGGCTGCGCGGCCGGCCCGGCATCGAGGTGCTGGCCTGCTATGCCGACGGCTCGACCAGCGAGCAGCATGTGGTCCGGTTCGAGCCCACCCGCGAGGCCAGCTACTGAGGCCTCGCCGGCCGCTCAGCGGGGCGCGACCGCCTCGGCCAGCTCCATCAGGGCATGTACCTGGGCCAGCACGATCAGCGAGCTCAGCCAGATGCCGGCTATCGCCACCGCATAGGCCAGCGGCAGCAGCCGCTGCGGGCGGACGGGGTGGACCAGGCTGCGTACCCGGGTGACCACGTCGGTCTCGGCCAGGGCCAACGCCACCGGCGGGGCGATCCGCGCCGCGCCGGCCGCCCTGGCGACCGCGTGCGCGACCACGGCACGGTCGCCCAGCGGGTCGGCGGCGACCTCGACGGCCCACCGCTCGACCGCCAGCTCGATGGTGCGCGAGACCGGGCGCAGCAGTGGATTGGCCGCGGTCGCCAGCCGGCCGAGCTGGACGTAGATGTAGTGGTGATGCCGCAGGTGCGCCACCTCGTGCGCCAGCACCGCCCGGCGCTGCGGAGCGGACAGTGCCTGCAGCAGGCCGGTGGACAGCACCACCCGGCCCGGCCGGCCGGGCAGCGCGTAGGCGATGGCAGCCTGGTCGGCCAGCACCACCAGGTCGTCGCCGGCCGGGACCAGCGACCGTGCCGCCTGCTGCGACCGGTGCAGCTGGCCGAGCACCCGCCTGGCGTGCACGGCCGCGGACGCCAGCAGGGTGGCGGCCAGCACGCCGGTGCCCAGCCCCAGGCCGGCCGGCAGCGGCAGGAGCCGGCGCAGCCGGGCCGGCGACCAGTGGTGCAGGGTGAGGGCGGGCGCGAGCTCGCTGACCGAGACCACCGCCGCCAGGCACAGCAGCAGTCCGGTGGCCAGCGCCGCCGACACGGCGAGCACCGTCAGCAACACCGTCGCTGCGCGCGGGGACAGCCGGTGGCTGCTGCGCCGGCTGAGCCCGCCGGCCAGCGCGGCGAGCAGCAGCGGCACCAGCGCCAGCAACAAGGCCGACATCAGCTGGCCGGCTCCGTACCGGCGCGGTGGCGCTCGGTGGTGTTCAGCAGCTCGCGCAGCAGCCGCTCGCTGTCCGCATCCAGAGTGCCGACGAAGCGGGTGAGCACCGTGGCGCGGTCGTCCTCAGCCGCCATCAGCTTGTGCATCTGATGCGCGGTGGCACTTGCCCGGGCAGCCCCGTCGGTGCCGTCGACGAGCTCGTAGGCGTAGGCGCGGCCACGCGGCGAACGATCGAGCGCTCGCTTCTCGTACAGCCGGAACAGCGTCGTCATCACCGTGGTGTAGGCGAGCCGGCCGCCAAGCTCGGCCTGCACCTCTGCCGGCGTCATCGGGCCGCCGGCGGCGGCCAGGCAGGCGATCACCTCATCCTCGAGCCCGCCGTTGCTCCGGCTCCGTCGCGCAGTCATGCCGTCCCCATCGTCTGCCTGCCGTGTGCCATCAGTGTCTCACCACCACGCCGGGCGGCGCTGCGACGTCCTCGGCCTCCGGTCGGGCCAGTTTCAGGATCGACAGCGCCAGCACCGCGACCAGGACCACCAGCAGCACCCCGGTGACCGGCCCGCGGCGTACCCGCTCGTCGAAGATCAGCACCCCGATCACCACGCTCAGCAGCGGATCGACCACCGAGATGGCGGGCTGGCTCGCGGTCAGCGGACCCGCCTGGTAGGCGAGTTGGCTGAGATAGAGCCCCAGCGCGCCGAGCAGGATCACCGCGTAGAGCTGCCAGCTGCCCAGCAGTACCAGCAGTCCCGAGGCCAGCCGGTCGGTCGCCGTCTTGAGCAGTGCCGCGTCCGCGGCGTAGACGATGCCGACCACCACCCCAAGCAGCGCCGCGCGCGTGACCGCGGGGCCGACGCGGTGCGCCACCGCGACCACGGCCACCGACACCACCAGGCCGACGGCGGCCGCCACCGCGGCCGGCAGCCTATCGACTCCCTCGCCCGGACGTGCACCCGGCGCCGCACCGACGACTAGCAGGAAGCCCGCCAGCGAGACACCCAGCACCGCCGCCCACCGCAGCTCCACCGCGCGGATGCGGCGGTGCTTCAGCGCCCGGATCACGAGCGTGAACAGCAACCCGCTGGCCAGCAACGGCTGCACCACCGAGATCGCGCCGAAGTGCAGCGCGGTCACCTGCAGGCCCAGCCCGATGAGATCGGTCAGGCCGCCGGCGAGCCAGAGCGGATGCCGCACGGTTGCGACCGCGAAGCCGGCAATCGCCCGGATGCGCGGCGCGGGCGCGGGCGGCCCGGCGGTGGCGCTGCCGTGCTTGAGGTTCGTCGAGACGGCGAAGGCGAGGGCGGCGGCCAGGCTGAGCAGCACAACCACCGCTAGCCGGCTCATCCGCGCACGCGACCGTTTCGGCGTGATCTGCGCAGCTCCAGCAGCACGGGGATCAGCGACAGGATCACGACCACGGCGATGATGGGCAGCAGGTACTTGTCGATGCTGGGAATCCGGGTGCCGAGCAGATAGCCGGCACAGGTGACGCCCACCGACCAGGCCAGGCCGCCGACCACCTGCGACAGCAGGAAGGTGCGGTGGCTGACCCGCAGGATGCCGGCCAGCGGGTTGATCACGGTGCGAACGAAGGGGATGAAGCGGCCCAGCACGACCGCCTTGGCCGGGCCGTAGCGGTCCAGGAACTCGCGGGCCTGGTCGACTGCGGCGCGCAGCCGGGGTCGCCCCTCGGCTACCAGCGCCGGCCCGACCCGGTGACCGATGAGGTATCCGGCTTCGGCACCCAGCAGGGCGCCGGCTGCTGCTGCCAGCAAGACCGCGGGCAGCGACAGGTGCAGCGAGCTCTGCACCTTGGTGGAACAGAGCAGGCCGGCGGTGAACAGCAGCGAATCACCGGGCAGGAAGATGCCGATCAGCAGGCCGGTTTCGGCGAACAGGACGACGAACACACCGATCGCACCGAAGCTGGACAGCAGGCTGTGCGGACTGAGCAGGTTCACTGCCAGGACTTCGGATGCCACGGAGCCGGTTCCTCCCGATCGGATGCTGCGGCTGGTGGCCGCGCGAGATTACTACCCTCGAAATAGTAGTGGCAACCGGCTGTGGATTGGCTGGACGTGCGCGCGAGCTCGACTTCAGAACCTATCCAGAGGTGACCGGGACCTTCGACCCTACGAGCGTCGGCCCCGGGAAATCAGCCTGGAGGCAGCGGCAGGCACCGAATGCCTGCCGCGGACGGAGGTCGCACCGTGCTCATCACCTGCACCCTCTCGCAACGGCGATCACCATGATCACCGCAACAGGCCTGCTCGGCGGCCATGCGCACTTCCTGCACTGGGGCGTCGTGCAGATCTCGCTGGCCAACCTGGTCGTGATCCTGCTGATGCTGCTCGTCTTCGCACTCGCCGTGCTGGTGCCCTTCCCGCACACCCCGCCGGCCCGCCGCACCTCCGCGCCACCGGCGCCCGCCCCGACCGGAGAGGAAGCCCGTGATGCTCAACCGTGATCGCCAGCAGGGCAGCTGGACCGTCGGCCTGCGCGAGCGGCTGTCCCGCACGGTGCCACCGGGCCAGGTGCTGCCCGACCGGCAGCCGGCCTACGTCGCGTCCTGGATCTACGTCTTCGGGGTTGCCACCCTGGCCGCGTTCCTGTGGATCATCGCCTCCGGCACCGTGCTGGTGCTCAAGGGAGCCACCTGGTGGCACACCTCCTCGATCGGGCACTTCGTCAACTCGACCCACCTGTGGAGCGTCGAGTTGTTCTTCTTCTGCATGGTGGTTCACCTGTGGGGCAAGTTCTTCATGGCCGCCTGGCGCGGCCGCCGCGGCCTGACCTGGGCCACCGGCGCGGTCGCCTTCATCGGTTCGATCGGCACCGCCTTCACCGGCTACCTGTCGCAGACGAACTTCGATTCGCAGTGGATCGCCGGGCAGGCCAAGGACGGGCTGAACTCGGTCGGGGTCGGAGCCGAGTTCAACGTGTTGAACACCGGCCAGATGCTGCTCTGGCACGTGATGCTGCTGCCGCTCGTGGTGGGGGTGCTGATCGTGCTGCATGTGATCCTGGTTCGCCGGCACGGCGTGGTGCCGCCCATCGACGCCGAACTTCCGGCTGCGCCACCGCTGGACGCGCCGCTGCGCGAGCCGGTGGCGCAGCGCGAGCCGCTCGCCCCGGCCCAGCCCGACGGCAGGGCAGGCACGCCGGCCCGACCCGACCGGGTGACGACGTGACCCCGCGGTGGCGTGGCCGGCCTGATCAGACTCCGGACTCGCACCTGTTCCCGACCCGCCCCTATGACCTGGTCAAGGAATTCGTCGTCGCCGTCGCGGTGCTCGGCGTGCTCACCATCGGGCTGGCGGCGGTGCTGTCGTCCCCCGATCACAAGGCGGTCTCTCTCCAGTCGTGGGCGGTGGCGGCACCGGCCGACGTGGTTGCCACCGCCACCGCGGAACTGGCCGGCACCAGCACCAGCGCCGGTTACGGTGCGCCCTACAACAAGGCCAGCTCCGGGCAGCAGCTCGGCCCGCTGCCGCTGCAGCGCTGGGGCGGCGTGCGCATCCCGGTGGACAGCGCCCGCGACCTGGTGCTCGAGCCGCTGTCCAGCGTCACCGGAGACGCCGGGCTGTCCGCGGCACTGGCACAGTGGAACAACGCCGGCGCCGACCAGCGAACCGGCTGGGCCAGCAGCTACGCCGATGCGCTCGCCGCCGCCCCGGACGGCGACCCGGCGCAGGTCAAGGCGGGTGATTACGGGCCGGTGCCGACGCTGGCCGACCGGTTCCTCACGCTTGCCCGCAGCGGCGGCCTGGAGGGCCTGCTGACCAGCGCGAAGACCTTCTACGGCAGCGACGAGACGAAGCCGCTGCTGCTGCTCACCGACGGCGCCTACCTGGAATCACAGGCCCGCGCCGACCATCTGGGCGGTGACCAGTGGGGCATGATGAACGAGACGAACAACTATCCCGGCCAGCCCTGGATGTGGCTGTACACCTTCTGGTACCAGATCCCGCCGTTCTCCTCCTCCGGCAACGCCGACGCGCTGGTGTGGGGACTGATGGCGGTGCTGACGCTCGGTTTCATCCTCATCCCGTGGCTTCCTGGCCTGCGCTCACTGCCGAAGTACCTCGGCGTGCACCGGCTGATCTGGCGCGCCGGAGCCACCACCGCAGCGCGATAGCCGCAACGCGATCATCGGCGAGCCCCGCATCGTTCAGGGCTCGCCGACGACCGTCTGGCGCTGCGATCCTCTGGCGCTGCGATCCTCTGGCGCTACGGCGCGGGCGTGGAGGCGGATGCCTCCTCGACCACCAGCACCGGGCAGAGCGCGTGCTGGCGCAGCCAGGTCGCGATCTCGCTGTCCGAATCGGGCGTATCGCTGCCGATGACCAGCAGCTGAGCGTCCTTGCTGACGCCGGCCAGCGTCTCGAACAGGTCGCCGGGCAGCAGGTCGGCAGCCACCCGCAGGTCCGGGGCCTGGCTGCGCGCCTGCCACGCCGCGCGCTCCAGCAGCAGCTTGTTGGCCTGCTCGGAGGAGGCCAACCGCGCCACCTCCGCCCGGGTCATCGAGAACAGCAGATCCACCTCACGCCAGACCCGCACCAGCCGCAATCCGGCGTGTCGCTGCCGCGCCTCCCGCACTCCCCTGGCCAGCGCCGCACCGGCGGCCGGGGTGTCGGCGACGCCGACCACGACGGCGCCCAGCTCGTTGCCGTTCATGCCAGCTCCACCAGCACATCCTCGATCCGGCGCCGGTGCGACGAGGCCGTCTTGGGCGCGCGTCCGACCCGGATCAGCACCACCGGGTGCGACACCAGACCCAGCTCTGCCCGCAGGGCCTCGCGGGTGTGCGGCACCTCGATCACCTGGGTGAACAAGCTCATCGCGTAGCCGTGCCGGGTCGCCTCCAGCCAGATCCGCTCCAACGCCTCACCGGCGCGCAGCCAGGCAAGCTCGGAATCCTCCGGCACGCACAGCAGCAGCAGGCACTGCTGCAGGCTGGACCGGGTCTTGGTCGGCAGCCAGCCGCTGCCGCGGGTGTCGAAGTCCCGGATCGGGATGTCGTCCTCGGCGTCGGCGTCCACGTGCGGCACTGCCGCTGCCGGCACCCCGTCACGCCGGGACGGATCGTCGGAGGTCCAAGCCCGCAGCTCGGCCCGGTAGGCCGGGTTGGCATTCTCGGCCTGGTCGGCCTTCTGGCTCAGCACAGCGGTGGCGATCCGGTGCGATTCCTGCTGGATCACGAACACTTCGCAGTCCTCGGCCGCCGCCGCCGCGACGAGTTCGTCGACGACCTCCGGCGCGACGGCATCGTCGGCGAACTGCCGGCGGTTGGTCTGGCGCTGCTCCAGCAGCGGGTTCAGCGCCCGCAGTTCCGACGGGCCGGCGGCGCGGGTCGCCTCGATCACCGCGAGCTCGTCGGGATCGGCCGGGTCGGGGAAGCGCCGCACGACCGCCTCGAAGCCGTCCGCGGCCAGGTGTACCCGGGCGTTGAACAGCGCGCAGCCGCAGCTGATCAGCAGCTGCCTCCCGGTCGGGTCCAGCACCCGCAGCTGCCGGCTGCGATCGGCGCACAGCTCCAGCCGGCTGTCGCTGTGCCGCCACAGCCACGGCTGGGTGTTGTGCACCGACGGGGCCAGGGTTGCCCGGATGGCGGCGTGCCGCAGGCTGTTGCGCACCTCGGGGGTTTGCAGGGTGGGCATTGACATGGTTCCTCCTCGTCCGGCTGCCTCAACGGTCGCCGATCACGGCGCGGCTGGCAGGAGTCGAAAGTCCCTACCCACGCCGACCAAGGGCCACGCTGAACCGGGCCGCACGCCGGACAAGATGCCGGGTGCGGCTGTAACGCCGGCGGGTGGGCATCGTGGTCCGGCTGGTCCGGTAGAACCAGCGCTTGCCTGCCTCGATGAGAACCAGGTAACTGATCACCATGGCTGCCAGCGCGAGGAAGAAGGTAGCCGGCAGTCGGCTGAAGCCGAGCACGCCGGACAGTCCGGTGTAGGGCAGCACCGCGCCGGCCGCGACCACGCTGAGGGCCGCCACGGTGAGCGGGCGGCTGGCGCGGCTGCGCAGGAAGGGCACCTTACGGGTGCGGATCGCGAAGATGACCAGCGTCTGGGTGGCCAGTGACTCGACGAACCAGCCGGACCGGAACTCCGCCGCGTGCGCGTGGAAGATGCCCAGCATCACCGCGAAGGTGAGGAAGTCGAACACCGAACTGAGTGGCCCGAAGGCGATCATGAACCGGCGGATGAAGCCGATGTCCCAGTGCGACGGGCGGTGCAGCTGCTCGGGGTCGACGTTGTCGGTCGGGATGGCCAGCTGGCTCAGGTCGTAGAGCAGGTTGTTCAGCAGGATCTGACTGGGCAGCATCGGCAGGAAGCTGAGGAACAGCGAGGCGCCGGCAGCGGAGAACATGTTGCCGAAGTTGCTGGAGGTCCCCATCAGCACGTACTTGATGGTGTTGGCGAAGATCCGCCGGCCCTCGGCCACACCGTCGGCCAGCACGGCCAGGTCCTTGTCGAGCAGGATGACGTCAGCGGCGTCCTTGGCCACGTCGGTGGCCGAATCGACCGAGATTCCGACGTCGGCGGCGTGCAGTGCCAGCGCGTCGTTCACCCCGTCGCCCACAAACGCGACGCCGCCGCCACTGCGCCGCTGCACCCGGACGATGCGAGCCTTGTCCTCCGGGCTGACCCGCGCGAAGACGGTGGTCGCGCCGATCGAGCGCGCCAGCGCCGCATCGTCCAGCGCGGCCAGATCGGCGCCGGTCAGCGCGGTGGCCGGTCGCAGGCCCAGCTCGGCGCACACCCGCAACGCGACGGCCGCGTTGTCGCCGGTGATGACCTTCACGGCGATGCCCAGCTGCCGCAAACGGCGCAGCGAATCGGCGGCGTCGGCCTTCGGCGGATCGAGAAAGACAAGAAATCCCAGCAGTTCCAGATCCGTCTCGTCAGCAGGGGTGAGCTCGGCGGCACCCGGGTGGTCACGACGGGCCAGCGCCACCACCCGGTTACCGGCCGCGAACTCGGCGGCCAACGCGGCCTGGGCCTGCGCCGGCACCCGCCGGCAGCGGCCGAGCACCGCCTCCGGCGCGCCTTTGGTGAGCATGACCGGGCCGGTTTCCGGTGCCTGGACCAGCACCGAGGAAAGCATCCGCTCGTGATCGAAGGGCAGCGTCGCCAGCCGCTGGAAGGCCTGCACCGAGAGCGCCAGCCCGGCTGCCGTACCGGCCCGCCACAGCGCCTCGTCCAGCGGGTTGCCGACACCCTCGCCGGCCACCGACTCGGTGCACACCAGCCCCAGCCGCAACAGCGCGCCGGCGTCCAGCGGCCCCGCCGGCACTACCCGCGCGAAGTCGATCCGGCCCGCGGTGAGGGTGCCGGTCTTGTCGGTGAACAGCACGTCGACATTGCCCAGATCCTCGATGCAGACCAGCCGCTTGACCAGCACCTTCAGCTTGCGCATCTGGCGCGAACCGGCGGCCAGGCTGGTGGACACCACCGCCGGCAGCAGCTGCGGGGTGATGCCGACCGCGATCGCCAGCGAGAACAGCAGCGCGTCGATCACCGGCTTGTGCAGCACAACGTTCATCGCGAAGATCGACAGCGTCAGGGTGCCGGCCACGTAGACCAGCAGCATCGAGAACCGGCGCAGCCCGACCTGGAACTCGGTGTCGAGCTGGTGCGTGCTCAACCCGGCGGCGATCCGCCCGAACTCCGTCCGCGCCCCGGTGGCGGTCACCACGCCGGTGCCGGCCCCGGCGTGCACGATGGTCCCCATCAGAGCGCTGCCGGTCCGCTCGGCCAGCACCGTGCCGGCCGGAACCGGCTCGGTGCCCTTGGCCACCGGCGCCGACTCCCCCGTCATGATCGACTCCTCGCACTGCAGGCCGGCGACCTCGAGCATTCTCAGATCGGCCGGCACCACGTCACCCAGCGCGAGTTCGACGATGTCACCGGGCACCAGGTAGGTCACCTCGAGCGGGGCCAGCCGGCCGTCACGGCGCACCGCGCAGACGTGCCGGATCTGCTCGTGCAGGGCCTCGGCAGCCCGCTCTGCCCGGTATTCGTTGATGAAACCCAGCCCGACCGACAGCGCGACGATCACGCCGATGATCACCGCATCACTGCGCTCGCCGACGAAGAAGGACGCGACCGCG
The DNA here is from genome assembly GCA_036261575.1 of Jatrophihabitans sp. Taxonomy (GTDB): domain Bacteria; phylum Actinomycetota; class Actinomycetes; order Mycobacteriales; family Jatrophihabitantaceae; genus Jatrophihabitans_A. The sequence continues at coordinate 22,198 of DATAKO010000167.1, forward strand.
GTGCTGACCAGCAGCAGCAGCAAAGGTGAACGCAGCTGGTGCCACAGCACCGGCACCAACCGTGCCCGGTGCGAGGACACCGCGTTGCGGCCCCAGCGGGCCAGCCTGTGCTGCGCTTCGGCAGTGCTCAACCCCAGCCGCGGATCGACGTCCAGCCGGCGACACACCTGTTCGGCAGGCAACTCGGCCGGGTCCGCCGGGCCGTCCGGGGCCCGCACCCGGCCCGGGCTGGCGACCGACATCATCGTGCCTGCCCGGCCGGCCAGCCGCTCAGCAGCCGGGCGAGCACGCCGACCAGGACCGCCGCGGCCACCGCGTACAGGATCGGGCCGCTGGACAGCGCCCGCGTGTGCAGCAGTTCCTGCAGCGGCCGCCAGTAGACCGCGGCGCCGGCCAGTGCCACGTTCAACAGGATGGCCCAGGCAAGCAGCGGGTTGGAGCCCAACCGCCACCAGGGACCCGGACGCAGGCCGATGGCCACCGCCAGCTGACACAGCACGATGGACAGGAAGATCTGTGACTGGGCGTGCCCGTCGAAGATCACTCCGGCCGACAGCGAACCGGCCGCGATGCCGCAGGCCAGGCCGCAGATGACGGCCAGGTCCGCTCCCCCGACAAGCCGGCCGCCGTCTCGTCGAGGGCCACGGCTCAGCATGCCCGGCTCGCCCGGTTCGGCGCCGATCGCCACCCCGGGCAGCCCGTGCGTGAGCAGGTTGACCCAGAGGATCTGCCCTGCCCGCAGCGGAATCGTGATGCCGAGCAGCGGACCGAGCACCATCACCAGCACCTCGGCTGCTCCCCCGCTCAGGCCGTAGCGCAGGAACCTGCCGATGTTGGCCGCGACCCGGCGCCCCTCGACGATGCCGGGGACCATAGCGCCGAGGCCGTCGTCGACCAGCACGATGTCGGCCGCCTGCTTGGCCACCTCGGTGCCGCGGCCCATCGCGACGCCGAGATCGGCGGCCCGCAGCGCCGCCGCGTCGTTCACCCCGTCGCCGGTCATCGCGACCACCTCGCCGGCGCCGCGCAGCCCCGCGACGATGGCGCTCTTCTGCGTCGGCCGGGTGCGGGCGAAGACGGCCGCCGCGGTGTCGATGTGCTCACCGGTCGGGATGCACACGCTCTCCTCGCCATCGAGGATGCCGACGGCCCGGGCCACCCCCGCGGCGGTAAGCGGGTGATCCCCGGTGATCATCACCGGTCGCACGCCGGCCGCCCGGAACCCGTCGATCAGTTCGGCCGAATCTGTGCGAACCGGATCGGTGAGCGCGAGCACCCCGAGCAACCGGGCCGGTCCACGCTGCCTGCTGGCCAGTGCCAGGGTTCGGTCGCCGGCTGCCGCGAACCTGCTCACCACCGAGACCGCGGGGCCGGTCGCGGCAGCACATTCGGCCAGTACCGCCTCCGGCGCGCCCTTCACGAACTCGATCGGATCGGTCTGAACCAGCCGATCACAGCGATGTGTGCTGCGCATGACGGCCGACGCGGCGTCGAACGGCTCCTCGCTCAGCCTGGGCCAGGCCGCACGAACGGCTGCAACGTCGACACCGGCGTGTAGCGCGGCCGCCACCAGCGCCGCGTCGAGCGGATCGTCCGATGCGGCCGGTGCGAGGTCCGGTGTGTGGCAGGCGTCGTTGCACAGCACCGCGCATCGCCACAGTTCCTCCACCGGTACGCCCGCGGGGGTCCAGACCGCGCCGACACCGATGCGTCCCTCGGTCAGCGTCCCGGTCTTGTCGCAGGCCAGCACGGTGATCGAGCCGAGCGCCTCCACCGCAGGCAGGTGCCGGATGAGCACGCCGCCCTGGGCCATCCGGCGCGCGGACAGCGCCAGCGACAGGGTCACCACCGCGGGCAGCGATTCCGGGATGGCGGCCACCGCCAGGCTCAGGCCGAGCACCACGCTGCTCTGCCAGCTCTGGCCGGCCACCAGGTTCAGCAGCACCACGAGCACCGCCGCCAGCGCAGCGCCGGCCGCCAGCTGTTGTCCGAGCCGGGCCAGCCTGCGCTGCATCGGGGTGTGCGTGGCCGGCGCGGTGTCCAGCGTTGCGGCCAGCCGGCCGAGCTCCGTCCGGCCGCCCACAGCCACCACCTCGGCCTCGGCATGCCCGCGCACGATCACCGTCCCGCCCAGGACCAGCTCACCCGCGAGCACGGTGCGAGGCACGGATTCGCCCGTCAGGATCGACTCATCGGCGGCCAGCGAGTGCCCGGCGGACAGCCGGCCGTCCGCCGCCACGATGTCGCCGGCCTGCAACTGCAGCAGGTCGCCGACCACCACGTCACGGGCCGGCACGGTGTCGAACCGGCCGTCCCGGCACACCGTGGCGCGCGGCGCCGTCAGCTGCGACAGCGCCGAGATCGCCCGGTTGGAGCGCCATTCCTGGCTGGTGCCCAGCACAGTGTTCACCACGATGACGGCGAGGATGATGCTTGCATCCGACCAGTCGCTGACCGCGATGGTGATGGCCGCCGCGACCAGCAGCAGCAGGATCACCGGTTCGCGCAGCTGTGCCAGCACCAGCCGGCTGACCCCGGGGGCGCGGTGCCGGGCGATGTCGTTGCTGCCGTGCTCGCGCCGTGACCGCTCGACCTCGCTCGCGGTGAGACCGACGGGCTCGGCGACCGCCGCGGTCATGGACCGGCCGGCGCGTGCAGCAGGTTCCGGACCTTCTGGTACTCCTCGACGCTGATCTCGCCGCGAGCCAGCCGCTGATCCAGCACCTCGACCGGCGTCGGGCCGGCGGCAGTGCGCGGTGGCTGCTCCGGCGGCCGAGGTCCAGGCCGCTGCGAGCGGAGCACCAGGTAGGTCAGCGCGACCACGGGCAGCCAGCTGAGCACCATCACCACCAGCAGCAGGCCCCAGCCGGCGCCGGAACCGCCCTCGTGCCAGTACATGCCGACCACCTCCACCGATGATCCTGGGCGCCGCCGGCCGGCAGGTGCAGGGCCTTTGGGCCCGGATCGTCGCCGGCGGCCAGCGGGTTGGTCGAACCTGCCCGTGCGAGGCCGGTTACCGAGGCCTTTCGGCCCTGGTAGCCGTGGCGGCCACGGCAGAGCATCGAAGCATCCCGCACGAGCCCGCCCCACCCCGCTCTACAAGGAGATCCGAGATGCCAGCCAAGTACGAGATCGTCGCCGCAGTGGACGGATCGCGCGCCAGCCGGGCCGCAGTGATGTGGGCAGCCCGGGAGGCAGAGCGGCGCAACAGCGGCTTGTTCGTGGTGTACGTCTGCGAGTACGGCAACGCCAGCTTGTGGCCCTCACCGGATTTGGAGAAGGAGCTGCGTGCCTTCGTCCGGCCGACCGTGGACGAGGCGATCACGCTGGCCCAGCAGACCGCGCCGAGCATCACGGTCACCGGCTCGGTGATGATGGGACCGATCACCCGGATGCTGGTGGGTATCACCGAGCAGGCCGAGCTGATGGTGCTGGGCCGCTCCGGCAAGGGCGCGCTGGCCCGCCACCTGGTCGGCTCGCTCACCACCCGGCTGGCCGCGCATGCGCACTGCCCGGTGATCGTGGTGCCGATCGATGGCGAATCGCAGCCGGCGGACGGCAGCGCGGGCAAGGTCGTCGTCGGCATCGGCGACCGGCCGACCGCCGGCGCCGCGCTGCGCTTCGCCATCGCCGAAGCCGAACTGCGCCACACCGCGGCGATGCCGGTGCACGCCTGGCACGGACCGGAGGGCTTGCCGGTGGACCCGGACGCGCAACCGCCGCACCCCATGTACGTCGAGGACGCCGAGCTGCGCCAGGCGAACGGGCGGATCGCGGCCGCGCTGCCCGAGGTGCCCGCCGAGCTGCGGCCACAGAGCGTGGTCCGTGCCGGTCAGCCGGCCGGCGTGCTGCTCTCGCTGTGCCATCCGGCGGACCTGCTGGTGCTCGGCCAGCACCGGCACGAGGCGGCGTTCACGCCGACCACGGTCGGCCGGGTGATCGGCGAGTGCCTGCAGCACGCGGTCGGGCCGGTAGCAGTCGTGCCGGAGCCGGCACTGGCCGCGGCGAAGGGCGAGCCGCCCCGGGTGGCCGAGGCGGCCGGCCTGATCGCCTACTGATCGCACGAAACGAGGGAGACTCGCCATGAAGGCGCTGGTGTACCACGGACCTGGCCGGCACAGCTGGCAGGATCACCCGGAACCGCAACTGCAGAATCCCGACGACGCGGTGGTGCGGGTGGACGCCGTCACCATCTGCGGCACCGACCTGCACATCCTCAAGGGTGACGTGCCCGAGGTCGAATCCGGCCGCATCCTCGGGCACGAGGCGGTGGGCACCGTCGAGCAGATCGGTGCCGGAGTGCGCGACATCAAGGTCGGCGACCGGGTGCTGGTGTCCTGCATTTCACCCTGCGGGCGCTGCGAATACTGCCGCACCGGCCAGTATGGGCAGTGCCGTCGCGGTGGCGGCTGGGTACTCGGCCACACGATCGACGGGACCCAGGCCGAGCGGGCTCGGGTGCCGTTCGCCGACAACGCGCTCTACCCGTTGCCGAGCGAGATCAGCGACGAGTCGGCCGTGCTGCTGGCAGACATCCTGCCCACCTCCTACGAGGTGGGCGTGCGCAACGGTGCGGTACGGCCGGGCGACACCGTGGTGGTGGTGGGTTGCGGCCCGATCGGCCTTGCCGCGATCATGCTCGCCACGCTCTACTCACCCGCCGAGATCATCGCCGTCGATCCGGCCGGCGAGCGGCTCGAGGCCGCCAAGCAACTCGGTGCGGACGTGATGGTGAACTCCGCCGCGGGAGCGCGCGAGATGCTCGCCCAACGCGGCGACGGCCTCGGCGCGGACACCGTGATCGAGGCGGTCGGCGTGCCGGAAACCTTCGAGCTGTGCACCGAACTGGTCCGCCCGGGCGGCCGCGTCGCGAACGTCGGCGTGCACGGCAGGCCCGCGACGCTGCACCTGGAAGACCTGTGGAGCAAGAACGTCACTATCACCACGGGGCTGGTGGACACCTCGTCCACCCCACGGCTGATGACCATGCTGGCCACCGGACGGCTGTCCACGAACGGCTTGGTGACGCACCGCTTCGGCATCGACGAGATGCTCGAGGCCTACGACGTGTTCGGCCAGGCCGCCGATACCGGCGCGCTCAAGGTCGTGCTGTTCCGAACCTGAGGAGGAACCAGATGATGCGGCGACGGATCGTGCTCGGCGTGAGCGGACACCAGACCGCGCACCTGCTGAACTGGACGGCCAGCATCGCCGAGGCCGGCGATCAGGTGCGGATCGTCCATGCTTACCGGCCCATTCCTTACGCGGCGATGGACTGGCAGCTGCCCGTCGACACCGACACGGTGGTGCAGGATGTCGCGGTTCGGCACGTGCACGAGGCCGCCGACCGGTTGCGCCGGCTGCGACCGGACGTGGTGGTGCACGACGAGCTCGCCGGCGACCGGGCCGCCACCGTGCTGCTGGAGGCGGCCGCGCAGGCCGATCTGGTGCTCGTCGGCATCCCGCACTGCGATCGCAGCCGCGCCGTGCTCGATCAGCTGCTTCGCTTCAGCCCGTGCCCGGTGCTCGTGCTGGGCGATGCGGCACCGCAGCAGCGCGGCCCGGTGACTGCGGTGCTGCGCGGCGACCCGGCCGACGAGACGGTGCTCGAGGTCGCCTTCGCCGCCGCGCGCCGGCGGAACGGCCCGCTGACCGCCGTCAAGCCGTGGCATCCGCCGCTGGACGGGCAGCGGCTCTACGCCGAGATCGCGGAGCAGAAGGCCCTGGACACCGAGTTGGAGCAGTGGCAGCTGAGCTACCCGGAGGTGCCGACGCTGGCGGTGCTGCTGCTGGGCAGCTCGGCGGCGCAGCTGCGCGAGCACGCCGGCGATGCCGAGCTGCTGGTGCTCAGCCGGCCCAGCCGCGCCTCCGTCACCGATGCGCTGCTGGAAGAGCTGGTGCTCAGCCGCAGCTTCCCGACGCTGGTGGTCGCGCCCGAGCCGTTCGGCTCGGCACCCCGGGACCGCGACGGCGGCGGCCGGCTGGCGGTGACGCCATGACGCGCCGGCCCGATCGCGGCCGCGTCATCGTCGCGCTCAACGACACCGACGGCGCCCGGGCGGCGCTGTCCTGGAGCGTGCCCGAGGCCCTGGCAGGACCGCACCGGCTGATGCTGGTGCACGTGGCCGGGCCGGTCGACCTGACGGAGTGGGACGTGGGTTGTCATCGCCAGGTGTTGGAGCGGGCGTGCTCGGCGATGCTCGGTGAGGCGGCCTCGCAGGTGCAGCGGCGCCACCCGGAACTGGTGGTGGAGACGCTGCAGACCCGCGGCGACGTCGTCGAGACGCTGGTCGACCTGAGCGAGCAGGCCGAGCTGCTCGTCCTCGGCACCACCGGCACGGGCGGCAACCTGGGCTCGGTGCTCGGCTCGGTCAGCCAGCGCGTGGCAGTGCACGCCCGCTGCCCGGTGGCCATCGTGAAGCTCGGCGACGACGCTGTGGGCCATCGAGAATTGGGCGTGCTCGTCGGCTTATCCGGCACCGGCAGCGGGCTGGCCGCGATCCGCTTCGCCGCGGCCGAGGCCGACCGGCGCCGGGTGCGGCTCACCGCTCTGCACGCCGGCGACGCCATCAGCGCCGCCGTGCAGGCCGAGCTCGGTGCGGCGCGCGCTCGCTATCACGAGCTGGAACTGCGCATCCGGCGCACCGCCGACGAGCCCACCCAGGCACTGTTGCAGGCCGCTGATCACGCGGAGCTGCTGGTGCTGGGCGCGCACCACAGCGACGACCGGTGGAGCACGCGGCTGGGCCCGGTGCCGCAAAGCCTGCTGCATCGCACCGGCTGCCCCATGGTGCTGGTCGGCTCCAGCCGTGCGGTCCCGGCGCTCATTCCTGCCTGAGCTGGGAGCCGAATACGGCCGCCTGGGTGCGCCGCTGCATGCCCAGCTTGGCGAGCAGGCCGGAGACGTAGTTCTTCACCGTCTTCTCCGCCAGGTAGAGCTGCTCGCCGATCTGGCGGTTGGTGAGGCCGTCAGCGATCAGCTCGAGAATGTCGCGCTCGCGCGGGGTGAGCGCCGCCAGCCGCTCGTCCACCGGGGCCGGCTCGCGCAGCTTGGCCAGCAGCCGCTCGGTCACGTTCGGATCGAGCAGCGAGCGGCCCGCCGCCACCTGGCGCACCGCGTCCAGCAGCGACGAGCCGCGCACCTCCTTGAGCAGGTAACCCGAGGCGCCGGCCATCACCGCCGCGAACACGGCGTCGTTGTCGTCGTAACTGGTCAGGATCAGGCAGCGCACCGCGGGCATCGCCGAGCGGATATCGCGGCACACGTCGATGCCGCTGCCGTCGGGCAACCGGGCATCGAGCACCGCGACATCGGGGCGCGCCGCCGGGATGCGGGCCAGCGCCTCGGCAGCATTGCCTGCCTCGCCGACGATCTCGATCTCCGGGTCGGCCGACAGCAGGTCAGCGATACCGCGCCGGACTATCTCGTGATCGTCCAGCAGGAAGACCCGGATCCTCTTCAGCGCAGTGGAATCGTCCATTGCAGGCGTGTCCCTCCGTGTTGGTGCTGCGAACTGGGCCAGGGCGAGGTGATGTCGAACACGCCGCCGAGTTGCTCGGCTCGTTGCCGCAGGTTGTCCAGGCCGCTGCGCCGCGTCGACTCGGTCATGCCGTCGCCGTTGTCGCACACCTCGATGCTCAGCTGGCCGTCGACGGTGGCGACGGCCACCTCGACCTGGCCGGCGTGGGCGTGCCGGGCGACGTTGCTCAGCGCCTCGCGTAGCACCGCCTCGGCGTGCTCGAGCTGGTCCTCGTCGGTGGCCAGGTCCACCGGCCCGGTGAAGGTGACCTGCGGCTGGAAGCCGAGCGTGTCCGCGGCGGTACCGACCACCTGGAGCAGCCTGGACCGCAGCCCGGCCGGCGAGGCGATCAGCGACCCGCGAAGCTGGAAGATGGAGGTGCGGATCTGCCGGATCGTCTCGTCGATGTCGGTCACCACCCCGGCCAGCCGTTCCGACTGCTGGCCGGCCGGCAGCCGCGAGGCGATGCTCTCCACGGTCAGTCCGGCCGCGAACAGCCGCTGGATGACGTGATCGTGAAGGTCCCGGGCGATCCGGTCGCGGTCCTCCAGCAGCACCATCCGCTGCTGGTCGGCGCGCGCGTCCGCCAGCTCCAGCGCGATCGCCGCATGGTTGGCGAAGGTCATCGCCATGCCGAGCTCGGCGTCGGTGAAGCGGGGCCGGCCGCGCAGCCGCGCCACCAGCAGCACGCCGCGCCGGCCCCGGGCACCGATCAGCGGCAGCGCCATCAGCGCACCCACCTCGAGGACCTCGCTCATGTGCACCGCCAGGCGCTGCTGGTCGCTCATGTCCTCGACGAGGGCCGGCTCGCCGGTCTCCAGCACGTGGGCCGACAGCGTGCCGGCCTGCGGGTAGCTCATCGCGGTCAGCTCGTCGGCCCCGACGCCGGTGGCCACCTCGACCATGAACTTGCCGCTGGCCGCGGCCGGCAGCACGACGGTGACGGCATCCGCGTCGGCCATCTGCTGGGTGCGGCGGGCGATCACCCGCAGCGGTTCCTCACCCTCGCTGGCCAGCAGCTGCTGGGTGATGTCGGTGGCCGCCTCCAGCCACTGCTGGCGCCGCTGGCCCTGCTCGTAGAGCCGCGCATTCTCGATCGCGAAGCCCGCGTTGGCGGCCAGGGCGACCACCAGCTCCTGGTCCTGGGCGCTGAACTCACCGCTCACCGGGTCGGTCAGGTAGAGGTTGCCGAAGACCGCGTTGCGTACCCGGATCGGCACGCCGAGAAAGGCCTCCATCGGCGGATGGCCGTCCGGGAAGCCTGCCGAGCGTGAGTCCTGCGACAGGGCCCGCAGCCGGATCGGGTGCGGATCGTCGATGAGCGCCCCCAGCAGGCCCTTGCCCTCCGGCAGGTGCCCGATCCGTTGCGCTGTCGCTTCATCCATGCCCGCATGGATGAACTGCTCCAGGCCACCGGTCGGGGAGATCACACCGAGTGCGGCGTAGCGGGCTCCCACCAAATCCTTGGCTGCCGTCACGATCCGGCGCAGCACGACCGGCAGGGTGAGGTCGCCGATGATCGACCGGTTCGCCCGCAGCAGCCCGCGCAGGCGGTCCTGGGCAGCTCGCACGTCCTGGGCCCGCTCGATCAGCTGGTCGAGCAGCTGGTCCAGCTCCAGCCGCGGCACGCCGGCGGCCGGATCACTCATCGGGGCCGGCGAGCCGATCTCGGAGTCGGGCACCTTCGTATCGTAGAGTCCCGCAGCCCGAGGTCACAGCTGCTCGACCAGCACGTCGACCAAGCGCCGGCGCCGGGTGGCGGGGGTCAGCGGCGCCCGGCCCACTCGCAACAGCATGTGCGGGTGCTCGGCCAGGCCGAGTTCCATCCGCAGCTGGGCGCGCACCGAGGGCACCTCGCCGATCTGGGACAGGATGCCGGCCACATAGCCCTCCCGGGTCAGCTCCAGCAGCGCCCGCTCCAGCCCCTCGCCGGCCCGAAGCCAGGCCAGCGCGTTGTCCGAGGCGCTGGACAGCACCAGCAGGCACTGGTCCACCGAGGAGCTCGTCCCGGACGGCAGGCCACCGTGGCCGTCGGTGTCGAAGTCACGGATCGGGACGTCGTCGTAGGAAGCCGGCCCGGTGTGCGGCACGGCAGCCATCGGCACGCCGTCCTTGCGATCAGGGTTGTCGGTGGTCCAGGCCCGCAGCTCGGCGCGGTAGGCGGGATTGGCCTGCTGCAGCGCATCGGCGCGCTGGCTGAGCACGGCGGTGCTGATCCGTTGCAGCTCGTCCCGCAACCGGTGCAGCCCTGCGCCCTCGGCGGCGGCAGCCCGGATCAGTGCCTCGATCACGTCCTCGGCGACCGGCTCGGGGGCGAACTGGCGCCTGTTCGTGCGCCGCAGCTCCAGCACCGGATCGAGCGCGGCGATCTCCGAACCGGCCTCGGCGCGCCCCGTCATGGTGAGCCGGGCCAGCAACCGGGGTTGGTGGGGGTCGGGCAACCGCTCGACGACAACCGCCCAGCCGGCGGCCGCCAGCGCCACCCGCGCATTGAACAGCGCGCAGCCGCAGGAGATGCTCAGCTGCCGGCCGCTCGGGTCCAGCACCGGGAGCTGACGGGTGGGGTCGGCCCACACCTCCAGCACGCTGCTACTGAGTACCAGCCGCCACGGCTGGGTGTTGTGCACCGACGGCGCCAGCGTCGCTCGTACGGCTGCACGTCGCAGCGCCTGGCTCACATCGGTTCCGATAGTCATGGTCACGTGGTCCTGCCTGCCTTCCTGGCTAGACCTTCACGGTCCCGTCACACGCGCCGCGCGAGCAGGGCCGAAGGTCCCGAACGCGCGGGGCCGGAGGTCTCTGCCGCCGGCGCGCCGCGACGGCAAGGGTGGGACGGTGACCGAGACGCTGCCCTCCCCTGCTCTGACCGACCTCGAACTGCAGGGCCTGGACCGGTGGTGGCGCGCGGCGAACTACCTGTCGGTGGGCCAGATCTACCTGATGGACAACCCGCTGCTGCGCGAACCGCTGCGTCCTGAGCACATCAAGCCGCGGCTGCTCGGCCACTGGGGCACCACGCCGGGACTGAACCTGATCTACGCCCACCTCAACCGGCTGATCCGGCAGCGTGACCTGAACACCTTGTTCGTCACCGGCCCGGGTCACGGCGGCCCGGGCCTGGTGGCCAACGCCTATCTCGAGGGCACCTACAGCGAGACCTACCCGCACATCGGCACCGACCTGGCCGGCCTGGCCGAGCTGTTCCGCCAGTTCTCCTTCCCCGGCGGCATTCCCAGCCACGTCGCACCGGAGACGCCGGGCTCGATCCACGAGGGCGGCGAACTCGGCTACTCGCTCGTACACGCCTTCGGCGCCGCCTTCGACAACCCCGACCTGCTGGTGGCCTGCGTGATCGGTGACGGCGAGGCCGAGACCGGACCGCTGGCAGCCAGCTGGCATTCCACCAAGTTCCTCAACCCCCGCACCGACGGCGCGGTGCTGCCCGTCCTGCACCTGAACGGCTACAAGATCGCGAACCCGACCGTGCTGGCGCGCATCGAACGGGACGAGCTGCTGCAGTTGCTGCACGGCTACGGTTACCGGCCGTTCGTGGTCAGCGGCGACGAGCCCGCCGAGGTGCACCGGCAACTGGCCGGCGCACTGACCCGCTCGCTGGACCTGATCGCCGAGATCCAGCGGGAAGCCCGCGGCGGCGGTCCGGTGTTCCGGCCGCGGTGGCCGATGATCGTGCTGCGCACGCCGAAGGGCTGGACCGGGCCGAAGGTGGTGGACGGCCTGCCGGTGGAGGGAACCTTCCGGTCGCACCAGGTGCCGCTGGCCGAGACGCGGACGAACCCGGAACACCGCCGCCAGCTGGAGCAGTGGCTGCGCAGCTACCGTCCGGAGGAACTGTTCGACCTGGACGGCACGTTGCGGCCCGAGCTCCGGGCGCTGGCACCGGTGGGTGAGCGCCGGATGAGCGCCAACCCGCACGCCAACGGCGGCGGCCTGCTGCGCGAGCTCGACCTGCCGGACTTCGCCGACTACGCGGTGCCGGTTGGGCGGCCGGGCGTGGACGCGCACGAGCCGACCCGGGTGCTCGGCCAGTACCTCGCCGAGGTCATCGACCGCAACCAGGACAGGTTCCGGCTCATGGGGCCGGATGAGACCGCGTCGAACCGGCTCGGTGCGGTCTTCGAGCGGACCGATCGCCGCTGGCTCGGTGACACCATCGCCGGCGACGATCATCTGAGCCCGGACGGCCGCGTGCTCGAGGTGCTGTCGGAGCACCTGTGCCAGGGCTGGCTCGAGGGTTACCTGCTGACCGGCCGGCATGGCCTGTTCAACTGCTACGAAGCCTTCATCCACCTGGTCGACTCCATGTTCAACCAGCACGCCAAGTGGTTGAAGACCACCCGCGGCATCGCGTGGCGCCGGCCGATCGCGTCGCTGAACTACCTGCTGTCCTCGCACGTGTGGCGTCAGGATCACAACGGCTTCAGCCACCAGGATCCCGGCTTCATCGATCACGTGATGAACAAGAAGGCCGAGGTCGTCCGGGTGTACCTGCCACCGGACGCGAACACCCTGCTGGCCACGGCCGACCACTGCCTGCGCAGCCGCAACTACGTCAACGTGATCGTGGCCGGCAAGCAGCCCGCGCTGGACTACCTGCCGATCGATGCCGCGCTGGCGCACTGCAGCCGCGGCCTGGGAATCTGGGACTGGGCCGGCACCACTGACGGCGAGCCGGACGTGGTGTTGGCCTGCGCGGGCGACGTGCCCACCCTCGAGGCGCTGGCCGCCGCCGCACTGTTGCGCGAGCACCTGCCCGAACTGGCGGTGCGCTTCATCAACGTGGTCGACATCATGCGGCTGCAACCGGAATCGGAGCATCCGCACGGCCTGTCGGAGCGCGACTTCGACGCGCTGTTCACTACCAGCAAGCCGGTCATCTTCGCCTACCACGGCTATCCCTGGCTGATTCACCGGCTGACCTACCGCCGGGCCGGGCATGAGCACATCCACGTGCGCGGCTACAAGGAGGAGGGCACCACCACCACGCCCTTCGACATGGTGATGCTCAACGACCTGGACCGCTTCCACCTGGTGATGGACGTCATCGACCGGGTGCCGGGGCTGGCCGAGCGGCATGCCGTGCTGCGGCAACGGATGGACGACGCGCGCCGGGCTGCCCGCGCGTACACCCGCCGGCACGGCGAGGACGATCCGGCGATCGCCGGCTGGGTGTGGCCCTACGACACCGCCGCGCAACCTGGGACTTTGGGCTCTGATCCAGCGAAGCCGCACGCGCTGTGATTGAACGGGAACACCATCGAGGAGGCCAGCTGTCATGACCGCACCATCCGCACCCGTCATCGCCGGCGTAGACGGCACGATCCGCAGCATCGAAGCAACCCGGTGGGCCGCGCACGAGGCGGCGCGCCGCTCGACCACCCTGCAGCTGGTGCATGCCAGCTACCTGGCCCAGATGCAGCCGCTGCCCGACCAGCGCAAGGTGACCGACGCGGCCCTGACCGAGGCGTACCAGGCCGCATCGCTTGCCGAGCCGGAACTGACGATCGAGACGGTGGGGGCGGTCGCCAGCCCGGCCCATTACCTGCTGGAGCACAGCGAAGGAGCGGCCATGATCGTGCTGGGCACGCACCCGGGCAACAGCCTGCTGGGCGCGGTGTTCGGCTCGATCGCGCAGACCGTGGCCGCGCACGCGATGTGCCCGGTCATCGTCATCGGCGACCCGGTGCCGGCCGAGGCCGCGGACACCGGTCCGATCGTGGTCGGGGTCTCCAACCACCCCGGGGGCATGCAGGCGCTGAGGTTCGCCTTCGACGAGGCCGCGCGCACCGGCGCCCGCCTGATCGCCGTCCGCTCCTGGGGTGAGGTGGACTGGGGAAAGGGCCGGTTGGGTTACAACCACGAACTGTTCGCCGAATGGCGGCGGATGGAGAGCGTGCTGCTCGACCACTGCCTGGTCGAGGTGGAGGGTGATTACCCGCAGGTGACGGTGCATCGCAAGCTCGAGGGCGAGCGCGCCGACCACGCGCTGCAGCGGGTGGCCCAGGGCGCCCGGCTGCTGGTCGTCGGCGCGCACCGCCGGGACGACCACTGGTTCTCCCGGCTCGGTCCGGTGCCGTCCTGGCTGCTGCACCGCAGCCCGTGCCCGCTGGCCATCGTCGGCCAGCCACACCCGCTGCCGGCCGACCTGACCGAGACCGCCCCGGCCGCCGCGCAGCAGGCGAGCGAACCGGCACCAGTGCAATGACGCGAGAAGTGCACGCACCGGCCAGCAAGGTGGCCGACGTGATGACCAAACAGGTCGTCGCCGCGCACGCCGACGCCTCCTTCAAGCACATCGTCGAGTTCCTGGCACGCAACCAGATCAGCTGCGTGCCGGTGATCACGCCCGATCACCGGGTCGCGGGCATGGTGTCCGAGTCCGACCTGCTGGCTCACCTGGTCGAGACGGCCCCGTGGTACCGGCGCCGGCCGTGGCCGTTCCGCGGCCGCGAACACCTCGGCGTGACCGCGGCCGAGCTGATGACCGCACCGGCGATCACGGTGCGGCCGACCGATTCCATCGCCACCGCGGCCACCAGGGCGCTGCAGGCGCACGTGCACCGGATGCCGGTGGTGGACTACGCCGGCGTGCTGATCGGCATCGTCAGCCGCGCCGACCTGCTGCGCTGCTACCTGCGCCCGGACGAACAGATCCGCGACGAGATCACCACCCGGATCATCCGACAGGACCTGGCAATGGATCCGGCACGTTTCACCGTCTCCGTCCAGGACGGGTTGGTCCGCATCGACGGCGAGCTGGAGTGGCCCGGCGTCGGCGACCAGCTGGTGGACAGCATCCGCGAGCTGCCGGGCGTGGTGTCGGTCGAGCACCACCTCACCACGCAGGCTGCCGGCTGACTCACCGACGCCAGTACCAGCGCAGCGCCTCGTCCGCGCCCCACACCAGCGGTGGGCACGGCAACAGCAGGACCAGCATCCACCCGGCGGGTGCAGCCGTGCCGAAGATGTCGTGGCACCACGGCAGGTAGCACACCGCCGCTGCGAAGCAGACCTCGCCGGCCAGGCCGGCCAGAAGCAGCCGGTTGCTGAACAGGCCGACCGAGCGCAGCGAGGACCGTTCGGTGCGAGCGGCAAACGCGGTGCCGAGCTGGCAGGCGACGATGGTCGCGAAGGTCATCGTGGTGGCCTGCAGGTAGGCGTGATGCAGCGGCGTGCCGGGTCCGGTCGGCGCGCCCGGATGCCAGCCGGCCCGGTACAGCACCGCCAGGAAGCTCAGCACGGTCAGCGCGGCCGAGATCAGGCCCATCAGCAGCCAGGCGCGCACCAGCAGCCGGCCGCTGATCAGCTGCTCGCCGCGGCGCCGCGGGGGCCGGTGCATCAGGTCGGGCTCCGCCGGCTCCCGCCCGAGGGCCAGCGCCGGCAGCGTCTCGGTGCCCAGGTCGATCGCTAGGATCTGCGCGACCGTCAACGGCAGCGGGATCGCACCGGCGCTGAGCGCGAACAGCAGGAACGGCACCATCTCCGGCACCGCGTGGGCGAAGATGTAGAGCACGAACTTGCGCAGGTTGTCATACACCCGGCGGCCCTCGCGCACCGCGGCGACGATGGTGGCGAAATTGTCGTCGGTGAGCACCATGGCGGCCGCCTCCCGCGCGACGTCCGTGCCGGAGCGTCCCATCGCCACTCCGATGTCGGCGTGATGCAGCGCCGGCGCATCGTTGACCCCGTCCCCGGTCACCGCCACGGTCTCCCCCTGCGCGCGCAGCACCTCGGCGATCCGCAGCTTGTCCTCCGGGCTGGACCGGGCGAACACCACTTCCGCGCCGCCGCCGAGCAGCCGCTCGAGACCGGTCTCGGGCATCGCTGCCAACTCATCACCGGTGACGATCCGGTGCGCGTCCAGTCCGATCCGGCGGGCCACCTCAGCCGCGGTCTCGCCGTGGTCGCCGGTGATCACCTCGATCCGGATGCCGGCCGCACGACATGCCGAGACCGCGGCCGGCACCTCGGGCCGAGGCGGGTCCAGCAGCGCCACCAGGCCGAGCAGGCACAGGTTCTGCTCGGCCGCATCGGCTGATTGCGGCGGGGGCACGGTTCCACCCACCGGCCTGCTGGCCAGCGCCAGCACCCGCAGCCCGCGCTCGGCCAGCGCAGACACCTCGGCCAGCACCTGCTGGCGCTGCTGTTCACCCATCGGCTCGCTGCCGGTCGCGGTGGCCAGGCCGGTGCAGCGTGCGAGCACCCGCTCCGGCGCGCCCTTCACCTGCACCCGAGCCGTCCCGTCCCGCTGGACCAGCACGCTCATCCGGCTGCGCCGGCTGTCGAACCGGAAGGTCGCCAGCCGGATCGGCGCCGGGTGCACCCCGAGCTCGGCGGCCGCGGCAACCAGCGCCAGCTCCATCGGATCCACCAGCAGGTCGGGCTGGGTGCAGTCGGCCATCACCGCTGCCGCGAGCCGCGCCAGGGCCGGGTCCGCGGCGGTGAGCGGGCCGGTCACCCCTGCCAGCCACACCCACTGCACCGTCATCGCGTTCTGGGTCAGCGTGCCGGTCTTGTCCGTGCAGATCACGGTGGTGGAACCGAGAGTCTCCACCGCCGACAGCTTCTTCACCACCGCGCCCTGGCGCGCCAGCGCCCGGACGCCGACGGCCAGTGCCAGCGTGATCGTCGGCAGCAGCCCTTCGGGAACATTGGCCACCAGCAGTCCGACGGAGAAGATCGCCGCCTGTACCAGCGACAGCCCGGCGAGCAGGCCGAGTGGCAGGAACAGCACTCCGACCAGGATCGCCACCGCGCTGATCAGCCACGCCGAACGGCGAACCTGCCTTTCCAACGGGCTTTCCGCGTCCGTCCGGCGCTGGGCAAGTGCGGCGATCCGGCCGATCTCGGTGTGCGCCCCGGTTGCGGTCACCAGCGCACGCGCCTCGCCCCCGGTGCAGGCGGTGCCGGAGAAGACCGCATCAGCGGCGTCGATGCTGCGCTGCGCCCCGTCGGCCTGGCCGGCGGCCCGGCTCACCGGTCCCGATTCGCCTGTCAGTGCAGACATGTCGACCTCGATGTCGCCGGCGATGAGCCTGGCATCGGCCGAGATGCGGTCTCCCTCGTACAGCAACAGCACGTCACCCGGGACGAGTTCGGCCGCCGGCACCGTCTCCGGGCGGCCGTCACGCAGTGCCCGGGCACGGGCCGGCAGGTAGGCAGCCAGCGCTTGGATCGCCCGGGCCGCCTGCCGCTCCTGGGCGTAGGCGACGGCCGCATTGATCGCGATCACCGCCACTATCGCGACCGAGAGCACCGGCGTGCGCGCCAGCAGCGACAGCACGGCAGCCAGCCACAGCAGCAACGCCAGCGGGTGCGTCAGCTGGCGCGCCAGCTCCTGCCACCAGCTGCGGCCCGGCCGGGAGGGCAGCACGTTTGGGCCGTACACCGACAGCCGGCGGGTCGCCTCGCGCTGGCCGAGCCCGGCCGGGTCGGACCTGAGGTCGCGGTACAGCGCTGCCCGGTCACCGGGCGCGGGCTGCGGGCACACGGGTCGGACGTTGCTGCTCGGACGTTGCTGTTCACACGTAGGCGGTGGGGGCCACCTGCTCCGGTTCGCTGCGCGGCCAGGCATTGGGCCGCGGGTGCATGGCCAGGATCTCGCGGAGCGCGGCCACCAGGCGCAGGGATGCGTCGAACTCCCGCTGCCACACGTTGCGGCCGAAGATCAGGCCGGTAGCGCCGGCGTCCAGCGAGTGATTCGCTTTGGCGATCATGGCATCATCGTCGACCTTGCTACCGCCCGACACCAGCACCATGGTGCGGTTGGCCGAGCGCACCACCGCGGCGATCGCCTCCGCCTCGGTGAACGGCATCCGGTACGGCGCAGGCACCGCCTCCTGCTTCTCCGGGTGCGGGAAGTTGACCTTGACGATGTCGGCACCCAGTTCCGAGGCGGTGCGCGCGGCGTAGTCGACCGCGTAGAAGCTGTCCCGTCCGCCCTTGGCCTCGATCGCCGCGCCGCGCGGGTAGGCCCACACGATGAGCGGCATGCCGAGCCGGCGTGCGTCGTCGCGCACGGCCCGGTACTGGGCGAAGTCCGCCGCCTGGGCCGGCGAGCCGACGTAGAGGGTGTAGCCGACGGCGTCGGCACCGAGCCGGACCGCGTCCTCGACGCGCGCGTGTAACGGCGACAACGCCTCGGCATCCGAGGGGATCTCGGTCTTGCCGTTCAGCTTCAGGATCAACGGCACCTCGCCGGCGTAGTCCCAGTAGAACTTCTCCGCCAGCCCGATCTGCGTGACGATGCCGTTGAAGCCGCCCTCCTCGGCCAGCCGGATGATGTAGCGCGGATCCGAGGCGGCCGGGTTGGCGAAGAAGTCGCGGGGCCCGTGCTCCAACCCCTGGTCATAGGGCAGGAACAGCGCGGTGCCGTTGCGCAGGCCGTTCTGATAGAGCAACCGGTGCAGCCGGGCCCGCTTGCCGGTGCCCAGGCCCAGCTCCGCCAGCGTCGGGTAGCTGTTCATGCCGCCACCAGCCGGGTCAGGTCGGCCAGCCGGTTGGTGTAGCCCCATTCGTTGTCGTACCAGCCGAAAGCCTTGACGAAGCGGCCGGCTGCCTGGGTCAGCTGGGAGTCGAACAGGCAGGACGAGTCGTCACCGATCACGTCGGAGGAGACCACCGGCAGGTCGGTGTAGCGCAGCCGGCCCGCCAGCGAACCGGTCTCTGCGGCCACCTCGAACGCCTCGTTCACGCGGTCGGCCGTCACCTCCACCTCGAGCAGCACCGCAAGGTCCACCAGCGAGCCGTCCACCACCGGCACCCGCAGCGCGATCCCGTCCAGCCGGCCGGCCAGATCCGGGATCACGCCGCCGACTGCCCGGGCGGCGCCGGTCGAGGTAGGCACGATGTTGACCGCCGCCGACCGGGCCCGGCGCGGGTCCTTGTGCGGGCCGTCCAGCAGGTTCTGGTCGTTTGTGTAGGCGTGCACGGTGGTCAGGAAGCCGCGCTCGATGCCGAACGCCTCGTGCAGCACCTTCACCATGGGCGCGGCGCAGTTCGTGGTGCAGCTGGCGTTGGAGATCACGTAATGCCGGTCGGGCTGGTAGCTGTCGTCGTTGACGCCCATCACGATCGTCGCATCGACCTGCTTGCCGGGCGCGCTCAGCAGCACCCGGGGCGCCCCGCGCAGCAGGTGGGTACCGGCGGTCTCCCGGCTGCGGAACCGTCCGGTCGCCTCGATCACCACGTCGGCACCGGCCGCGCCCCAGTCCAGCTGCATCGGGTCGTGCTCGCTGGACATCGCCAGCTTGCGCCCGTTCACCAGCAGCCCGGCCGCATCCGCCTCGACGTCGTAGGCCAGCGGACCGAAGCTGCTGTCGTAGCGCAGCAAGTGAGCCAGCATCTCCGGCTCGAGCACGTCGTTGACCGCGACCACCTCGAGATCGTCGGTTTCCAGCGAAAGCCGAAGGTAGTCCCGGCCGATCCGGCCCATCCCGTTGATGCCCACTCTGATCGTCATGCCCGCTCTCCTTCGGCCGCAGCTCGCCGTCCCTCACACAAGCCTGCGATCCCTGGCGTGGCGGGGGCAGGGCCGAACGTCCCGTCCCGCTCGGGCTGATCGGCTCAGGTCTGCTCGGGCACCATGGTGATCGCGCCGGCCGGACACTCGCTCACGCAGAGCCCGCAACCCTTGCAGTAGTCCAGATCGATCGCGTAGCCGTGCCCCTCGCTCACCTTGAGCACCGCGTTGTCCGGGCAGACGCCGTAGCAGTTGTCGCAGCCGAAGCAGTTGCCGCAGGACAGGCAGCGGCGCGCCTCGAACAGGGCGTTGTCCGCGGTGAGGCCGGCCACCACCTCCTCGAAGCCACTGGTCCGGCGGGCCGCATCCAGCACCGGTTGCACGGTGCGCGGCGCGTCGCTGAAGTACCAGGTGTTGAGGCGGTCGAACGCTGCCGGCGGCCGTTCGGGCTCGGCTTGATCGCGACGCTGAGCGAGCCACGCGTCGATCGCCCGGGCGGCGCGGCGGCCGTGCCCGATCGCCGCGGTCACCGAACCGCCCCGGCCGGTGACGTCACCGCCGGCCCAGATGCCACGCCGTCCCGTTGCCTGATCGGCCGATACCTGCACCCGGCCGTCGGCGAAGGCCACGTCGGGCAAGCCATCCAGCAGCCGGTGATCCACGTCCTCGCCGATCGCCAGGATCACCGCATCGGCCGGCATGGTCTCCAACTCACCGGTGCCGACGGGGGCGCCGTCGGCATCCAGGCGCATCCGCTCGACAGTGATACCGGCCGGGTCGACGTCGGCGATCGTGGACAGCCAACGCATCCGCACCCCCTCGTCCACCGCCTGGGTGACCTCGATCGGATCGGCCGGCATGTGGGCCATGTTCCGGCGGTAGATCACCACCGCCTCGGCGGCACCGAGACGCCGGGCCGTGCGCGCGGCATCCATCGCGGTGTTCCCGCCGCCGTAGATCGCGACCCGGCGCCCCAGCTCCGGCCGCGCGCCGCCGTCGACATCGGCCAGCAGATGCAACGCGTCGAGTACCCGCGCGCTGCCCACGGCCGGCAGGTAGGTGCGGTGGCTGAGCTGGGCGCCGACGCCGACGAACGCCGCGTCGAACTCGCCCCGATCCAGCAGCGCGGCAAGATCGGTTACCTCGGCCCGCAGCCGCAGCTCGATACCCAGGGCCAGGACCCGGTCGATCTCGGCCTGCATCACCTCGGCCGGCAGCCGGAACCGGGGAATGCCGTAGCGCAGCATGCCACCCGGCTCGGCGGCGCGATCACGCAGCTGCACGCGGTGGCCGAGGCGGCGCAGCTGGTAGGCCGCGGACAGGCCGGCCGGTCCGGCACCGACCACCAGCACCCGCCGCCCGGTGTCGGCGCCGGCTGGTGGCAGTGACCAGTCCTCGCGCAGCGCCTCGTCGCCGAGGAAGCGCTCGACCGAGTTGATGCCGACCGCGGTGTCGAGCTGGCCGCGGTTGCAGGCCGTCTCGCACGGGTGGTAGCAGATGCGGCCCATCACCGCCGGCAGCGGGTTGATCGCCACGATCCGCTGCCACGCGGCCTGATACCCGCCGTCCTCGGCCTGATAGAGCCAGTCCTGCGGGTGCTCACCGGCCGGGCAGGCTGCCTCGCACGGCGGCTGCCGGTCCAGGTAGACCGGGCGCTCGGTCCGCCAGCCGCCGGTGTGGTTGCTGCGGCTGCTGGCCGGATCCAACGTGATCGCAAAGGGTTTGTTCGTCACAGCGCACGCTCCTCGATCTGGTAGCGAGCCACGTTCGCGTCCGCCAGCCACTGCAACTGCTCGAGCGCGTGCTGGTGCGTCCCGTCGCGGAACAGGTGGGCGAACCTGGTCTGCGGCCGCAGGTACTCGGTCACCGGCACCCGGCCGCGGATCGGCAGCACGGCACCGACCTCCCCGTGCTCGGCCTCGAACACCGGGAACAACCCGCTGCGCTGGGCCAAGCGGGCCAGCCGGATCGAGTCTGCCGGCCTGCTGCCCCAGCCCAGCGGGCACGGCGAGAGCACGTGAAGGTAGCGAGCACCGCGCAGCCGCATCGCCCGGTGCACCTTGTGTTCCAGGTCGCGCAGTTCGGCGATCGTGGCGGTCGCCACGTACGGGATGTCGTGCGCGAGCGCGATCCGCGGCAGGTCCTTGCCGGAGTGGAAGTCGTTGCCCGGTCGCGATCCGACCGCCTCGGTGGTGGCGGTGCGGGCAGCCGGCGGCGTCGACCCCGAGCGCTGCACACCGGTGTTCATGTAGGCCTGGTTGTCGTAGCAGACGTAGAGCACATCGTCGTTGCGCTCGAACATGCCGGACAGGCAGGCCAGGCCGATGTCGACGGTGGCGCCGTCACCGCCCTGTGCCAGCACCCGCACCTCGCTGCGCTGCTGTGCCGACAGCGCCGCCGCGACGCCGCTGGCGACGGAGGCTGCGTTGGCGAACAACGAGTGCAGCCACGGCAGCTGCCATGAACTCTCCGGTGAGGGCGTGGAGAAGACCTCCAGGCAGCCCGTCGCATTCACCACCACGAGCTGCCCACCGCAGGCCTGATAGGCCGCGTCCAGGACGTAGCGCGCCGCCAGCGCCTCGCCACACCCCTGGCACGCACGATGCCCGGATGTGATCGAGTTCTCCCTGTGCGGATCGGCCTGATCCGAGACGGCACTGAGCGGTAGCAACCGGTTTCCGACCGCGCGGCTGCCGACCTGGTAGAACTTCACCTCGGTGCTGGCCATGATGCTCCTCAATGGATCCGGGATCCGCCGGGTGCCGAGTCACGCAGCAGGTTGACCGCCGCCGGACCCGGTCGGACAGCCGCCCGCCGGCGGGCCGATTCGCGCTCGACGACGTCGGTGCGCAGGTCCAGCACCTGCATGCCGTCCACCCGGCCGTCCGCCATCGCGATCAGGGCAGTGGCCAGCGACTGCTCGGAGACGGCTCGGCCACCCAGGCCGGCGACCAGGGTGTGGACCGGCAGGCCGGGCACCGCGGCCCGGACGTCCGCCGTGACCGCGCCGCCCGCTCCGGCCGCCATAGCCCGTTCCAGCACCACCACCCGGCGGGCCCGGCCCAGCGCGGCGCGCACCTGCGCATCCGGAAACGGCCGGTACAGCGTGAGGCCGACCAGACCGATCCGGTGGCCGGCCTGGCGCGCCTGATCCACCGCCGCACGCAGCGTGCCGGTGACCGAGCCGAGCGCGAGCGCGATCAGGTCGGCGTCCTCGGTGCGGTAGCAGGACAGCGCCGGCACCGCGCGCCCCGTCCGCTGTTGGTAGGCCGCGGACAGCTCGGGTAGCAGCTCGATCGCACCGGCATGCTGCTGGTAGGCCAGGTAGCGGACCTCGGTGAAGGCCTCCGGACCGACCATCGCCCCGATCGTCATGGGTTCGGCCGGCGCGAGCAGCTGTTCGGGCACCAGCGCCGGCAGGAAATCGTCCACGAGGTCCTGCGCCGGCACCTCCAGTGGCTCGAACGCGTGCGTCAACACGAAGCCGTCGACGCAGACCATCACTGGCACCGACAGCTGCTCGGCCAGCCGGAACGCGAGCACGTGCAGGTCCACGGCCTGCTGATTGTCCTGCGCGTACAGCTGGATCCAGCCGCAATCCCGCATGCTCATCGAGTCGCTCTGGTCGTTCCAGATGTTGATCGGCGCACCGATGGCGCGGTTGGCCACGGTCAGCACGATCGGCAAGGACAGCCCCGCCGCATTGAACAGCGCTTCGGCCATGTAGAGCAGACCCTGGCTGGCGGTCGCGGTGTAGGTCCGCGAGCCGGCGGCGCTGGCCCCGATCGCCACCGACATGGCGGCGAATTCGGATTCGACGGTGAGAAAGCGCGCTCGGGTGCCGGCCGATTGCTTGAGCAGCCGGCCGATCCGCTCCACGATGTGAGTCTGCGGCGTGATCGGGTAGGCCGGCACCACCTCCGGACGGCACCGCAACACCGTCTCGGCGATCGCCTGCGATCCCTCGATCAGCTCGCGCACGCCGGCCTCCCCGTTGCCTCGACGCCATCGGGCAGCTCGGGCAGCTCGGCGCCGGCCAGGTGCCGATATCCGGCCTCGACCAGCCCGACCGGCACCGCCGAACCGAACCGCCGCCGGAAGGCGGTTTCGGCCAGCTGCAGCGAGAAGATGCCGAGCACATAGGCGCTGGCACCGAGCATGACCGAATTCGGCTTGCCGCCGTACCCTTCGGCCCGGGCCAGCTCCGTGGCCGGCACCAGCTCCACCCGGGCGCCACCTTCAACCAGTTCGGCCACGCCCAGCTCGCTGATCGACTTCGCCGAATTGATCAGTACCGTTCCGTGTCGGGCCAGCCCATCGAAGACCTGCACCGAGTGCAGCAGGGTGGCATCGCACACCAGCACCGCATCGGGCTCCGTCACGGGTTGCCGGGTGTGGATGGGACGCCGGCTGACCCGGCAGAACGACATCACCGGCGCGCCCATCCGTTCCGAGCCGAAGCTGGGAAACGCCTGCGCCTGCAGCCCTGCGTCGAAGGCGGCGTGCGCCAGCAGCTCGGCCAGCGTGACCACGCCCTGACCACCCCGGCCGTGCACCCGGATCTGCATCTGCTGGTCCCCTGTCATGACTGCGACCAGCCAAGCCCCGCGCGTTGCTCCTTGCCAGGGCCGGAAGTCCCGAGGCGATGCCCGTCAGCCCCTACCTGCAGGCGTTGCCGCCGGAAAGGCTGGGAGCACGCCAGATTCCACCGGCCCCGGCTTCTCGCTGCGGCCGGCTCACTCGCGCACACGAAAGAGGAATGCCATGGACAGCGTGCTCTGGTTCACCGAGGTCGGCCTTCGCGACGTCGGCCAGGTCGGCGGCAAGGGTGCAAACCTCGGCGAGCTGTCGCGGTTCGGCCTGCCGGTGCCGCGCGGCTTCGTCATCACCAGCCAGGCCTTTCTGAACACCCTGGCCGATTCCGGCGCCCGGGCGGAGCTGGCCACGCTGGTCAGCGCCCTGGACAGCACGGATCCGGAGAGCCTGCACCGCACCAGCCAGGCCGCGGCGGCGGCGATACACCGCAGCGTCATCCCGGATGCGATCGCCGCCGAGATCACGATGGCCTACCGCAACCTGGGAAAAGAGGCCCGCGTCGCGGTGCGCTCCTCCGGTGTCAGCGAGGACGCCGGTGACACCTCCTTCGCCGGCATGAACGCCTCGTTCACCAACGTGTGCGGGCTGTCCGAGCTGTTCGACCGGATCCGGGACTGCTGGATCTCGCTCTACGGCGAGCGCTCGCTGGCCTATCGCGCCCAAGCCGGCGTCACCGCGGAACCGGCGATCGCGGTGGTGGTGCAGCTGATGGTCGCCTCCGAATGCTCGGGCGTCATGTTCACCGCCGATCCGTCCACCGGGGCGGCCGACCGGGTGGTGATCGAGGCGGTCTTCGGCCAGGGCGAGGCGATCGTGTCCGGCGCGGTCGAACCCGACACCTACGTGGTGGACAAGCGCGCGCCGAAGATCCTCAGCCGGCGCATCGGGCATCAGGCGTTCAAGATCACTCGCGGTTCCGACGGTGCGGATCTGAAGGTTCCGCTGACCGACGAGCAAGGTGCCAGCCGGGTGTTGTCGGACGGCCAGATCGCGGAGCTGGCCGCGATCGGCGCTGCCGTCGAGCGGCACTACGGCACCCCGCAGGACATCGAATGGGCCGCCGCGGGCGGTGAGTTCTACCTGGTGCAGTCCCGGCCGATCACCACGATGGGCTCGGCCGAAACCAGTCCGGACAGTGGCGAGCCGCTGGTTACCGGACTGTCCGCGGCACGCGGGCGCGCCACCGGCCAGGTACGGGTACTGACCGAGCCCGGGCAGCAGAACCAGTTGCAGGACGGTGAGATTCTGGTCGCGCCGATGACCAGCCCGGACTGGGTGCCGGCGATGCGCCGGGCGGGTGCGCTGGTGACCGATGGCGGCGGTATGACCTGCCACGCCGCGATCGTCTCCCGCGAGCTCGGCCTGCCCTGTGTGGTGGGCACCCGGACCGCCACCACCATGCTGCACACCGGCCAGCTGGTCACGGTGGACGGCGCGCAGGGCAAGGTCTTCGCGGGGACGGTGGCCGGCGCGGGGCCGGCCGCACCGGCGCCGGTGTCCGCCTCGGCGACGGCGCGTGAACCGGCGCCCCCGCCGCTCGCGCCGATCACCCCGCTGGCGACCCGCATCTACGTCAACCTAGCGGTGGCCGAGAACGCCGAGACGGTGGCGGCGCTGCCCGTGGACGGAGTGGGCCTGCTGCGCGCGGAGTTCATGGTGGCCGACGCGCTCGGCGGCGTCCACCCGCGGCTGCTGATGGAGCAGCAGCGCCAGCAGGACTTCCTCGACGCGATGTCGGCGCACCTGCTGCGCATCACCCGTGCCTTCGCGCCGCGCCCGGTGGTCTACCGCAGCATCGACTTCCGGACCAACGAGTTCCGCGGTCTGGAGGGTGGCGAGAAGTACGAGCCGCACGAGGCGAACCCGATGATCGGCTATCGCGGCTGCTACCGCTACGTGGACCAGCCGGACCTGTTCCGGCTGGAGTTGGATGTGCTCGGGCGCGTCGCGACCGAGACTCCGAACCTGCGGCTGATGATCCCGTTCGTGCGGACCGCGTGGGAGCTGCAGCACTGCCTGGAGCTCGTCCGCAACCACCCGACAGCCCGGTCGCTGCAGGTGTGGGTGATGGCCGAGGTGCCCTCGGCAGCGTTCTGGATCCCCACGTACGCGAGCATGGGCATCGAGGGCGTGTCCATCGGCAGCAACGACCTGACCCAGCTGATGCTCGGCGTCGACCGCGACTCCGAGATCTGTGCCGAACTGTTCGACGAGTCCGACCCCGCGGTGCTGGACGCGATCGAGCGGATCGTGCTCGCCTGCCAGGCAGCCGGAATCACCTCGTCCCTGTGCGGGCAGGCGCCGTCGAACAATCCGGAATTCGCCGAGCGGCTGGTGCAACTGGGCATCACATCGATCTCGGTGAACCCGGATGTGGTGACACCGGTGCGGGCGTCGGTGGCCAGCGCTGAGCGGCGGTTGTTGCTGGAATCGGCCGACCCGCACCACCGCACCGGCCGCGGACCGGCACCGCGCCACCACCTCACCGAGCCGGCCGGCGCCTCCTGAGCGGCGCCGACGCCCCTGCCAGCAGCTGAACACCGACCAACCCGAGGAGATCACGATGAAAGCTGCAGTTGTCACCGAGTTCGGCTCACCCCTGGTCATCAAGGACCTGCCGCTGCCGATGCCCGGGCCACAGGATGTGCTCGTCCGGATCGAGTCGAGCGGGCTGTGCCACACCGATATCCACGCAGCGCACGGCGACTGGCCGGTCAAGCCGACGCCACCGTTCGTGCCGGGACATGAGGGCATCGGCGTCATCGAACAGCTGGGTACCGGCGTGACCAGCAGGCAGGTGGGCGATCGGGTGGCCATCGCCTGGCTCGGCTACGCCTGCGGCGAGTGCCGGTACTGCAACAGCGGCTGGGAGACACTGTGCGAGAGCCAGCGCAACTCCGGGTACTCGGTGAACGGCGCGTTCGCCGAATACGCTGTGGTTCCCGCAGCGTTCGCCACCCCGGTGCCGGGCGGCATCAGCAGCATGGACGCCGCGCCACTGACCTGCGCCGGCGTGACCACCTACAAGGCCGTCCGGGTCGCCCGCGTCGCACCCGCAGAGACGGTGGCGGTGTTCGGCATCGGCGGACTGGGCCACCTGGCGCTGCAGTACGCGCGGATCGCCGGCGCCTTCACCATCGCGGTGGACGTGAAGGACCGCAAGCTGGAGCTGGCCCGGCAACTGGGCGCCGACCACCTGGTGAACGCCACCGACTGCGATCCGGCCGAGGCGATCCAGCAGTTGGGTGGCGCCGATGTCGCCATTGCCCTGGCCGCGTCGCCGGAATCCTTCGAGCAGGCCTTCCGCTCGTTGCGCCGGGGCGGCCGGCTGGTGTGCGTCGCGCTACCTGCCGACGGCACCATGCAGATTCCCATATTCGACACGGTGATCCGGGGCATCAGCGTGATCGGCTCGATCGTGGGCACCCGCAGCGACCTGGCCGACGTGTTCCGGCTGCACGCCGCCGGCCGCACCAAGGTGGTCGCGGTGGAACACAAGCTGGACGAGGTCAACGCCGCCATCGGCGACGTGCTCGCCGGGGACGTGCCGGCGCGGATCGTGTTTCAGTTCTAGCGGTGCTGGGCTGACACGCTGCCGCAGCGGGACCGGCCCCGCCGGCCCCGCTGCGGCGGAGTGCCTCAGCCGGTCTGCCTCAGTGATGCTTGCCCACCAGCGCCTCGCGCTGGCTCACCAGCCGCTCGCCCCAGGCTCGGGCCTGCTCGAGCTGGCCGCTGCGCAGCGTGTTCTGCTTGCCCACCAGGAAGCTGCGCGGCCGGTCGACCAGGCTTGCGCCGCGCCGGCGCAGCCCCTTGGCGATCGCCCGGCCGGCCCGTCCGGTGAACGCCGCCGGAGCATCCAGCCTGGTGTCGAAGGCGGCGGCGGGGCACTCCAGCTCGGGCAGCCTGGCGAGCAACTCCCGCACGCCGGGGTCTTGCGCGTGCGGTTCGAGCGGCGGGCTGCCGGCCTTGCTGTCGTTCGCGGCCGCGTGCCGGGTGCTGGGCCTGGGTAACCCCCAGGCGTGCGTCGGAGCGCCGACCACCAGCAGCCCGACGTGCTCCAGCCCGTCCGGATTCACCTCCGACACCGGGACGGTCTCGGCCTCGCCGCCGGTGCGCGCGCCGGCGGCGATCGCCTCCGCCAGCTGCCGGGTGTTGCCGTACATCGACTCGTACACGACCAGCGTGAACATCTGATCATCCCTTTCGCACAGCGCATTCGATGACCAGGCGATGATCTGCTGCCGCCGCGGTGAGCGGCAGAGCCGATGGTCCCGAGCGCTGCCAGGCCACGACCTTGGTCCCTACCGCAACGGTGTCAGCGGCCGTTCTACTGAGACCATGACTGAGAACCCGCAACCGTACCCGGTGCGTCTGGATGGCAGGATCGATGCGCCGCTGAGTCGCTGGCTGTGGTTGGTCAAGTGGATCCTGGCCATTCCACACTTCATCCTCCTGCTCTTCCTCTGGATCGCGGTCACCGTGCTGACCATCGTGGCCGGCTTCGCCATCCTGTTCACCGGCCGCTACCCCAGACCGCTGTTCGATTTCAACCTGGGCGTGATGCGCTGGACCTGGCGGGTCTGGTTCTACTCGGTGGACGCCTTCGGCACCGACCGCTACCCACCGTTCACGCTGAAACCGGCACCGGACTACCCGGCCGACTTCCAGGTTGACTACCCGCAGCGGCTCTCGCGCGGCCTGGTACTCGTCAAGTGGTGGCTGCTGGCCCTGCCGCACCTGCTCATCGTGTCGATCTTCGCCGGCGGCTGGGGCTTCGGCACCGCAGGCTGGCGCACGGCCGGTGGCGGTGGCTTGATCTCACTGCTCGCCGTCATCGCCGGGTTCTTCCTGCTGTTCACCAACCAGTACCCACCCCGGCTGTTCGACTTCATCATGGGGCTGAACCGCTGGTGCTACCGGGTCCTTGCCTACGTCGCGCTGATGCGGGACGAGTACCCGCCGTTCCGCTTCGACGGCGGCGGAACCGACCCAGGCTCGATGCACCTGCTGCCCGTGCCGGCGCCCAAGCCAGTGGTGCTGTGATGAGCCACGCCGCCACCGGCGCCGGCAACCGGGCTGACCGGCGCAGCCGCTCCGACCGTCCGTGGGCGCTGGTCGAGTCGCGTCATCAGCATCGCGTGCTGACCAGCGTCCTGCCGGCCGAGCCAACACCCCCGGCCCGCCTCAGCCCCCGTATCGCGCTGCTGGTCGTGGTGCTGCTGCTCGCGCTGGTGTGCGTTTCGGTGGGCCTGCTGCGATCGGCCGGCTTCAGCTGGCCGGTGACCGCTGCCTCCTGCGGCATCCTCGCCCTCGACTCGCTGGTCATCTGCGCAGCCCTCGTGGTGCGCAGCCGGGCCGGCTGACAGCGTCGCACGCACGCTGATCCGAAGTCGGCGCCAAACGGCAACGCGATGGCACGGTAAAAGCCGGGTGGCCGATCCCCCCAGCCGACCACCCGGCTCTTCCCCCGAACATGGACGCTGCCTGCTCAACGACCATGCAATCCCGCGCCGTGCAGTGCCTGCGCGGAAGTTCCTCCGATCGGGATCAGGTGATCTCGATGTGCTTGCTCGTCGCCTGGCCGGACTTGGGCAGGGTGATGGTGAGCACGCCTTCGTGCAGTTGTGCCGTGACCGCGTCCTCTTCCACCGGCTGCGGCAGCACGAAGTCGAAGGCGAAGCTGCCGGTGAGCCGCGCGGTGCGGTGCATGATGCCGGTGTGCTCCTTCGCGGTTCGCTCCCCCTGCACGCTCAGCCGCCGCCCGGACAGCTCGATCTTCACGTCGTCCTTGGCCACGCCAGGCACGTCGAGCTCGAGCACGAAGGCCTTGTCGGTTTCGCTCAGTTCCGCACCCGGCGCCAGTTCGCCGCTACCGCCGGCGGCGCGCCAGAGCGAATCGAGCGCGTGCCCGAACCGTCCGCTCCACAGCGGGAATTCGGCGAAGGGTGTCGAGCGCTGCAGCTCGGTTCCGTCTGATTTGCTGGTGGTGACTGACATGGTGTGCACACCTCCGGTGCTCGCTCGGGTCTGGCGCTGGAATCGTTCTGCTTTCACCGTCCAGTCAAGCGGAACCGCGCCACCCGGTGCAGGGCCGAAGGTCCCCGAACCCCCGCTCGCCCAGGCTCAGCGCAGCAGCCGGATCGCCGGGTCCGGCCGCTCGGCGCCCGGCGCGACCCTGATCTTGGGATCGACCACGATCAGCTGCGCGCCGCGGCCGATCACCGGGTTCAGGTCGAGCTCTGCGACCTGCGGCAGATCGTCCATCAGCCTGCCGACCCGGACCAGCAGCTCGGCCACCGCATCGTCCGACACCGGCCGCCGGCCCCGATAGCCGGCCAGCAGCCGGGCGATCCGCAGCTGCGACACCGCCTCGAGCGCTGCCTGATCGGTGACCGGTGCCAGGCGGAACCGGCGATCGTCCAGCAGATCGGTGAGCACCCCGCCCGCGCCGACCATGACCACCGGACCGACCTGCGCGTCCTGCACGCCACCCACCACGATCTCGATGTCGCCCTCGATCATGGGTTGCACGATGACCACCCCGTCACCGGCCCGGGCGACCGCGGCAAAGGCCTGCCGGACCTGCTCCTCGTTCGCGAGGTTCGTGCGGACGCCACCCACCTCGGTCTTGTGCACCACGTGGCCACCAGCCTTCAGCGCCACCGGGTAGCCCAACTCCGCCGCTGCCGCGCAGGCCTGGTCGGTATCGGTGACCCGGCGGAACGGGCACACCTCGACCCCGTAACAGTCCAGCAGCGCGACGGCGTCGGCGGCAGCCAGCCAGCTGTCGCCGCGCCGTACGTACTCGCGCACCAGCTGGCGGGCCGTCACCATCGGCACCGACGGCTGGGCGAGCCCGGGCGTGGCGCGGCGGATCCGCGCGTAACGCCAGAGCAGGCCGAGCGAGCGAGCCGCGGGCTCGGGAAACTCGAAGAACGACAGCGTGGTCCCCGCGGCTACCGGCACGCTCTGATCCGGCTCCCCGGTGCGCACCACGACCAGCGGCGTACTGGCGTCGGCGGCCACCCGCTCGAATACCGCGGTCAAGGCGGCGAAATCGGCGACCAGCGTCTCGGTGACGATGCCCAGCACCGCGTCCACCTCACCGGAGGCCGCGAGCAGCCGCACTGCCGCCTCGAGCTGGCTTGCCTGCGCGCCTGCACCCAGGTCCACCGGGTTGTCGGTCGCGGCCAACCCGGGTGCCAGCTGGCGCAGCTGCGCCTGCAGGCTCTCCGAGAGCTGGCTCACCTCGAGCCCGGCGGCGACCGCTGCGTCGGCGGCGAGGATCTCCGGGCCGCCGGAGTTGCCGACGATCCCCAGCCGCGGACCAGCCGGCAGCGGCGCAGCGGCCAGCACCCGCGCGCCGTCCAGTAGCTCTGCCATCGAATCCGTCCGCAGCACGCCGGCCTGCTCGAACAGCGCATCGACGATGGCTTCATCGGAGGCGGCCGCCGCGGTGTGCGACTGGCCCGCCCGCTGACCGGCCTGCGACCTGCCGCCCTTGATCGCCAGTACCGGCTTGTGCTCTGCCACCCGGCTGGCAATGCGTGCGAACTTGCGAGGGTTGCCCACCGACTCCAGGTAAAGCGCGATCACCTGGATCGACGGGTCCTGTGCCCAGGCCAGCAGCAGGTCGTTGCCGCTGATGTCGGCCTTGTTGCCCAGCGAGACGAACTGCGCCAGGCCGAGCCCGCAGCGCTGTGCGGCGCGCATGATCGCGATGCCGAGTGCCCCGGACTGAGATGCCATCGCCACCGTGCCCGGCTGCAGCGGTACCGGCGCGAAGGTGGCGTTGAGCCGGACGGCTTGGTCGGAGTTGAGCACGCCAAGGCAGTTCGGTCCGAGCAGGCGCATGCCGTGCGCCCGCACCACGTCGAGCAACCGCTGCTGCTCGCTGATCCCCTCGAACCCGAGCTCGCCGAAGCCGGAGCTGAGCACGACGACCGCCTTGACGCCGCGGCGGCCACAGTTGTCGACCGCCTCGACCACCGCGCGGGCCGGCACCGCGATCACGGCCTGGTCCGGCGTGCCGGGCAGCTCGGCCACCGAGCCGAAACAAGCCACCCCGGCAACGCGCCGGTGCTTGGGATTGACGGCATAGACCGTGCCGGTGAAGCCACCCTCGAGCAGGTTGACCAGCACCTGGTGGCCTACGGATCGGGGCCGCTCACCGGCGCCGATGACGACCACCGATGCCGGGTGCAGCAGCGCGTGCAAGCTGGCCCGGTCGGCAACCCGGTCCCGCTCGTCCAGCGTGTTGAAGGTGGTCTGATCGGCGGCCAAGTCCAACACGATCCGTTCGACGCCGGCCTTCAGGTCCGATCGCATGGGGTAACCGAGGTCGGCGAAGGCCCGCAACATCGCACCGTTCTCGACCAGCACATCGGCGCTGAAGGTGGCGATGTCCCCATGCCTCGCCACCGAGGCAAGGTACTCCAGCAGCAGGGTCGCGACACCTGCGTGCTGAAATTCGTCAGCGACCAGGATGGCGACCTCTGCCTGGTGCGCTGCGACGCGCTCGTAGCTGGCCACGGCCGCCACCCGACCGTCGATCTCCCCGATCAGAGCACGGTGTTCGCCATCGCCAGGACGCAGCAGCTTGTCCACGTACTGGTCAGCGGCAGCGCGGCTCGAGGCGAAGAACCGCAGGTAGATGGATCGGTCGGAGGCGGCGGTGTTGAGTTCCAGCAGTTCCTGCCGGTCCGCTGGCCGCACCTGGCGGACGTGCAGGGTTCGCCCATCGGTCAGCAGACCGTGCGCGTCGGTCAATCCGGTGGTGCTCATGATCGTCCCCATCCAGTCGCGGTTGTGCCGATTGCAGCAGCTGGCCGGGCACCCGGGCAGGGCCGAACGTCCCGCGCGGAGGGGACATCCGCACCTGACGCCCGGCGCAGCCTGCGGCCCAGACTCGAGTACACAAAGCATCCCTGCCAGCAGCCGTTGGAGATCGACATGGGTCCCTCGCGCCTTTCGGCCCAGAACACCGCCACCCGCCGGCGCCGTCGCCGCCAGCCAGCTCAGCGGCATCCGTCCGCAGGCCTCTACCTGAAGTCGATCGATACCAGCGTCGACGTCTGCCGGATGATGGACGATCCGGCCATCGCGCTGCTCGTCACCGAGGACACCTGCTGGCAGCTGGCCGTGGAACTGCACCGGCAGCGCCGTCCGGACTGGTACCGGCTGGGAGAACGTCGCCGCTGGGCCGCGGAGAACGCCGGACTGCGCGAGAAGCAGCGGCGGATCCGCACCATGGCTCTGGAAGCGGGCGTGCGGCTGCCGCGGCGGTGACAGCCGCCCGGCAGCCCGGGTGCTGATACCCGGGTGCTGATACCCGGGTGCTGATAGCAGTGCCCGGGTGGCGACATGCCCGGGTGGCGACAGCAGTAGCGCCGACTCAGCTCGGGGGTACAACTACCACCGGGCAGCGCGCGTGGTGCAGCAACCGCGAGCTGACGCTGCCCAGGCTGGTCGAGTCGGTATCCGGACGTCGTCCGGCACCCTGCCGGCCGACCACGATCAGCGCTGCGGCATGCGACCGAGCCGCCAGCGTTTCCACCGCATCGGCAAGCTCGATCTCCACCGTGGTCGAGGGCTGAGCGGGCCGCGCCGGCCGCAGGTGCTCGAGCAGATCCGCGATCGAGCGGCTCAGCTCTGCCCGTGATCGCGCGGTGTCGGCCGCCGGGGGTAGGCGAGGCATGTTGCCGAGGCAGCTCACCAGCCGCAACGGGCGGCCGCGCCGGTGCGCCTCGGCCAGCGCGAAGCGGATCACCCCGGCCGTCGCGGCCGAACCGTCCACCCCCGCCAGCACAGGCGCGGTCGCGTCGTTCACACCCGCGCCGAGGATGACCATGGTCGGGCAGTGGCTGGTTGCGGCGAGCCGGGTGCCCACCGACGCCTTGACCACCGAACCCACCCGGTGCAGCTGCCGCGAGCCCACCACGAGCAGCGAGCAACTCTTGCTTTCCCGTTCCAGCACCGGCATCACCTCGCCGGCCACCACATCGGCGGTGACCGGCAGTTCGGGCCTCAGCCGCCGCACGATCTCCACCGCGCGTGTGAGCCAGGCCCGTGCCTCGTGCCGCGCGGCCCGGATCACCGACAGGTCCGGATCCACTGTTTCGGCATAGCCGTAGGCGGTCACCAGTCTCAGCGCACAGCGGCGTTCCCGGGCGGCATGCACCGCCGCGCGCACCGCCATGTTGCTGCCCTCGGTGCCGTTCACCCCGGCGACCACGAGCTCGTCGCTCATGAGTTCGGCCCGGTCGGAACGATGATCACCGGGCCCTTGGCCTCGTGCAGCGCGCTGACATGCACCGAACGCAGCGCCGACACGGTCGGATGCCGACCGCGCCGGCCGAGCACCAGCGGGTTCAGGTCGCCGGCGAGGGCGACCAGACCGGGCACCGGCCAGCTGGAGGAGACCAGGGTGGTGGCCTGCACCCGCGGATACTTCTCCTTCCACCGAGCGATGCGGTCGTTCAGGTCCGCCTCGACCCGCGCACGGTCCTCGTCCAGATACTGCGTCACCAGCTCCAACGCGTTCGGGATCGGCGGCCGCCAGCAGGTGACGGCCTCGACCGGCAGGTCGCACTGGTCGCCGAGCTCGAAGCTGAAATCGAGCAGGCGGTCGCTGTCATGGTCCAGGTCCAGCCCGACCACGACCTTGCTGGCATGCCGGCGGGCCGGATCGCGGCGGATCACCGCCACCGGACAGCTGGCCCGCTCCGCGACGGCCTGGCTCACCGACCCCAGGGTGAAGGAGGCCACCCGGCCCAGTTCTCGGGAGCCGAGAACCAGCAGCGAGGCCGACTCCGCCTCGGCCAGCAGGGCATCGACCGCGGGTTCCTCGACTGCCACGGTCTCCACCTCGACGCCCGGGGCGATCGCACGGCTGCGCGCCTCGGCCGCGGCGACCAGACCCTCGGCGGCGGCCCGATCCTGCTCGGCCGTGCCGAGCGGGTAGGCCCGCAGCCGCGGCGTCCAGCCGCGGGCGTCGGCGGTGTGAAAGGCGTGCACCAGGCGCAGCCCGGTACCGGCCGCGACGGCGCGATCCACCGCCCACCGCAGCGCCTTCTGGTCTGCGCCGAGTTCGTCCACCCCGACGACGATCGGGCGGCGGTCAGGCATGGCTGCTCACCTCGCTGCTCGCCTCGCTGGTTTCCACCCGGGCCGGCGTCCGGTGCCCGACCACCACCACCGGGCACTGCGCCGCGTGCAGCAGCCGTGAGGTCAGCGGACCGAGCCGGGAGTAGGTGTGGCCGTCGGTGAACCGGCTGCCGAGCACCAGCAGCCGGCGATGCGCGCTTTCGTGCCGCAGCACCTCTTCCACCCGGCCGCCGCACACGAGGGTCTGTACCTGCACATCGGGGAACGCGGCCCGCACCGGCTTGAGCACCCGTTCCAGGTAGTCGTACTGGCTGGTCTCGAACGAGGAGGACGTGCGGTACATCAGGTCGGACAGGTCGCCCGTCCAGTCCAGGCGTGACCAGGCCCGCACCGCCAGCAGCGGGACGCCGAGCGACCTGGCCTGGGCGAAGGCGAAGTACATCGGGGTGCGGCCGGCGGTGGTGGCCGAAACGCCCAGCACGACCGGCGCTCGCGGATCGGGCGGAGGCTGCCAGCCACGCGGGATCACCGCCACCGGGCAGGTGGCGTGGGAGGCGACCCGGAACGCGACGCTGCCGACCACGGAGCTGGCAGCGCGGCCCAAACCGTGCGAGCCGACCACCATCAGGTCCGCGTCATGGCTGAGTTCGGTGAGAAAGCGCACCGGGTTCTCCTCGGAGATCCTGGCGGTCACCGGGCAGGTCGCGTCGCTCTCGAACACGCTCGCCTCGGCCTCGCGGAGCAGCTCGGTGCCGTACTCGTCGGGCACCTCGCCGCTGGTCACGTCACCGGCGTGCGCGATCACCAGCGCGACCCGCCGCCGGCTGGCCTCCTCGGCCGCCCAGAGCATCGCCTCCCGGGCGGTCTCGGAGCCGTCTATGCCGACTGCGATCCAGGGTCTGGTCATGGGGAACTCCTTCGCGGTGCGCCTCGTGATCCGAGTTTGGTCGGTGCCCGGTATGACGGGCAGGGGCAAACGTCCCGTCGGGGGTGAGGACCTTGGGCCCTTTTGGACGCTGCCGGGCCGGGGTGGACTGGATCTGCCGGATCACCCGCCGCCGTCAGGAGCCACCATGACCACTGCCCTCACGCCGATCCTGGTCGGCGTCGACAACTCAGCCGCCAGCGACGAGGCGGTGCGGTTCGCGGTCCGTGAGGGCAAGCTGCGCGGCCTGCCGGTGGAGCTGGTGCACTCGACGCACTACCTCTACCTGCCGAGCCGGTACGGCGAGGCGCCGCTGCCGGCCAGCCGCGAGCTGAACGAGTACTCGCAGCGTTCGCTGGCCGAGGCGGAGCGAGCGGCAGCGCAGGCCGACCCGACGGTGCCGGTGACGGTGAGCGTGCACGACGGTGATCCGATCCAGTACCTGCTGCACCGCAGCACGTCGGCCGCCGCGATCGTGCTCGGCACGCACCGGATGCCGACCTTCTGGGGCGCGCTGGTGCGCTCGATCGGGCAGTCGGTGGCCGCGCACGCGCACTGCCCGGTGTTCCTGATCAACCATGACCAGCAGGCGCCGCGGTCGGACACCCCGTTCGTGATCGTCGGCGTCTCGCCCAGCGCCGGCGGCCGGCAGGCGCTGCGATTCGGTTTCGAGGAAGCGCGCGAGCGTGGTATCGGTCTGACCGCGGTGCGCTGCGCGGCGCCGATCGCGTGGAGCTCGGCGACCGCGATGGGGTACGGGCCCTACATCTACACCGACTGGGACAAGACCGAGAACGCGATCATGGACGAGTCGATGGCCGGCATCGCCGAGGAGTACCCCGACGTCAAGGTCAACCGGGCGGTGCTCAATCAAAGCCCGACGATGGCGCTGATCAGCCTGGCGGCGGGGGCGGATCTGCTGGTGGTCGGCGCGCATCGCCGCGATGAGCACTGGCTGTCGCGGCTCGGCCCGGTGGCCAGCTGGTTGCTGCACAACGCGCCCTGCCCGCTGGCGGTAGTCGGCCGCAGCGGCGCCGAGGCCACGGTGGCGCCAGGGGCCCGGGCCGGGGCGGCAGCGGGGTGAGCGCGCCGAGCCGGGTGGACCTGCGGGAGGCGTTGATCCGTGCCGCAGAAGCCGCTCGGCTGGCCCCCTCGATTCACAACACCCAGCCGTGGTCGTTCCACCTGTCCGACCTAGGCATCGAGATCCGGCCGGACTGGAGCCGGCAGCTGAAGGTCGCCGATCCCGCCGGCCGGGAACTGCTGGTCAGCTGCGGCTGCGCTCTGATGAACGCCCAGGTGGCTCTGGCAGCCGCGGGCTTCCGCAGCCGCGTTGAAGTTTTTCCCGGATGGACGGTACGAATCTCGATCGAGCGACCGGACAGGGTGCCGGAGCTGGCGGAGCTGGCGAGCGTGCTCGACCGGCGGCGAGCCAACCGGCGCGAGCACTTCCACGACACGGTGGACAGTGCCGTGCGCGCCGAGCTGGCGCAGGCGGCGCAGTCCGAGGGGGCGTCGCTGCTGACCCTGGCCAACCACCGGCACCGGGTGAGCGCGCTGCATCTGGCAACCACTGCCGACAGCCGCCAGCGGGTGGATCCGGCCTATCTCGCCGAGCTGGCGACCTGGACGCACCGGCCGGACGCTGCCGCTGACGGCCTGCGCCGGATACCGCTGGACACCTACGGACCGGACGCCGAGGTATCGGGCTTCGACACCCGCCGGCCCGGCTGGCACCGGCTGCCCGGGCACGCGGCCGCCACGAGTTCGCTCTTCGTTCTCAGCACGGCGGCCGACTCGCCGCGGGGTTGGTTGCACGCCGGCGCGGCACTGGAACGGGTGTGGCTGGTCGCGACCAGGCACGGTTACGCGGTGAGCGTGTTCAGCCAGCTCACCGAGGTAGCCGACCTGCGGCGGCGGTTGTGCCGCCAGCTGGCGCTGCCCGGCTACCCGCAGGTGCTGCTGCGGGTCGGGCATGCACCCGCCACCCCGGCGACGCCGCGGCGGCCGTTCTCCGCACTGGTCACGCAGGACTGGCGCGGCGCCGGCCAGCCCTCCTGAGCGCACAGCCCTCCGGGTGGGTCCTGACCGGGGCGGGGCCGGGGTGCCGGGCTCAGCCGGTTTCGAATGCGGATACGAGCACCGCCTTGACCGTGTGCAGCCGGTTCTCTGCCTGGTCGAAGACGATGGAGCGATCCGACTCGAACACCTCGTCGCTGACCTCGGCGCCGACGAGGCCGAACTGCTGGTACAGCCGGTTGCCCAGCGCGCTGGCCGCGTCGTGCACCGCGGGCAGGCAGTGCATGAACTTCACGTCGGGGCGCCCGGACATCGCCAGCACCCTTTCGGTCACCTGATACGGCGCCAGCAACGCCACCCGCCGTGCCCACTGTTCCTCGGTTTCGTCCAGGCTGACCCAGACGTCGGTGTAGACGAACTCGACCCCGGCCACCCCGGTGGTCAGATCCTCGGTCAGCGTGACCAGCGCGCCGCTGCCGAGCGCAAGTTCCTGCGCGCGCTCGACCACCTCGTCCGGCGGCCACAACCGGCGCGGAGCGCAGACGCGCACGTCCAGTCCGAGCAGCGCACCCGTGATGAGCAGCGAGCGTGCCACGTTGTTGCGCGCATCGCCCACGAAGCACAACGAGATCTCGCTGATCGGGCCGGTGTGGTGCTCCAGCATGGTGAGCACGTCGGCGAGCATCTGGGTGGGGTGCCACTCGTCGGTCAGCCCGTTCCACACCGGTACGCCCGCATACCGGGCCAGTTCCTCGACGGTTGCCTGCGCGTAGCCACGAAACTCGATGCCGTGGTAGAGCCGCCCGAGCACCCGGGCGGCATCGGCGATGCTCTCCTCCGCGCCGAGCTGCCAGCCCGGACCGCCCAGGTAGGTGACGGACGCGCCCTGTTCGTGGGCGGCCACCTCGAACGCGCAGCGGGTCCTGGTCGAGGAGTGCTCGAAGACCAGCGCGATGTTCTTGCCGGTCAGCTGCGCCGTCTCGGTGCCGGCCGCGCGGTCGGCCTTGAGCTCGCTGGCCAGTTCTATGAGGTAGAGAAAGCCGGTTCGATCCAGGTCGAGCTCCTTCAGCAGCGAACCGGGATGCGGCGCGCGCGTGGTGATGGTCATCCGGTCAGCTCCCGTCCCGTTGGATGGGGCAGCTCATGCAGCGGGCCCCGCCGCGGCCCCGGCCCAGCTCGCTGCCCGGGATCTCGAGCACCTCGATGCCGGATTCGCGGAGCAGCCGGTTGGTGACCACGTTGCGGTCGTAGCCGATCACCACGCCGGGCGCCACGGCCAGAAAGTTGTTGGCATCGTCCCACTGCTCGCGCTGGGCGGCCCGCAGATCTTCGTTGGCGGCCAGCACCCGAACCTTGTCCACCTGCATCGCCTCGGCGATCGTGCTGAACAGGTCGAGCCGGGCCTCGACCCGCAACCCCGCGTCGCCCCGCTCGATCGACTCAGCCGGATCGGCCGGGGTGATCAGCCAGGTCTCGACGTCCTCCGGGTCCAGGTAGGGGTAGCGGATGAAGGTGTCCGTATCGATCATCGTCAACACCGTGTCCAGGTGCAGGTAGGCGTGCGAGCGCGGCAGCCCTGCGGCGACGACCGCTCGCGCCGCCCCCGCGCGGAACAGTTGCCGGGCCAGCAGCTCGATCGCCATCGGTGTGCTCCGCTCCCCCATGCCGGCGAGTACCACCCCGTTGCCGAGCACGTGCAGATCACCACCCTCAACGCTGGCCGGCTGCAGATCATCGTCGGAATCGCCGAAAAGAACAGGGAAATCCTCATCCGTGAACAGCGGATGGTAACGGTAGACGGCACGGCAGTGGATCATTTCCCGGCGACGGGCGGAGCTGGCCATCGGATGGATCGACACACCATCGAACAGCCAGGCCGAGGTGTCCCGCTGGAACAGCGTGTTGGGCAACGGGGCAAGCACGAAGTCGTCCAGGGCCAGGCTCGACCAACGCACGCTGTCGAGCCGCAGCGGCGACAGCTCCGCCTTGGTGATGCCGCCGATCAACAGCTCGGCAAGGGAGGCCGCATCCGCCTCGTCGCACAGCCGGCGTACCTCGCCGGCCAGCGCCGGCCCGAGCCGGTAATCGGTGAGCACTCGGTCGAGCACGAAGGCGCGAGCCCGGCAGTCTGCCAGGGTCTCGGCCAGCAACCGGTCGAAGTAGTGCACGGTGACCTCGCGCTCACGCAGCACCTCGACGAACGCGTCGTGCTGCTCGCGGGCCCGGTCGGCCCAGAGCACATCGTGGAACAGCAGCTCCTGGCAATTCGCCGGAGTGAGCCGGTTCAGCTCCAGGCCGGGCCGGTGCACGATCACCTGGCGCAACCGACCCACCTCGGAGTGCACCCCGAGCTGTCCCGTCATGACGACCACCCCGTCCGCACGCCGTGCGGCCTGCGCGCCACCCGACGACCTCGTCCGTTCCAGCGTTGCCGAGCCGGCACCCCGACGCCTACGGCCGAAGGTCCTCAACTGCGGCGGGGGTCGATGGATGGAGCTCGATCCGCTCACGTCGGAGCCCAGCCACGCGCGGACAGTCGCATGTCGGGGCGATCCGTCGCAGACGCACACCCGACGGCCGCCGACATCGGGCGACCGCTGCGGACGGCGTCGCGAGCCATGGTGCACGATGAAGGTGTGAGCGCCGCGCTTGTCGTCATCGACGTCCAGAACGACTACTTCCCCGGCGGGAACCACCCCCTCGTCGGCCCGGACGAGGCCGCCGCGGTCGTCGCGCAGCTGCTGGAACGCTTCCGCGATCGCGGCGAGCCGGTGATCCACGTCCGGCACCAGTGGGACGCACCCGACGCGCCCTACCTCAAGGCGGGTTCCCCCGGTGGCGAGATCCACGACTCCGTGCGTCCGCGCGACGGCGAGGTGGTGATCGACAAGGCCTACCCGAACGCCTTCCTGGACACCGAACTCGGCGAGCGGCTCGGCGTGACCGGAGCCGAGCGCGTGGTCGTCGTCGGCATGATGACCAACATGTGCATCGACGCGTCGGTGCGCGAAGCGGTCGATCGTGGGATCGACACCGTGCTGGTCGCCGACGGCTGCGCGGCAAGCGACTTGGCTTATGGCGGCACGAAGATCGACGGGGCGACCGTGCACGCCGCGTTCCTCGCAGCCCTTTCCGACGCGGGCGCGACGGTCGTGACGAGCGAGGACCTCGATTCAGCCTTGTGATCCGAGCAGTCACGCCCTGAGGTCGAGCCGGTACCGCATTCCTTGTTTCCCGCCGAACTCGGCAGGATCGGCTTGGCTGATCGGAATGAATCCAATCCTGGCCAGCACCTTCTGCGAGGCGACGTTCTCATGAGACACCGCGGCTGTCAGTTCGTTCAACCCGTACCGCATGGCCGCGATCCTGCACAGTTCTCCCGCGCCGGCGGTCGCCACGCCTCGACCCGCCGCATGCTCCGCAACCCGGTATCCGACCCGCGCGGCTCCGTCTTTGATGTCATACAGGTTGAACCGTCCGAGAACCTGGCCATCTTCTTCTAGGTAAACGAAGAAGGCATGGGTACCAGCCGATTGCGTGGCTATGTCGGACAGGATTCGCTCGGTGACGTCGGCGTAGAACGCGTCGCCCCGGTCAGAGATCGACGCGGCGAAGTACGCCCGATTCTGCAGTTCGAAGGCAGAGATCGCTGACTCGTGGCCGGCACGCAGCTGCTGCAACTCTGGCACACCCGGACTCTACGCACACGGCCATCGCGTGATCAGCTGAATAAGCTGGACGCCGGCGTGCAGCGCGCTGTCGACGGTGCTCGCCGAGCTGACGTCAGGCTGATCGCATCGCCACCGGCGACTCGGCCGGCCCGCTACTCACCTGCAGCCGGTCGGCAACGATGCGCGCCACCGCATCCACCTGATCAGCCCGCACCATCCGGTGGGTGCTGAACAGGACAGTGCGGCCCGCGGTGCCGGCGAGCAGATCGGCCAGCACGGCACGCTCGGTGTGGACGTCCAGATGGGCTGTCGGCTCGTCCAGTACCAGGATCCGTGGATCGGCCAGCAGCGCCCGGGCCAGCAGCAACCGCTGCCGCTCGCCACCGGACAGGTAGCCGCCGTCCGGCCCGGCGGCGGTGCCCCAGCCGGCCGGCAGGGCGCGCACGAACGGCAGCAGGCCGGCGCGCTGGGCCACCTCGTCCAGCTCCCGGTCGGTGGCGCTCGGCCGCACCAGCCGCAGGTTGTCGCGCAGTGAGGTGTCGAAGACGTGATCGCCCTGCAACGAGCCGGCGATCGCGGGCACGACATCACCGGCGGACAGCTCGATCAGGTCGACCTCGGTGCCGGAAACGTCGTCGTGCAGGCTCAGCCGCCCGGCCCGCGGCGCAAGCAGCCGCAGCGCGGCGGTCAGTACCGTCGACTTGCCTGACCCGCTCGGCCCCATCAGCGCGACGCGCCGGTGCGGCAGCAGCTCCAGGTCAAGACCGTGCAGCAGCGAGCTCTGCCCGGGTGCCGGCGCCAGCTCGACCCCGGCAAGCCGCAGCCCGAGCGGACCGTTCGGCAGCGTCGCAGGCCGCACCGGGTCAGCCATCGCCGGTTGCTGGTTCAACACCTCGGCGACCCGTGCGAGTCCGGCCCGCACCCGGGCCCAGCCAGCGACGGCCGCCGGCAGCGGCGCCATCGCCTCGAACGAGGCGAGCACCGCCGCAGCGATCACCCCTGCGGAAACGGGGGAAAGTTCACCTCCGCGGACCGCGGCAGCGCCTGCGAGCAGTCCAGCCGGCAGCACCAGCGCGCCGATCAGGCCGGACGACCCGGCGCCCGCCGCTGCCGCCAGCCGGGGGCGCCTCGCGGACCGCAGCACCACCGCATCCGCCCGATCCACCTCGGCCAGGGCACCCCGTTCGGCACCGAAGGCGAGCAGCTCCGGCAATCCGGCAAGCAGTGCGGCGGCTGCCTGATCGCGCCGGCCCGCAGCCGCGGCCAGCTCGGTAGCGGCCCCCGCCGCCCGACCGGCCACGACGGCAACCAGCAGGGCCGCGGCCAGACCTGCGGCCAACACCGCACCTGCGGCCGGTGCCAGCGACGCCGCGAGCCCGATCGCGGCCAGCCCGGTCGCGATCGCGCCGAGCACCGGCACCAGCGTGCGGACCAAGCCGTCCTGCACCCCGTCCACGTCGGAGACGAAGCGGCGTAGCAGGTCGCCGCGGCGGAACCCCGCCAGCCCGGTCGGGGCCAGCGGCACCAGAGCCGCGAACACCCGCACCCGCAGATCTGCCAGCAGCCGTAGCGCAACGCTGTGCGACATCAGCCGCTCGCCGTAGCGGAGCAGCGCCTTGGCCAGCGCGAAGGTGCGCACGCCCACCACGGCAACCTCGAGCGCCTGCACGTTCGGCTGCTGCGCGGCGCGGCAGATCAGCCACAGCGAGGTCGCCGCCAATGCGAGCCCGGCAATTCCCGTGCCGGCCGACAGCACCACCGCGGGGGCCAGCCGGCGGGCGAGCAGCCGGCGCGGCCCGAACAGTGCGCTCACGCCGCCGCTCGCATTCGCGGGCTTCGGGCGCCCCTGCCTCGGCGCGTCTGCCTCCCGCACGCCCGGCACCTCGTCCGGCCGGGACCGGCGCTGCACCCGATCAGCCACCAACCGGCCGTCCGCGAGCACCAGCCGGCGATCGGCGATGGAACGCAACGCCGGGCTGTGGCTGATCATCAGCACGCTCGCCCAGCCGGCCATCGACGAGATGACGGCAGCCACCACCTGCTCGGTGGTCGCGTCCAGGTCCTCGCTCGGCTCATCGAGCAGCACCAGCGGCACGCCGCCGGCCGCGCGCACGGTCCAGGCCCGCAGCAGCGCCCTGGCCAGCGCGATGCGCCGCCGCTGGCCGGCTGACACCGCGGATCCGTCCTCCCCCAGTTCGG
The DNA here is from genome assembly GCA_036261575.1 of Jatrophihabitans sp. Lineage (GTDB taxonomy): Bacteria > Actinomycetota > Actinomycetes > Mycobacteriales > Jatrophihabitantaceae > Jatrophihabitans_A. Next base: position 65,713 of record DATAKO010000167.1, read on the forward strand.
TATCCGGCGCCGGGGCGCTGCACGTGGCAATCGCGGCTGCCACCAGCTGGTCGGCGGCGCCGGGCGCCCCCAGCCGCACCTCCTCGACGACGGTGCGCTGGGTGGGTCGGGGCCGCTGCGGCACCCAGCTCAGATTATGCCGCCAGCCCGAGGCAGACAGCTCGTCCAGCGGACGGTCCCCGGCCTGGGTGCCGACCACGATCCGGCCGGCGCAGGGATGTTGAAAGCACAGCAGCAACGACAACAGGCTGGATTTGCCGGCACCGCTTGCGCCGGTCAGCGCGACGATCTCGCCCGGCCGCAGCTCGCACGACAGCGGGCCGAGCGACGGGGCGTCCCGGTCGGGGTAGCGCAGCAGCACCTCGTGCAGCCGCACCCGGCCGGTGCTCAGCAGCGGCTCGCCGCCGGCGTCCGGCTCCCCGGCACGGCTCGCCTCGTCGATCACGTCCAGCGCCGCGGCCGCGGCCACCCGACCATCCTCGGCCGAGTGGTACTGCGCGCCGACCGCACGCAACGGGGCGAACAGTTCCGGGGCAAGCAGCAGCACGATGAGCGCGGTGCGCAGCGGCAGGTGGCCGGCGTCGAGCCGCAGCCCGATGTCCACGGCGACGACAGCGACCGACAGTGTGGCGATCAGGTCGAGAACCAGCCCGGAAAGAAAGGCGATCCGCAGCGTGGCGAGCACCTGTCGGCGGTAGCCGTCAGCAGCCTGCCGCACCCCGGCCAGCTGGCGATCCGTCCTGCCGTACACCTTCAACGTGGTCAGTCCCTGCAGCAGGTCGAGAAAGTGACCGGCCAGCCTGGATAGCCCGGCGTACTGCTGCTGCATCTGCCGCGAGCTGCTGATGCCGACCAGCACCATGAACAGCGGCACCAGCGGCAGCGCCAGCACCAACACCAGGGCGCTCTTCCAGTCGGCCAGCCCGATGCCGCCGAACACGACCGCCGGGGTGACTGCCGCCGTCACCAGGGCCGGCACCGCTCGGGTCAGGTAGCCGTCGAGGGCGTCCAGTCCCGGTCCGGTGGTGGTCACCAGGCGGCCCGCAGGCTGGGATGCCGCCCACGCCGGGCCCAGCCGGACCACCGCGGCCAGCGCCTGCGAGCGCAGGTGGGCCCGGGCGCGGTCGGAGGCACGACCGGAAACGAGTTCCGCCACACCGGCCAGCACCGCACGGCCGGCTGAAGCCGCGGCCAGCAGCAGCAGCGCCGGCAGCAGCACGGTCGTGGCGCCACGACCGTCGGTGATCAGCGCGATGCCGCGCGCCAGCGCCCATGCCTGGGCCAGCGTGCAGCCAGCACCGGCCAGTTGCACCAGCGAGAGCAGCACCAGCAGCCGGCGCACCGCCGGCACCCGCCGGACCAGTCGCGGATCCAGCGGCCGGCTCACTGCTGCTGACCGGTCGCGTCCGCCGGCCTGACCTGCGGACGCACGGCCTGCTGGGCCGATTCGCGGGCCCGCTGGATCAGCTGGCCGGTTGCCGAACCGGGAGGCGTCAGGCTCGCTCCGGTGACCCTGGCCCGGAACACCCAGTAGGTCCAGGCCTGGTAGGCCAGCACGATCGGGGTGAAGATCAGCGCGACCACCGTCATCACCGTCAGCGTGTAATGACTGGAGCTGGCGTTGTGAATGGTCAGCGAGTTGGCGGCGTTGTTGCTGGCCGGCAGCACGTTCGGCCACAGCGCGGCGAAAGCCCAGATCGGCACCAGGACGGTGGCGACAGCGGTGCCCACGAACGCTGCACCCGAGCGCCCGGCGCGCTGATAGCCGACAGCACCGATCAGCACCGCGGCCAGCAGCACCGCAAGGATCAGGCTGACCGCGCCGTGCCGATGAGTCGCCGTCCACACCAGGAAGATGGCGCCGAGCACCGTCGCAGCCGGGCCGAGCAGCCGGCCCAGCCGCTGCGCGTGCGCGGCCACCTCACCGTCGGTGCGCAGCGCGAGAAACGTGCTGCCGTGGAAGAGGAACAGGCTCAGCGTGACCAGCCCACCCAGCAGCGCGTACGGGCTGAGCAGGTCGAAGAAGCTGCCCGTCATCACGTGCGCGGCGTCCAACTTCACACCGCGGGCGAAGTTGGCGAACGCCACCCCGAGCAGCAGTGCGGGCAGGAACGAGCCCACCACGATGCCGGCGTCGCACCAGCTGCGGCCGGTCGCGGTGTGCGCCTTCCCCCGGTATTCCAGCCCGATGCCGCGCACGATCAACCCCACCAGCAGCACCGCGAAGGCAAGGTAGAAGCCGGAGAACACGCTCGCGTACCACTCCGGGAAGGCGGCGAACGTGGCACCCCCGGCGACCAGCAGCCAGACCTCGTTGCCGTCCCACACCGGACCTATGGTGCGCAGGGCCAACTGCCGCCGCTCGTCGGTGCGCGCCACCGCGGGCAGCAGCATGCCCACCCCGAAGTCGAAGCCCTCGAGCAGGAAGAAGCCTGCCCACAGCACGGCTATGACCCCGAACCAGAATGCCTGCATGATGATTCTCCGTCCTCTGTTCGGTGCCTAGACCAGGCTGATCTGATCGTCGATGCGTTCGGCGGCCGGCGGCGGCAACGCCGGGTCCGGCCCGGCCTGCGCGGCGCGGCGGACCAGCCGGAAGCAGATCACCCCGAGCACGCCGTACAGCAGCGTGAACCCGAGCAGCGTCGTCAGCACGAAACCGGAACCGACGTTCGTGCTCACGCCGTCCTTGGTCCGCAACAACCCATAGACCAGCCAGGGCTGGCGAGCAGTCTCGGTGAACAGCCAGCCGAAGCTGTTGGCCAGCAGCGGCAACGCCACCGTCCAGGTGGCGACGCGCAGCAACCGGCCGGACGTACTCAGCCGGCCCCGCTTCCACTGCCAGGCGAGCGCGAGCCCGATCAGGCCGGCCAGGAAGCCGAATCCCATCATCAGCCGGAAGGACCAGTAGGCCAGCCACACCACCGGCACGTAACTGCCCGGGCCGTACTTGGCGACCTCGGCGGCCTGCACGTCGTTGATGCCCTGCACGTGGCCACCAGGCGTGTTCGTGGCGAGCAGGGACAGCCCGTCCGGAATGACGATGTCGACCTTGTTCTTGCCCTGCTCGACGTTGGCGTAGGCGAACAGGCTGAACGGCGCGTGCGACTTGCCGTCCCAGAGCGCCTCGGCCGCGGCCATCTTCATCGGCTGCTGCCGGGTCATCACCTGCCCCTGGAAATGGCCCACCACGCTGGTCGCGATGACGGCGGCCAGCAGCACCCCGATGGACATCCGCACCACCTTGCCGTGCACCGGATCAGCCTGCACACCGTCGCGGCGCAGGTGCCAGGCACTCACCGAGACCAGCAGCGCCGCGGCCGTCATCAGCGCGGCGAACACGGTGTGCGGAAAGGTCACCAGTTGCGTCGGGTTCGTCAGCACCTTCCAGATCGAGGTCAGCTCCACCCGGTGCCGCTCGGTGTTGTAGACCAGGCCCACCGGGTGCTGCATGAAACTGTTGGCCGCGAGGATGAAGTAGGCGCTGATCACTGTGCCGATCGCGGCCAGCCAGATCGAGGCCAGGTGCAGCCGCGGGCTGAGGATGCCGCGGCCGAAGATCCACAGGCCGAGAAAGGTGGATTCGAGGAAGAAGGCGATCAGGCCCTCCATCGCCAGCGGCGCACCGAAGATGTCACCGACGAAGCGCGAATACTCCGACCAGTTCATGCCGAACTGGAACTCCTGCACGATGCCGGTGACGACGCCGAGCGCGAAGAGGATCAGCATGATGCGGCCCCAGAACCGGCTGGCCCGATCCCAGGTGAGACCCGCCTCGGAGCCGCCCCGGCGGTAGGCCAGCGTCTGCATCACGGCCACCTGCAGCGTCAGACCGATCGAGATCGGAACGATCAGGAAGTGGTAAATCGTGGTGGTGGCGAACTGCCAGCGGGCAAGCATCGTCGGATCCATGCGGTCCCTCACTCTTCGGCCCGCACAGGTCAGCGGGAGGTCAGCTCACAGCTTTCCGGCCCGCGCCGACCATGATCAGAGACCAACGGACCTGCCCGGCCGGGACTTTGGTCCCGTATGGGTCAGCTCGGCTGGTGTGCCGGGGCCGGCCCGGAACAGCGGGTGGTGCTGATCCGGGTGCCCGCGGCGCCCGCCAGCACCGCTTCGGCCGCGGTCAGGGCACCGATCGCGGACGGGTTCTGGGTCAGCGCGGTGAACTCCCGGCAAGCCTCCGCCTTCGGGCCCATCGACCCGTCGGGCAGGCTGAGCGCGGCCAGCTCCGCGCACGACAGGTGCCGGATCAGTCTGGCCCGCGGCGTGCCGAACTCGGCGTAGACGCCGTCGACATCTGTGAGCAGCAGCAGCCGGTCGGCGCGCAGCTCGATGGCCAGGTGTGCCGCGACCAGGTCCTTGTCCACCACCGCCTCGACCCCGGCGTAGCCCCCATCCGCGCGCACCACTGCGGTGCCGCCACCGCCGGCACAGATCACGTTCTGGCCGTGCTGCAGCAGCAGGTCGATCACCTCGATCTCAGGTACCGCCACCGGCGCCGGCGACGGGACCACCCGGCGCAGCCGGCCACCGTCGTCGGCCATTCTCCAGTGCCGCTGGGCGATCAACGGCGTCGCAGCGCCCGCCTCGTAGCCGGGTCCGATGAACTTGGTCGGCCGGTGGAAACCCGGATCGCGTGCATCGACCTCGGTGCGGGTCAGCAGGGTGCGGGTGGGACGGCGGCCACCGGCGTTGTCGAGTGCCTGGCTGAGCCAGTACCCGATCATGCCCTGGGTCTGGGCCACCAGCGCATCCAGTGGGTAGGGCTCGGACAGGCTGCTGTCCGCCTCGCTCTCCAGGGCCAGCATGCCCACCTGCGGGCCGTTACCGTGCACGATGATGAGCTCGTGCTCGGTGAGCGGTGCCAGCGCCCGCGCAGCCGCGTGCACGTGCCGTAGCTGGATGCGCGCATCCGGCCGCTCACCTCGCTCCAGCAGTGCATTGCCGCCGATCGCGACGACTACCCGCATCGGTCACTTCCTGTTCTGTTCGAGTCGAACCGGCGCGGACCGGCGGCGGGCGCCGGCCGGAAGCGGTGCGGGGGCGTACTGCTCCCGGCCGGCGCGATGCATGCGCGGTTGGCCGCGCGTCGGCCTCATCCTGGCTCGGACCGGCGGCCGGCGACGGTGCCGTTCGGCCCGTTCCGGCAGGACGAAAGTCCCGGCCTGCCCGCTCAGATCGACAACCCCTGGGCCATCAGCTCCAGCGTGGCGATGCGCTCGGCGATCGGCGGGTGGGTGTCGAACAGCCGCTGCAGCGCACCGCGATGGTGCTGCAGCGGATCGTCGATACACATGCAGGCGGTCGCGTGATTCATCCGCTGCAGCGGAAGGTCGTTTGCCTGCAGCTGCCTGAGCGCGCGGATCAACCCGACCGGATTGCGGGTGAGTTGCACGCTGCTGGCGTCGGCGAGCGACTCGCGCCGGCGCGACAGGGCCAGCCGCACGATCGGCCCGACCACGAAGCCGACCACGGCCAGCAGCGCGCCGGCCACCAGCACCACGATCGTGAACTGTTCCCCGTTGCGTCCGCGCGGCCGGACGAACAGGCCGGCCCGCCACGCGATGCTCGCCAGCAGCCCCGCCAGCCCGATCAGCGTGGTGACGACGAGCAGCAGCCGCGTGTCGTAGTTCTTGATGTGACTGAGTTCGTGGCCCAGCACGCCCTCCAACTCCTCCCGGTCCATCACCGCGAGCAGCACGGTGGTGACGGTGACGGCAGCTCGGTCCGGGCTGATGCCGGTGGCGAAGGCGTTGGGCGACGGGTCCGCGACCACGTACACATCCGGCACCGGCAGGCCGTCACCGATCGCCAATGCCTCGACCAGATCGCACAGTTGCGGGAACTCACGCGGATCAGCCGGGACCGCCCCGGCCACCGACAGCACCAGTTGCCGGCCCGAGGTCAACGCGAACACGACGGCGCCGAACGCGAAGACCGCGGCGAACGCGGCACCGGCACTGGCATCACGCCACCGGGCGGCCGCGGTCGGAGGCGTGCCGCCGGCCACCAGCAGACCGATCGCGATGCCGATCGCCAGCCACACCAGCACGAACAGCACGGTGTAGGCAATGCTGCGCCGCTTGTTGCGCGCGATCTGCTCGTACATCGTCAGCCGCCAGGTCGGGTCGAGCCTTGCGGCGCCGGGTTGGTCGTGGCGGCCGTCGCGGTCGGGCCCGCCTGCGGCAGGCCGATCGGGGTCGAGCCGAACGACACTTCTGGCACGGCCTCATCCGTCGTCGCGGGCTCGAAGAAGTCACGTGGCCGGAACCCGCCGGCAGCCGCCACCAGGTTGCGCGGGAAGGACTGGACCGCGGTGTTGTAGGCCAGGACGCAGCCGTTGTAGAAGCGCCGCGCGTATTCCAGCTTGTCCTCGGTCGCGGTCAACTGCTCTTGCAGTTGCAGAAAGCTCTCCACCGCACGCAGGGTCGGATAGCTCTCTGCCACCGCGAACAGCGACCGCAGGCTGGCGGACAGGGCGCTCTCTGCCAGCGCCACCTGACGCGGATCACCGGCAGCACCGGCCGTCACCGCCGCCGACCGGGCCGCGGCCACCTGATCGAACGTCGACTGCTCGTGTCCGGCGTACCCGCGCACCGCTTCCACCAGGTTCGGGATCAGATCGTGTCGCCGCCGCAACTCGACGGCGATCTGCGACCATGCCTCCGCGACCCGGTTGCGCCTGCGCACCAAGCCGTTGTAGAGCATCGCGACGCCGCCGAGCAGCACCAGCACCACGATGACAACGAACACGATGGCGAGCATGATGTCCCCCTCACGCACAGGCACACACCGGGCCGACCTTCAGCCAAGCCCCGTGACGGCCCGGCCGACCAGGGCAGAAGGGCCCCAGTTCTCGGCTCGTCGGTGCTAGCTGGAGCGGTAGTAGCGCCAGGCGCCCAGCGGCGCGAACACGGCGATGATGCCGACGTACCAGGCCAGCGACTGCCAGACGTAGCTGGCGGTCGGCCCGCCCAGCACGCTGGCGCGCACCGCGGAGGCGGTCACCGACACCGGCTGGTGGGCGGCGAAGCCCTGCAGCCAGCCGGGCATGGTGTGCACCGGCACGAAGGCGGAGGAGGCGAACACCAGCGGAGCCATCACCGGAAATGCCGCTGCCTGGGTGCTCTCCGGGTCGCCCACCACCAGGCCCAGCACGGCGAAGATCCATGCCATAGTGAATCCGAACAGCAGCACCAGCAAGAGGCCGCCGACGAATGGCCCTACCCCGTTGTGGATGCGGAAGCCCACCGCGATGCCGACGCCGATCATCAGCGCGAGGACGAAGACGTTTCGGATCAGGTCGGCGATGGTGCGGCCGGCCAGCACCGCACTGCGCGCCATCGGCAGCGATCGGAAGCGTTCGAGCAGCCCGGTCTGCACGTCTCCGGCCAGGCCGATCGCGGTGTTCATCGCACCGAACACCGCCACCTGCACGAACACGCCGGGCAGCAGGAAGTCCACGTACGGGACCCCCGGAATCGCCGAACTCGCCACCCCGGCGAACACGTACCGGAACAGCAGCACGAACACCAGCGGCTGCACGGTCGAGAAGATCAGCAGCCGGGGCACGCGTCGCAGCACGGTCAGGTTGCGCCAGGTGATGGCCGCGACGTCGCGTACCGGACCGAACAGCACCGCTGCGGCCGGGCGCTCGGTAAGGCTGCCGCGCACGCGCGCCGAGACGCTCATGCCGGCACCTGAAGACCGGCGGACGTGCCTGCAGCCGAAGACCCGGCCCCGGTCAGGTGCAGGAAGGCGTCATCGAGTGAGGGCTCGCGCACGCGCAGCCCGGTGGGCGCCAGGCGATGCTCGTCGAGCCGCCGGAGCACCGCGATCACCGTTGCGGAACCGTCCCGGGCAGTGACCGTCACCGTCGAACCCCGCGCCCGCGCCTGCAGTCCGAGGCAGGCACCGAGCAGCTCAGCCGCTTGCGTGGCGTGCTCGTCCACCGTCCAGTCCAGGTCGATCACCGTGCCACCGAGCGCGGCCTTCAGGCCTGCCGGCGTGTCGTTGGCGATCAACCGGCCGTCGTCGATGATCGCGATCCGGTCGGCAAGCCGATCCGCTTCTTCCAGGTATTGCGTGGTGAGCACCACCGTCGTGCCGCCCTCGACCAGGCTGTGGATCAGTGCCCACAGCTCCGTCCGACTCGCCAGGTCGAGCCCGGTGGTCGGCTCGTCCAGGAACAGCACCCGTGGTCTGGACACCAGGGCGGCCGCCACGTCCAGCCGCCGACGCATGCCGCCGGAGTAGGTGCGCGCCGGTCGCGACGCGGCATCGACCAGGTCGAACGCGCTGAGCAGGTCCTCGGTCCGAGCGCGGAAGTCGGCACGCCGCAGCTGACCGAGCCGGCCCATCAGGCGCAGGTTCTCCCGGCCGGTCAGGTTGGCATCGACGGCAGCGGCCTGACCGGCCAGGCCGATCAGCCGCCGCACCTGCGCAGCCTGCTGCACGACATCCAGACCGAGGATGCGCACCTGTCCCGAGTCGGGGCGCAGCAGCGTGGTGAGCATCCGGATCACCGTGGTCTTACCGGCGCCGTTCGGCCCGAGCAGGCCGAGCACGCTCGCCTCCGGCACCTCGAAGCTGACCTCGTCGACGGCCCGGACGGCTCCGAAGTGCTTCACCAGCCGGCGAACCTCGATCGCGGGCATGCTCGTCCTTTCCCGCAGCACCCGGTCAGCCCGCCGCGCGGCCGTTGACCAGCACGCTCGGCCCACCGCCGTCGGTGCCGGCCGCGGCCGCCTCGCGCGCCAGGAACGAACCCAGCTCGCCGATGGTCGACATCAGCGGGGACGGGAAGACCACGGTGGAGTTCTTGTCCACGGCGATCTCCACCAGGGTCTGCAGATTGCGCAGCTGCAGTGCGAGCGGGTGGGCCATCATGGTGTCCGATGCCTCGCCCAGTGCTGCAGCGGCCAGCGACTCCCCTTCGGCATTGATGATCTTGGCCCGCTTCTCCCGCTCCGCCTCGGCCTGCCGCGCCATGGCCCGCTTCATCGATTCCGGCAGCTGAATGTCCTTCAGCTCCACCAGGGTCACCTGCACCCCCCACTCCACCGTGGTGACGTCGAGAATCGCGAGGATGTCGAGGTTGATCTTGTCGGTCTCGGCCAGGGTCTGGTCGAGGCTGTGCTGGCCGACCACCTTGCGCAGGGTCGTCTGGGCGATCTGATCTATCGCGGCATACACGTTCTCGATCGCCACGACGGAGCGGGTCGCGTCGACAACCTTGAAGTACGCGACCGCGGAGACGTCGACGCTGACGTTGTCACGGGTGATGATGCCTTGTGACTGGATCGGCATCGTCACCACTCGCAGCGACACCCGGTGCAGCACGTCGACGAACGGGATGATGAACCGGATACCCGGCGCGCGTTCACCGACCAGCCGGCCGAAGCGGAACAGCACGCCACGCTGGTACTGCTGCACGATGCGCACCGCGAGCGCGGCGAGCAGCAGCAGGATGGCGAGCAGCACCAGCAGCACGGCAAGCAGGACACCCATGACGTGTTCCCCTCCCCGGCCGGCCAGAGTTCCGGCCCGGGTCCAGCCTGGCCACCCAGTGAATGCGCGTACCACGGCCGAACGTCCCTACCTTGCTGCCTGATCGAGACCTTGCTTCCTGACCGACGAGAGCCAGAGTTGGGACCAAGGGCTCTGTCCGGACCGGCCTGTCGCGATCGAGGCTGTCAGCAGCGGCGCGATCGGCACCCACGGGTGCCCGTGGCCCGTGCCGAGAGGAGCGGAGGTGCAGTGGGCATGATCGGTCTGGTCATCTGTCTTGCGATCTACCTCGCGGTGCTCGGCTTCGTCGATCGCGAGGGCCACGTCCGCCCGATCTGGCTGCGCCGGCCGGAGCGGCGAGCCGACCCGGAGCAGCCCCTCATCGAGCCGCGGCTCACCGAGCAGCGCTCGCACCCGATGCCGAAGCCGGCTGCCCCGTCGCCACCTACGACGAACCCGCAGTCCGAGCCGATGTGCTGGACCGCGCTGGATGATCTGCAGCTGAATCGGTTCCTCGCCAGCTGCGAACGCGGCCGTCCGGTCACCGGTACCCGTCCGCAGACGGGCACCGGGCGCACAACGCCGCCCGGCTGACCACCGTGGTGACGAGGACCAGCCGTGGTGACGAGGACCAGCGCGGACGCGCCGATGATGCGTTCAGGCATCGTCGTGGCCTTCGCTGGCAGGCGAGGAATGCTGTCGTGCCGGCCGCTCTCCCGGTGACCTGCGGGGCCGGCGGGCGAGCGTGCCTTGGGCGGCCCGGATCGCGCCGGGATCGCCGCCGGGCCCGCGCAGGATGATGGCCGCCCCGACCGCACACAGCGCGCCGATCAGCGGCCCGACCAGGTACGCCCAGAGACCCCGAGCGTCCCCGGCCACCAGCGCCGGACCGAGGGTGCGAGCCGGGTTCATCGACGCGCCGCTCACCGGGCTGGCCCAGAGGCCGGCCAGGGCGATGTAGCCGGCCACTCCCAGCGCCGACAGCGAACCGACGTTCTGCGCGCTGGAAGCGGTACCCAGGATCGTGCTGACCAGGCCCAGGGTCAGCACCGCCTCGATGGCGCATGCCTGCGTGGCGCTGAAGCCGGGACCGGGCAGCGTGGCGCCCAGGTGATCCACCTGGCCGAAGATCACTCGAAGCAGACCGGCAGCGAGCACCGCGCCGGCCAGCTGCGCCGCGAGATAGCCGGGCACCCTGCGCCAACCGAATTCCCTCCGAAGCGCAAAGGCAATCGTCACTACCGGGTTGAGGTGCGCCCCCGAGACCGCACCCATGAACAGCACTGCGGCGAGCACGGTGAGCGCGGGCGCGAGGACGGCGGCCACCCGCCCCACCTGGCCGTGGCTGGCGTAATCCACCACCGGCGCACCCGCGCCGGCGAGCACCAGCAGGAAAGTACCGAACAGCTCGCTGAACAGCCGCCGCCACTCATAGCTGAGATCCCCGAAGTCCTTGGCCCACACCGGTTGACGCTCCAGCAGGTCGGCAATGCGCCGGCCGTGCCGCCGGCGCAGCTCGCGTTCTACCCGGACCCCGTCGTCCTCCTGTCGCCCGGCAGCAGGGTCGGGTCCGGTCGGCTGTAGCTGCGCTTCGGTCATGACTGGATCCCGGGCTATGCGGGCGGCGGTGCCGTGATGAGCCGGCAGGGAATCTCGGTGTCCTCATCGACGTGGTAACTCGCGCAGATCCGGTGATAGCCGTCCGCGATGACCAGCGGCGCTCCGTCTATCAGTCGTCCCCGCACCGCAAGGATCGGAGACAGCCGAACACCGCGCGCGATCCGCTTCAGTTCCTTGGCAACCTCGGGATCATCCTCGGCGAGCAGCCCCAGCCGGGCAGCGCGCAACAGGTCCTTCGCGCGCTGGCGCACGGTGGGACTCTCGGCCAGGGCTGCTGACATCGCCGCAGCTTCCACGGGCTCGGCAAGCAGCCGAAGGAAGGACTCGGCCGCGGGAAAGTCGTGTGCCGCTGGCGACTCCTGCCAGCGCGCGTGCACCTTCTTGGACATGGTCGGACCTCCTGCCGGTGAGGCATGAGGATGAGCGGTCCACCTGTGGATCGGCACAGGATCGCCGCGGTTCGCTCGGTCAGCAGCGAATCGCGGGCGAGGCGAGGAATCGCTCGGCACCCTCGCTGAGGTGCATGCCGTGGCCCGGGCTGGTCAGGTCAGGTACCAGCTCACCGTCCCGGACGGGAGGTACGCCGTCCAGCAACAACGGCTCCAGCCGCACGTGGTCGGCGAACCACTCGACGTGGCGCAGGTGCGGCACGGCGGCAGCCACCGGGGCGTGCAGCGCCGGCGCGCAATGCGCGGAGACCTCCAGGTTGCGGGCGCGGGCCAGCGCGGCCCCGGCCAGCCAGCCCGTGTAGCCGCCGCAGCGGGTGGCGTCCAGCTGCAGGCAATCGACCACGGGCAGCAACCCGGCGATGTCGTAGCTGTCGGATGCGTATTCACCCGCAGCGACATCGCAGTGCACCGCTGCCCGTACGGTGGCCAGCCCGGCCAGGTCGTCGCTGCTGACCGGCTCCTCGAACCAGGTGACCCCGAAGGAATCGAGCGCCACCCCGACCCTGCGGGCGCGACCGACCGAGTACGCGCCGTTGGCATCGACCATCAACGTGACCTGGTCGCCGGCCCACTGCCGCAACTGGTCGATCCGGTGGATGTCACGTTCCACCCGGCTACCCCACAGCTCACCGATCTTTATCTTCATGGCAGTGCAGCCGGCCGCCTGCCACTGTTCTACCTGCTGGGCGAGCTGGGCATCGGTCATGCTGGTGAAGCCACCGGAGCCGTAGACCGGAACGCGGTTGCGGCAGCGTCCGAGCAGGTCGCCGACGGGCAGGTGCACCAACCGGGCCTTGAGATCCCACCAGGCGACGTCAACCGCGCTGAGCGCCTGCATCACCAGGCCCTTGGTACCGAGGTTGCGCGCGGCCCGGCGCATCGCCTCCCAGCCGCCGGCGATGTCGGCAACGTCGTGACCGCGGACGGCCGGCAGCAGATGGTGCTGGATGGCTGCCGCCGCGGCCGGGCTGCTGTAGGTCCAGCCGAGTCCGGTGAACCCGCCGGCGTGCAGCTGGACGGTGACCGCGACCGTGGCATCCCAGCTCAGTGTTCCGTCCGCCTCCGGCTGTGGGGTCGGGAAGCGGTAGACGCCGATCGTGGCACCGTCGATGGTCGCCGTCAGCGCCCGGTCAGTCATGGCCGGCCAGGTGCTGCTCGGTCAGCCCGGCCCGCCCGTGCTGAATCAGCCGATCGGCTGCTCGGGCGGCCAGCGCCATGATTGTCAGCGCGGGGTTGGCCGAACCCTGGGTGGGCAGCGTGCTGCCGTCCACCACGTACAGGTTGGGAATGCCGAACACCCGATGCTGCGCGTCGATCACCCCGTCCTCGGCGCGCCGGGCCAGCCGGGCGCCTCCCACCAGGTGGGCGTACCGGTCGATCGTCATCACCTCCGAGGCCCCGGCCGCGGTGAGGATCTCCTCCATCGACCGGGTCGCTGCCTTCGTCAACTGCTTGTCGTTGTCGCACTGGGTGTAGGAGAAGTTGGCGACCGGCAGACCGTGCCGATCCTTCTCATCAGCCAGGGTGACCCGGTTGTCCGCCTGCGGCAGGTACTCGCACAACGCCCCGAGCGTCGCCCAGTGCACGTAGTCGCGCATGTACTCCCGCAGTGGCGCGCCCCAATGCCCCTGTGCGGACACGTGTTCGGCCCAGGTGATCGGCAGCGGGCTGACGGTCTGGATCGACCAGCCGCGACGGTAGGGCTTGCTCGCATCGGTCTCGTAGAACTGTTCGGAGCTGACCTCGGGCGGCGGCGCCTTGTACATCCGGATCTCGTCTTCGAATCGGCCCGCGGTCTGCGGCGCGCCCTGCACCATCAGATACCGGCCGACCTGATCGTGATCGTTGCCCAGTCCGTGCGGGAATCGTGGCGTGGCTGACAGCAGCAGCAGCCGCGGCGTTTCGATCGAGTAGCCGCACACGGCGACGGCGCGAGCCCGCTGCAGGTGCTCGACTCCGGCCCGCAGGTAGTGCACCCCGGTCACCGCGCCGCTGCGATCGTCGACGGCGATCCGGGTGACCATGCTGTCGGCCCGCACCTCGGCACCATGCGCCAGCGCGTCCGGGATGTGGGTGATCAACGGGCTGGCCTTGGCGTTGACCTTGCAGCCCTGCAGGCAGAAACCGCGGTAGATGCAGTGCGGCCGGTTGCCGAAGCGGCCGTTGGCGATGGCGACCGGGCCGACTCGTGCCTCGATGCCGGCGGCCGCCGCGCCGCGCAGGAAGATCTCGCCGTTGCCGCCGACGGGATGCGGATGATGCGGGTAGCTGTGCGGTTCGCCCCAGGGCCAATCCTGCCCCGCAACCGGCAATTCCTGCTCCAGCGCGGCGTAGTACGGCTTGAGGTCGGCGTAGCTGATCGGCCAGTCCGCGCCCACACCGTCCTGGCTGTAGGTGCAAAAGTCCGACGGGTGCAGCCTGGGGGTGTAGCCGGCGTAGTGCACCATCGATCCGCCGACGCCGCGGCCGGAGTTGTTGGAGCCGAGCGGCACCGGGTCGGCTCCGCTGATCTGGCGTGGCTCCGTCCAGTACAGGGTGTGCGCACCGCGCTCGTCGGAGACCCAGTCGGTGTCCGGGTCCCAGAACGGCCCGGCGTCCAGGCAGACCACCCGCCAGCCGGCGCGCGCCAGGCGCTGGGTGAGCACCCCACCACCAGCGCCGGCACCGATGACCACCAGGTCGACTTCATCCTGGTCCTGCCAGCGGCGCATGTCATTGCGCAGCCTGTGATTCGTGCGTTGCCCGTCGTTGGGGATGAGCCACGCCGATTCGTTTCGGCGCCGGATGGCCTTGTAATCGCTTCTCATCCGGCATCTCCCCGGCCGCGCAGCCGGTCGTGCTCATGCCGCGCCTGCTCGACCCGCCGGCTGAACTGCACCGGGTCCACGCCACTGCGGTCGGGCGTCTCCCAGCGCTCCCGGCTGCCCACGCCGGGATTGAGATAGCCGCGCGGGTAGGCGGGGCCGGGAAAGCCGATCTCGTTCCAGGCCCAGGGGTGTGAGTAGTAGGCGGTGCAGGCGTACCGGGTCCACAGGCTCCAGACGCGGGAAGCCGGCCAGCCGTGCCAGGGTTTGCCGTCACCGGAGAGGTCCTGCACCTGCTGGACCAGTGTCGCCTGCTGCTGCGAGTCGAGCTCGGCGAAACCGCACCCGTGTGCGGCCTTGGCATCCTCTTCCAGAAATGCCAGGCTGTCACGCCAGGCCTGCGCGTCCTCCGGCAGGTCCTGATAGTGCCAACCGTCCGTCTCGCCGATTGCGAGCCGGTGATCGATGAGCTGCAGGATCGGCACTTTCGGTTGGGCATCCTGGGCCAGCAGCAGATCGAGCAGCGGACCGGCGACGGCCACTTCGTGCGGGTTGAAGAACGCCAGTTCACCTGGCGGCGCGAGCCTTGCCAGCACGACGCCGGCCGTCACGTCGTCCCACGCCTCGACGCTGTCCAGCACGTCGAAGCCCGGGAACCGGCCGCGGCCCTGGGGCGTGACACCGCGTTGTGCATCGCTGCGAAAGGCCATCAGGCATCACCCTGCGGTGGCCGGCCCTCGCGGCGCAGCACTGCGGCCAGCAGTCCCATGCCGCCGACGAGCGAGGCCAGCAGCGGCGCGAACACCGGCGGACCGGCTTCAAGGTTGTAGCGGGTGATGCCGCCGGGACGCTGGGCGACACCCCGCAGGTGCAGGTAGGTGCCCTGCACCCCGTTGGCCACGATGGCTGCCGAGGCCAGCGGCAGCACGGTGCGCGCGGCCCGACGCGAACCCACCGCGGCGATCCCGGCCGGAATCGCCGTCGGCACCACGAAGATCGGCCACCACATCACCTTGTTGCCGAAGCTGGCGCCGTCGTGGGACAGGTAGATCTCGGCAGCCGTCACCGCCGCACCGGCCGCGGTGAGGGCGCCGAGGGTGCGCTCGAAGCGGCCGGTGCGCACGTCGTGCAGGGCTTCGGTCAGCGGGCCGGCGATCGGCTGAGCTGCCGCCGCTGCCTCGTTGCGTCGTCGCAGCATGTCAGTCGTCGTCCTCCTTGGTGCCGGGCAGGTACTGCTGGGCCTTCTGCTTGATGCCCTGCTTCACCAATCCCCAGGAGTTCTCGTCGCCGTGCAGGATGGCGCCGGCTGTTGCCTTGGCCTGAGCGAACGTCGCGTGTGGCGGGATCGGCGGCACGTCGGGATCGCAGCGGATGTCCAGCACGGTGGGCCGGTCCGCAGCCAGCGCCGCCTGCCAGGCCGGTCCGATCGCGTCCGGGGTGTCGATGTTCACCCCGGTCAGGCCGATACTGCGGGCGAAGGCCGCATAGTCCACGTCCGGCAGGGTCTGGGATTCAGCGAACTTCGGCGCCCCTTCCATCGACCGCATCTCCCAGGTCACCTGGTTGAGGTCGTTGTTGTGCAGCACCGCGACGATCAGCCGCGGGTCGCGCCACTGCTGCCAGTAGTGGGCGACGGTGATCAGCTCGGCCATGCCGTTCATCTGCATGGCGCCGTCACCGACCAGCGCGATCGCGGGACGCTCGGGGTGCGCCCACTTGGCACCGATCACATAGGGCACTCCGGGCCCCATGGTGGCAAGCGTGCCCGACAGCGAACCACGGATGTCACCGTGGAACCTCAGATGCCGGGCATACCAGTTGGCAGCGCTGCCGGAGTCGGCGGCGATGATGGCATCGGCGGGAAGCCGGGTGGACAGCTCGTGGAAGATCCGCATCGGGTTGACCGGGTCTGCGTCGGTCAGCGCCCGCCGTTCGGCGGTCTGCCACCAGTCGGCGACGTCAGCCTCGATCTCCTCGCGCCACGCACGATCGGGCTTGCGCGCCAGCAGCGGGATCAGCGCCTGCAGTGTCGCCCGGGCATCGCCGACCAGATTCAGCTCGTAGGGGTAGCGCATGCCGATCCACTTGCCGGACCGGTCGATCTGGATCGCGCGGGCCTGGTCGAGCTTGGGCAGGAACTGGGTGTAGGGGAAGTTGGAACCGACGGTGAGCAGCGTGTCGCAACCCATCATCATCTTGTACGAGGCTGTGGTTCCCAGCAGCCCGATGGAGCCGGTCACCCACGGCAGGTCATCGGGCAGAACATCCTTTCCGAGCAGGGCTTTCGCCGCGCCCGCCCCGAGCAGGTCGGCTAGCTCGGTCAGCTCGGCGACGCAGCCGCGCGCCCCCTGACCCACCAGCAGCGCCACCCGGCTGCCGGCATTGAGTATGTCGGCAGCCTGCCGCAGAGCGGCCTGTTCCGGAGCGACTGTCGCGCTCGCCAGGCCAAGGCTGGAAGGGACCTGCTTGAAGGCATGACCGGGAGCGACATACTCGAGGTCGAAGACATCGGACGGGACGATGATGCAGGTCGGCGCCGATTCGCTGAGCGCCACCCGGATCGCGCGGTCGATCAGGTTGGGCAGCTGTTCGGGAACGGTGAGCATCTGCACGTAATCGCTGCACACATCCTTGAACAGCGTGAGCAGATCGACCTCCTGCTGGTAGGAGCCGCCCATCGCCGACCGCTCGGTCTGTCCGACGATGGCCACCACCGGCACATGGTCGAGCTTGGCGTCGTACAGCCCGTTCAGCAGGTGAATCGCGCCCGGGCCGCTGGTCGCGGCACAGACGCCCACCTTGCCGGAGAACTTGGCGAAGCCGACAGCCTCGAACGCGGCCATCTCCTCATGCCGGGCCTGCACGAACTGTGGCTCGTTCTTCGCCCTGCCCCAGGCGGCCAGCAGGCCGTTGATGCCGTCCCCGGGAAAGCCGAAGACCTGGTCGATGTTCCATTCACGCAGCCGGGCCAGCAGGACGTCGGCAACAGTGTCTGCCATGACGCGGGCACTCCTCACGAGGCTCGCTACACACCGGATCAAACACCAGTATTACGGCATGATCCGCCGACGACGCCTACGCTTCAGGCGAGAAATGCGACAGAGCCTCCCTTCAATTTCTACCTACAAACATTGCTGTGTGCAAGTGTCTGGAGTGAGGCTGCCGGCACACGGGTCAGATGCCGGTCAGCGCGGTGCGGAGGGCCGCGCGACGGAGGCAGGCCTCAGGCCAGCCGCGCGCATCAGCAGCCGCAACCGGCGTTCTGCGATATCGGTGGAATGCCAGGACAACCACAGGCAGATCGCGGCCAGGGGCAGCTCCACCACGACGGCCATGATCACCGCCTCGACACGGCCCGACCCCGCCGGCGAGGTGAGCACGTCGAACCAGGCGTCGGTGACCAGCAGCGCGGAGGCCCACCCGGCGGCGATGGCCAGCAGGCGGGATCTGCGCAGGGTGGTGATGGCGGTGGAGGCGAGCGCGGCGCACAGCAGCACGTCGAAGCCGGCCCAGGCGATGTCGTAGTTCGGCGAGAGCTGGCGGGACGGCAGCGTCACGAAGATGACCACGATCCAGGGCACCAGCAGCGCCGCACACAGAGCGAAGAAGGGCCCCGCCCAGCGCACCGCTCGCGATTCGTCGGGTACTACCAGGTTGCCCGGCTCGTCAGCCGGCGACACCAGCCCGTCGACGGCGTCGGCCACCTTGTCCGCGCCGCTCATCAGCGGGTTGGCGTCCTCGGTTTCCGCAGCCATACCGCCTCCCTGCTGTGCGCGCGATCCGCACTCGGACGTTGCACGTGCCGCGCTCGCTGCTGATCCTAGGCCTGCCCGTGCTGCCAGCGAGCAGACCCGGCTACTGTCGGCTACCGCTTGCCCGGTCACCGTGGGCCGAGGATCTGGGGATGACAACGTCGATGGATGCGCATGGCCACGCTGCTCGGGCCACCCGCCAGCCAGGTCGCACGCGGCCGCAGCTGCACTTCACCGCCAACCGGGGCTGGATCAACGACCCCTACGCGATCACCTGGGTGGTAGACCGGTATCACCTGTTCTATCAGAGCGTCCCGGACCGCGTCCGGTGGGCGCCGGACTGCCACTGGGGGCATGCCGAATCCCCGGATCTGCTGCGTTGGCGGGAGCTTGCGCTGGCCCTGACACCACAGCCATTCGAAGTCGGCTGCTGGTCCGGCAGCATCGCGCGCGAGGCCGGCGGTGACCCACCCTGTTCTACACCCGCATCACCGGCAACGACTGGAGCCACGGTGCCATCGCGACGGCCACGGGCGAGGCGGACCTGGGGCACTGGACGACCGGCATCGACGACGTGGTCTTGGCGGGCCCGCCGCCGGAACTCGGCGTGCAGACCTTCCGTGACCCGTACGTCTTCGCCATCGAGAACGGCTGGGCCATGGTGGTCGGCGCGGGTCTGTCCGACGGTTCCGGCGCGGTCCTGCACTACCACTCCCCTGACCTGCAGGAGTGGACCTTCGACGGGGTGCTCTGCGCCCGACTGAGCCAGCCGAGCGACGAGGTGTGGACCGGGACGATGTGGGAATGCCCGCAGCTGTTTCCCCTCGGCGACAGCTGGGTGCTGCTCGTTTCGGTGTGGGACGACGACGTCCTGCACTACGTTGCGGCAGCCTGTGGCGACTACGACGGCGCCCGCTTCGTCCCCCGCACCTGGCAGCGACTCACCTACGGCGACAGCGCGTACGCCACCACGACCTTTCTCGACGCCGACGGCCGCAGATGCGTGCTCTCCTGGCTGCGCGAGGAGTTCCCGTCCGAGCTTGCCGGAGACGAGCGTGCCGGAGCCCACTCGCTGCCCGCCGTGCTGACGCTGCAGGATGATGGCCTGCTGCACCTGCAACCGCATCCCAATCTCGCTGCGCTGAGCGCGGAAACGCTGCCGCCGCAGGACATCCAAGAGGCCACGATGGTCGCCGGGTCGGCGCCCTGCGAGCTGCTGATCGTGGCGAACCATGCCTGCCAGTTGACCATCGATGACGTGGTGGGTCCGCCCGCCCGGCTGGAACTCGATCCGGAGCAACGGCGAATCTCGCTGACCCGCCCTGGCCATGCCCGCGCGGAGATGCCCATGGCCGAGGGTGCGGCACGGATCGTGATCGACGCCGACATCGTCGAAGTGTTCAACGGCAGCAGCTACGGCGCCTTCCGCCTGCCGCCCGCGCCGGTTTCAGCTCCGGCTTCAGTTCCGGGCTCGTCCGCGCGCGTTCTCGCCGTGCGCAGCGAGTACCCGAACCCGCTGCGGCTGAGCCTGCTCGACAGTGCTTGACAGCGCTGGTGTTCGCATGGGCGCACATCGTGCGGGAAGCTTTCAGCTGTGGAGTTCGCGATCGGGCTGATCGTCGTGGCGGCGGTGCTGTGTGCCATCGGCCTGCTGAACCGGCGCTCGCACGCGGGCTCGGCGCAACCGCGCCCGCGCACCGCGCAGGAGCGGGCGGCGGCGCTGGCGCGACGGCGCGCGCAGGAAGCACGCGACGCGCTGGCCAGGATGCACACGCCGGAGAACACCGTCGCGCGCGGCGGGTCCGCCCGGCCGCTCGGCCTTGAGTACGGCGATCCGACCGCAGACGGCGTGCTGATCATCTTCGTATGGCCTGGTAGCCCGGCAGCGCGGCTGGGCATGACTGAGGGTGCCGTGCTCACCTCGATCGGCGGCCGGCCGACACCGGATGCCGACGCGGCAGCAGCCGCGCTCGGGCACCAGATCGTCGGCCTCGGCGTCCGGCTGACCTGGACCAAGAACGGGCAGGTTCACGACGCCTCGGTCATCCTCTGACCGCCGACGTACCCACGCGCCCGGGGCGTCGGCCGCTGGTGGTCAGGCGCTCAGCGGCGCTTGCCGAACCGGAACGACAGGCCTGGCGCGATCCGGAACGACCCGCCGCCCCGGCTGTTGAGGGTGAGCCGGCCGGTCCGCTTGGAAGCCGAGACCCCTGACTTGGAGACGTTCAGCCAGCTACTGCGGCCCGTGCGCACCCTCCTGCGAAACGTGAACGGCATTGGCCCGGTCTCCCCTCTGTGCTGGTACGAACCGTCTTACTCTCCTTGCGCGAAGGACACTCCCTGATTCCGCAAACTGAGGTCGGTCGAGGGTGAATGGCGGTCCTGGCGATATCTCGATTTTGACAAGAATCTTCACACATCAGTTGATACTGACCACATGAGCAGCGCAGCAGCCGAGACCCAGCACCCGCCAGCCCATGATCGCGGACGAGCGGATCAGGGAGTAGCAGGGCCGAAGCGATCCGGCGTGAGCGGCTAGCCTCGAGGCGGCAGCCGCCCAGCGTCGTCCTAGAGGAGTAGCCCGATGAACGACTCTCCCGATCGCGAGGCTGCCCCGGGGCTCCAGACAGCCGGCCCTGACCCGGAGGCCGAGCTTCTCGAGTCTGCGTTGCAGGCCACGGTCGAAGCCCGAGCCGCCAGCAACGAGGCTGCAGAATCCAGCCATGAGGCGGCCCGGGCCGAGCGCCGCGCCGAGGATGCCCGCGCGGGGGCCGAGCAGGCCCGCGCGGGTGCCGAGAGTGCCCGCGACGCAGCCGACGCCGCGGCCCAGGAAGCCACCGAGGCCGCTCTGGAGGCCGACGAGCTGCTGCTCGATGAGCAAGCTCAGCGCGTGGCGGCCCAAGTCACTGAAGAGCAGCCGTTCGGAGTTCCCGGGCAGTCTATGAGCCGGCGGGGACTGGTCCGTGTCGGCTTCGCGCTGACGTTCGGTGGCTTGTTGGCCTTCGCCCTGGGCGCCACGATCCTGGCGCTGCAGCAGGAGCTGCTGCTTCTGGTGACGGCCGCCTTCATCGCCATCGGCCTGGAGCCGGCGGTCTCGTGGCTCAGCCGGCACAACATGCGGCGCGGATTCGCCGTGCTGATCATCAGCTTGGTGAGCGTCGGGGTGGTTGGCGCGTTCTTGGCGGTAGCCGTGCCACCGCTTGTGAACGAAGCCAGCCAACTGGTCAAGCAGGCTCCGCAGTTCTTTCAGGAATTGCAGGACAAACACACTTTCGTCGGCCACCTCAACGCCAAGTTTCACATCCAGGACAAGCTCACCGCTGCGGCGAGCGACAAGCTCTCGCTCAATTCGGTCGGCGGCCTGCTGAGCATCGGCCAGGCGATCCTGTCCTTCACGTTCGAAGTTCTCGTCGTTCTCGTTCTGGTGCTGTACTTCCTGGCCGACTTCCCCGGCATCAAGAAGAGCTTCTACCGTTTGGCCCCGCTGCCCCGGCGCCCCCGGGTAGCGCTGCTCGGCGATGAGATCCTGTCCCGGACCGGCGGCTACATCCTCGGCAACCTGCTCACCTCGCTGATTGCGATCATCTGCCAGTACGTCATCCTGCGGATCTTGGGAGTGCCGTTCGCGCTGGCGCTGTCGGTGTTCGTCGGCATTCTGGACCTGGTTCCCCTCGTCGGTTCCACCATCGCAGGCGTCCTGGTCACGCTTGTCGCGCTGGCCGGGGTGTCCCTGACGGCGGCAATCATCAACGTCGTCTTCACGATCCTCTACCGCCTGGCCGAGGACTACATCATCAGTCCTCGGATCCTCAAGCGCACGGTCGACGTCCGACCGGTTGTCACCATCGTGGCGGTGCTGCTGGGAGGATCGCTGCTCGGCATCATCGGCGCGTTGATCGCCGTGCCGACAGCCGCGGCGATCCAACTGATCGTCACCGAAGTCATCTATCCCCGCATGGACGCCGCGGAGCACCCGGACAGCCTCGCCGCTTCTCAGTGACTCCGGCCGGGGCCAGGCGCTGGTTGCCCGCCGGCCCACTCCTCGCCCGGAGCCTGAGATGCAAAGAGCCCCGGAATGCGGGGCTCCGATGGTGCGCGATACTGGGATCGAACCAGTAACGCCCATCGGTGAGCGTCACTGTTTTTAGCCTCGAAACTGCGGGGACTTTGCCTGTGATGCTTGCAGATTCTCGACCAACACGGAAACAGTATCGCGTGCCACTAGTGGACGCAAGAGGACGCGGATACACTCCTGATCTGGCACGTAGCTGGCACGGGAGGGACGCGATGGCACAGTCGAAGAGCCGGTTCGGCTCTATCCGCAAGTTGCCATCCGGCCGATTCCAGGCCCGGTATACCGCTCCGGACGGCCTGACCCGTAACGCCCCTCTCACGTTCGACACCAAGGGCGACGCGGAGACGTGGCTGACCACGGTGCGCGCGGACATGGCCCGCGGCCTGTGGAAGCCGCCCGAGCTGACCACTGAGCGCGCGCTGACCGTGCGCGAGTACTGCGACGCTTGGCTGGCAGACCGCGACCTCAGACCACGCACGCGGGAGCACTACCGAAAGCTCCTCGACCAGCACATCCTCCCGACCTTCGGCCCGATCGCCATCAAGGCGGTGTCCCCCGAATCGGTGCGACGCTGGTACGCCACGACAGCGACGGCGACACCGACCACCCGCGCGCACGCATACTCGCTGCTGCGGGCCGTCTGCAACACCGCCGTGTCCGACGACCTAATGGCCGCGAACCCGTGCCGGGTCCGGGGTGCTGGCCAGTCCAAGCGAATCCACCGGATCGAACCGGCCACCCTCGACCAGCTTGAGAAGCTGGTGCAGGCGATGCCCCAGAGGTACCGGCTCATGGCCCTGCTGGCTGCGTGGTGCGGTCTCAGGTTCGGCGAGCTGGCCGAACTCCGGCGCCGTGATATTGACGTCAAGAACGGAGTGATCCACGTCCGGAGAGGTGTCGTCCGAGCGGGCGGCCAAACCATCGTCGGCCTCCCCAAATCAGATGCCGGGGTCCGTGACGTGGCTATCCCGCCACACCTGATGCCGATGGTCCGAGAGCACCTGTCCAGCGAGATCACTGGCGGCCGGGATGGACTACTTTTCCCCGCGCGCGGCGGCGGGAACCTCCCACCATCCAGCCTGTATAAGGTCTTCTACCCCGCGCGGGCAAAGGCCGGCCGACCGGATCTTCGCTGGCACGATCTGCGACACAGCGGCGCCGTCTTGGCTGCCCAGGCCGGCGCAACCTTGGCCGAACTGATGGCCCGGCTAGGCCACTCCACACCCAGTGCCGCGCTGCGCTATCAGCACGCGGCGCAAGGACGGGATGCACAAATCGCCGCGCGCCTCAGCGAGATGGCCAAGAGGGTCTGACGCACTGCCAAATCAAGGACACGGCACTACTGGACGAGACCTGCCTCCCAGCCCTAGCAGCAGCAAGAGAAACTGCCCTACCGGCTCATAGGTTGGTCCGAAGCCCGCCTCCGGCCGTGCTCCACCGCAGTCAACGGTGGTCGGTGCGTCGGTGCCGCCGAATACCGTTCGTGCTGCAAATAAGAGGACTCGACGCACGGCAACTTTGGCGAGGTGCGTACGCCGAGTCCCCCCACCACCACGGAAGGCGGCACGATAAATGTCCCACATCAGCAC
>DATAKO010000168.1:0-5251 GCA_036261575.1 Jatrophihabitans sp.
TTTCCCGAGGAGCCAATGGTCGCCCGTCTCGCGCGGGACAGCCAGCCAGGCCGTCGGACCTACCGGAACGACCGCTCAGTACAGCTGCTGGGTGTAGGCCGCCCGCCACTCGGGCGCCTGGTCGGCACCCACTGCGGACCCCAGTACTCGGTGCCGACGGTGATCATGCCGCCGGCAACCGTCCACACCGCAGCGGAGCGGAACGGCGCGACATCCGGCATCGTCACCTCGACGCCGACCATGCATGGTCGGCGTCGCCGTGCACGCCGATGATGCGGATCTCCCAGCCCTGCGGGTACTCGGCATTCACCGCCACCACGTTCGGCCGCCCGATGATCCGTTCGTTGCTGCCCGGCCAGTCGAGCACCACGTCCGGATGCACCAGGGCACCCACCGCCGCCCAGTCGCGAGCACCGATCGCCAGCCAGAACCGGCGCACCACCACCACAGCGCCACTGTCAGCCATTGCCCGTCCCTCGCCGTCGTCGAAGCTGCCCGCCAGCCCGACCATGACCGGTGCCGACCCGACACGCAATGCAAGTAGCACCTGCCAGGCGTGAGAGCCGTCACCTGCCACCAGCACGTACCCGGCCAGACAGGCACGGATCGACCACCGCGCCGGGAATGGCCGCCGAGGCCTCAGCCGTTGCCTGCATGCGGCCGATAGAAATCGGTGAAGGCACGGATGACGGCTTTCTCCGCGTTTCCGGATCGTCGAAATGCGTTAACACAGAGCAGACAGAATGAGTGGCATGGAACGGGAAGTGTTGGAGCAGGCGCGGCGCCAGGCGGCGATCCTGCAGTCGGTGGGCCTGCTGCACGCTGCGGCTGAGGTCGAGCGGTCCTACGCCGAACTCGAAGAGGCGCTGCGCGCGGCCGAGGCCGAGGCGGTCGCCTGAGCCAGCCGCCCGTACGCGCTGCACGAACCGTACGCGCCGCGCGAAGCCGGGCCGGCGAGGCACACTGACGGCATGCCCGCCCCCTCGCACTCCGGACCGGCGCAGCCCGTACCGACACACAGCGGCCGCGGCTCGGCGCGATGAGGCTCGCCCTGTTCGCCACCTGCTTGGTCGACGGCCTTTTCCCTGACGTCGGCAAGGCCACGGTCACCGTGCTGCGCCGGCTCGGCCATCAGGTGAAGTTCCCGGCCGGCCAGTCCTGCTGCGGGCAGCTGCACGTCAACACCGGCTACCCGCGGGACGCGCTGCCGCTGGTCCGCAACCACGTGCAGAGCTTCGAATCGTTCGACGCGGTCGTCGTGCCCAGCGGCTCGTGCACCGCAGCCATCCGCCATCAGCACGCCGACCTGGCCGAGCAGGCCGGTGACACGGCACTGGCCGAGCGCGCCGCAGCCGTCGCCGCCAAGACCTACGAGCTGTCGGAGTTCCTGGTCGACGTGCTCGGCGTGACCGACGTCGGTGCCCACTACCCGCACCGCGTGACCTACCACCCGACCTGCCATTCGCTGCGGTTACTGCGGGTCGGCGACCGGCCCTACCGGCTGCTGCGGCAGGTACGCGAGCTGGAACTCATCGAGCTGCCCGACGCCGAGCAGTGCTGCGGGTTCGGCGGCACCTTCGCGGTGAAGAACGCCGACGTGTCCTCGGCCATGCTCGCCGACAAGCTCAGCGCGATCGAGCACACCGGCGCGGAGTGCTGCGCGGCCGGCGACGCGTCATGTCTGATGCACATCGGTGGTGGCTTGGCACGCCTGCACACCGGCACCCGCACAGTTCATCTGGCCGAGATCCTGGCGAGCACGGGATGAGCTTTCCCGGCATGCCGGCGCTGCCCGCCGGCCAGGGCAACATCCACGCCGGCCGGCCGTTCCCGCAGGCCGCCCGCGCCGAGCTGGCCAACAGCCAGCAGCGGCAGAACCTGACCCGCGCGACCGGCACCATCCGTGCCAAGCGGGCCGGCGTGGTGGCCGAGCTGCCGGACTGGCAACAGCTGCGCGCGGCGGGTGCCGCGATCAAGGACGATGTGCTGGCCGGCCTCGACACCTACCTGGTGCAACTGGAGGAACAGGTCAGCGCCCGTGGCGGCACCGTGCACTGGGCCCGGGACGCCGCCGAGGCGAACCGCATCGTCACCGGACTCGTGCAGGCCACCGGCGCCGAGGAGGTGGTGAAGGTCAAGTCGATGGCGACGCAGGAGATCGGGCTCAACGAGGCACTGGCCGCGGCCGGCATCACCGCCGTCGAAACCGATCTGGCCGAACTCATCGTGCAGCTCGGCCACGACACGCCCAGCCACATCCTGGTGCCGGCGATCCACCGCAACCGCAGCGAGATCCGCGACATCTTCCTGGCCGAGATGGCCGGAGTCGATCCCGAGCTGACCGACGAGCCGGCTGCCCTGGCCGAGGCTGCCCGGCGCTACCTGCGCGCCAAGTTCCTCACCGCGCAGGTCGCGATCAGCGGCGCCAACTTCGCGGTGGCCGAGACCGGCACGCTCGCCGTCGTCGAGTCCGAAGGCAACGGCCGGATGTGCCTGACCCTGCCCCGGACGCTGATCACCGTGATGGGCATCGAGAAGCTGGTGCCCCGCTGGCGTGATCTGGAGGTGTTCCTGCAGCTGCTGCCCCGATCATCCACCGGGGAAAGGATGAACCCGTACACCTCGATGTGGTCGGGAGCCGTCGAGGGGCAGGACTTTCACCTGGTACTGCTGGACAACGGCCGCACCGCCACCCTGGCCGACCCGCGCGGGCGCAGTGCGTTGCGCTGCATCCGCTGCTCGGCCTGCCTCAACGTCTGCCCGGTGTACGAGCGCACCGGCGGCCACGCCTACGGCTCTGTCTACCCCGGCCCGATCGGTGCGGTGCTGTCGCCGCAGCTGTCCGGAATGGCGCCCGAGAACAACACGCTTCCCTTCGCCTCGTCGCTGTGCGGGGCCTGCTTCGACGCCTGCCCGGTCGCCATCGACATCCCCTCGATGCTGGTGCACCTGCGCGCCCGGGTGACCGAGCAGCGCGGGCGCACCGCGGAATCGGTCGCGCTGCACGCCCTGTCGAGCACCATGTCCTCGCCCCGGCGCTGGCGCTGGGCGCTGCGGCTCGCGAGCTGGGCGCGGCCGCTGGCCCGCGCGCGCCGGCTACCCGGGCCGCTGTCCGGCTGGCTGCAATCGCGAGATCTGCCCGTCCCGCCAAGGCAATCCTTCCGCGACTGGTGGTCCCAGCAGTGACGGCCCGGGAGGACATCCTTTCCCGGATCCGGCGTGCCACCGCCGACCAGCCGCCGGCCCCGCCCGTCCCGCGCGACTACCGTCCGGCCGCCGGCCCCGGCGACCCGGCGCTGTTCGCCGAGCGGGTCGCCGACTACGGCGCCGGCGTCCACCTTGCCGGCGGACCGATCGCAGCACAGCTCACCGCGATCCTGCGTGGGCGTGGACTGCAGCGCATCGTGCTGCCGGACGGCTTCCCGGCAGGCTGGCAACCGGAGCTGGCCATCGTGCGCGAACCGGTCGAGCTCGACGTGCTCGACCAGGTGAGCGCCGTGCTGACCAGTTGCGCGGTGGCCATCGCCGAGACCGGCACCATCGTGCTCGACGCCGGCCCCGGCATGGGCCCGCGACGGCTCACCCTGGTGCCGGACTATCACCTCGTCGTGGTGCGCCGGGAACAGATAGCGGCTCAGCTACCCGACGCCATCGCAGCCCTCGACCCGGTAGCCCCACTCACCTGGATCAGCGGCCCGAGCGCGACCAGCGACATCGAGCTGAACCGGGTGGAGGGCGTGCACGGCCCGCGCATCCTCGACGTGCTGATCGTCTGACCAGCCGCCGTCAGCGGCCGTAGCGACGGTCGCGCTGGGAGAAGGAGCGCAGCGCTCGCAAGAAGTCCATCTGCCGGAAGTCCGGCCAGTAGCAGTCGCAGAAATACACCTCGGCATAGGCCGACTGCCACAGCAGAAAGCCCGACAGCCGTTGCTCCCCCGAGGTGCGAATGATGAGGTCGCACTCGGAGCTCGAGTTCGAGTACAGGTTCTTGGAGATGTCGTCCACGTCGAAAGTGCTGATCAGCTCCTCCGGATCACCACCGTTGGCGGCGTGCGCGGCGAAAGCGGCCCGCACCGCGTCCGCGATCTCGCGCCGGCCGCCGTAGCCCACGGCGACGTCGACCTTCATGCCGGTGTTCTGCTTCTTCGTCAGGTCGGCGGCGCTCTTCAGCCGGGCCGCGGTGCTGGCCGGCAGCAGGTCCAGCGCGCCGATGACCTCGACCTCCCAGTTGCGCCGCTGCCGAGCGATCTGGTCCACGACGTTCTCGATGATGCCGATCAGCGGCGCCAGCTCACCTGCCGGCCGGTGCAGGTTGTCATCGGACAGCATGAACAGCGTGACGTGCTCGATGCCGGCGTCGGTGCACCAGTAAAGGAAATCGACCACCTTGGCCGCGCCGGCCTTGTACCCCTCGCTCAGGTCGTCATGCCCGACCGAGCGGGCCCAGCGGCGGTTGCCGTCGACCAGGATGCCGACGTGGCGCGGCCTGGGCGCATCGGCCAGCTCCTTGGACAGCAGCCGGGTGTAGGCCCGGTCGACACCCTTGCGCACGATCTTGCGGAGACGCGGAAAGCGCCTGCGAGCCACCGCTCACCTCCCGCTCGAGCCCTTCCGGCGAACGCACCGGCGCCGGCCTCAGACTAGCGCTAAACCGACTTCTCTCCATGCTCTGACGGGAGCCTCAGCGCAAGCCCTGAACCGGCGGTGTCGGTGTGGGCTCGCGGTGAAGCAGTGCGCTGCCGGCAGCCGATCCGTGGCCGCCCTGGTGTGGCGGAGGCGACGATCTGGAACTATCTGCTACGTGCAGGGGGCAGCGAACAGCGCTGACAACGCCCAGCCTCGACCCGACGAGGACGAGGCGATGGTGCTGCGCGCCGATCTCGAGGACGCGCTGGCGGCGGCCCGCAACAAGCAGGAGGCGGCCAGCCGGCGGCTGACGGAGGCGCATGACGAGGCGCAGGCGATCATCACTGATGCCACCCAGCAGGCGATGCTGATCGTCGCCGCCGCCGAGCAGACCGCCGACAGCCTGCTGGAGGAGGCCCGGGCCGACGCCGCCCGGGAGCACGCCGAGGCCCAAGCCGCCGCGGCAGCGTTCCGCGGCCAGGCGGAGGAGCTGCTACAGGCGGCGCACACCGAGGCCGAGCGCCGCCGCGCGGAATTCGCCGCCGAGCTGGCCGGCCGCGACCGCGAGCATGCCGAGCAGCTGCGCCGGCGCGACGAGCAGGCCGAGCAGCGCGCGGAACAGATC
>DATAKO010000173.1:0-20127 GCA_036261575.1 Jatrophihabitans sp.
CGCTCCGGTGATCAGCCGGGCGCGGAGGGGGGAGGTGAGCACGGGTCTTGTCCTTCCGGTCGGGGGACTACCTCTCCGGCGCAACGACCTGCCTGCTGCCTGACACGGGCGCCGGGCCACCGGACGGTGGCGGGGGATCCGACCCGGGAATGGTATGACTCGGGCTTTACCGGGCACAAGACCCTAAATCAATGATTCGGACGGCAAGCAGGTGGCACGGGCGTGGTCAGCGCGGGGGCGGCGGCTCAGCCGAGGTAGCTGCGCACGGTGTCGATGGTGTCGACGTCGGTCACCGGTTTGTCGTCGCGGTAGCGAAGCACCCGCGCGAAGCGCAAGGCCACCCCGCCCGGATAGCGCGTGGAGCGCTGCACGCCGTCGAATGCGATCTCCACGACCTGTTCCGGGCGCAACCGCACGACGTAGCCGTCGGTGGGTCCTTCGGCGAGTTCCAGGAAGCGTTGCGTCTGCCAGGCAAGCATCGCGTCCGTCATGCCCTTGAAGGTCTTGCCCAGCATGACGAAGCCGTTCTCGTCCCGGGCGCCGAGATGGATGTTGGACAGCCTGCCCTGCCGCCGCCCGCTGCCCCACTCGACGGCCAGCACCACCAGGTCCAGCGTGTGCACCGGCTTCACCTTCAGCCAGCCGGCACCGCGCCGGCCCGCCTGGTAGGCAGCGGTCAACGATTTCACCAGCACGCCCTCGTGCCCCTGGGCCAGCGCCTCGTCGAGAAACGCCTGCGCCTGCTCGGCATCCGCCGTGATCAGCCGGGGCACCGCCCGAATCGGGCCGGATCCGGGCAGCACCTGCGACAGCGCGTCGATCCGCTGCTCGGTGGGCTCGTCCAGCAGGTCCCGGCCGTCCAGGTGCAGCGCATCGAAGACGAAGGTGGTCAGCGGCAGCGGCTCGGCCGGGGCATGTCGAGCGAGCCGCGCGGAGGTGACCTGAAATGGCAGCGGCCGGCCATCCGGGCGCAGCGCGATGGCCTCGCCGTCGAGCACGGCATGCCGCGCGGGCAGCGTCGCCACCGCCTCGAGCACGTCCGGCAGCCGGGCAGTGATGTCGTCCAGCGTGCGGGTGAAGATGCGGATGTCCTCGTTCTGACGATGGATCTGCACCCGGACGCCGTCGAGCTTCCACTCGCAGGCGGCCCGGCCCAGCGGCTGCAGTGCCGCCGTCACCGATGCCGCGGTCTGGGCCAGCATCGGACCGATCGGCCGGCCGATGTGCAGTCGGAACTCGGCCAGTGCACCGGCTCCGCCGGACTGCGCGGCGGTGGCCACTGCGGGCAGGCTGCCGCTCAGCATCGCCGCCCGCCGCACCGCCGCCAGCGGTACCGCGAAGGCCGCTGCGAGCGCATCTGCCATCACGCCGATCAGCGCTCCCTGGCGCAGCTCACCGGTGATCACCCGGCGCAGCAGTAGCTGCTCGGCCCCGGTCGCTCTGGCGAACAGCTGAGTCACCAGCTGCTGCCGTCGCCCCTGCGAGCCGGAGCCGCCCTGGGCGGCGATCTCGTCGAAACACCCCTGGACCGCTGCGATCGTCAGGTTCGGCAGCGCCGCCGGTGGCGGCAGCTCGCGCAGTCCGGCCCAGCCCACGCCCAGCTGGCGCTGGGTCAGCTCGCCGGAGAGCCAGGACACCAGGACCGGCAGTTCGGCGGGGTCCGCGGCGGCGAGCAGGGTGGCCAGCCGGGCGGTCTTGGCCGAGCGAGCGGGGGTGGCCGAGAGCTCCGCCGACGCATCGGCCACGGTCGCGAGCAGCATGGCATCAGCCTGCCACCGAGGTCCGACAGCGGCGTGCGGTCAGGCCGCGGTGAGCAGTCCCTGGGTGCCGTGGTCACGGTTGCGGCCGCTGCGCTTGGCCTCGTAGAGCGCCAGATCCGCCGCCTGCAGCGCGGTGGCCGCACCCAACTCCGGACGCAGGGCCGCGACACCGGCGGAGAAGGTGATCTCGGGCCGCAGCACCGCCCAGCGCTGGCGCAACCGGGCGAGCGTGACGGTGGCGTCCGACTCGCTGGTCGCCGGCAGCACCAGGGCGAACTCCTCGCCGCCATACCTGGCGGCGTAGTCGCCGGCGCGCAGGGTGGCCCGGATGACCAGGCCGAACTCGGTCAGCACCTCATCGCCGGCGGCATGGCCGAAGGTGTCGTTGAGCTGCTTGAAGTGGTCGAGATCGATCAGCACCACGGCATCGCCCGGACCGGCCTCGGCCAGCCGCAGGTCGAGGTCGCGCCGGTTCGCCAGGTTGGTCAGCGTGTCGACGTGGGCCAGCTGGCGCAGCTCGTCGGCCAAAGCGTGGTGGCGATCGATCAGGGCGGCCAGCAGTTCGGCCAGCAGCAACCAGATGACCACCGCGATGAACAGCCTGGCCAGCAGCGGCGAGGACCACCCGCCCCACATCGTGATGTAGGCGGCGATGGCCACCGGCATCAGCAGCAGGCTGGTGCCGGAGCGGTGGGTCAGCCCGAGGTAGGCGAACCAGAGCGTGAACAGGCCGGCCCACGCACCCGCGATGCCGTGGGTGTCCAGCCCGAGCAGTCCGATCGCGGCCCAGGCGAACAGCGGGAAGGCGACGGTCGCCTTGCGCGGCAGGCGTTGCCACGGCACCGCGATGGATACCAGCCAGGCGCCGGCGGTTGTCAGGGCCGCCAGGACCGCCGTCGAGCGCCACCCGTGCGCCCCGAGCAGGGGCAGGGTCACCACGATCACGATGCCGTTGGTCAGCAGCATCAGCTGGCCACCCGCGACCGGATCCCAGGCGTAGGCCGCCCGGCTCATCAGCTGCAGGAATTGACGGTGGAGCCGGCCGTGATCGGTGCTCCGTCGAGAATGCTGCAGACGCATCTCACTTGGTGTCACGACTGCCAGATCGGCGGCCTCGACTACAAGATGAGGCTCATGTTTGCAAGCTGTTAAGAAATTTTCCGCAGTCCGCCCGGTCGCAGGTTTACAGCAGAAGCCAGATGGCGCAGAAGAGGACAAGTGCCGCGGCCAGCACCAGGGACGCGATCATCGCCGGATGCCGCCACACGGAGCGCTCAGCGAGCTCCGGTTCCAGCGAAGGCTGCGGCGGCTGCAACTGCAACGCCAACCGGTCGGTCGTGGCGGCCCGAAGATCCACGAAACCCCATACCTGCTGGGCGGCGTCGGCGAGCTCGTCCCGCTCCGGCGCGACCGCGACGGTCGCGGTGGCCGCGGCCGGCAGCAGCGTCTGTGCCGGTTCACCCGGCCGGATGGCGCTCGGGCTGATCACCTGCCGGGCCGGCACCGCCAGCTCCGGCTCGATGACGCTGCCGCCCTGCGCCGGCCAGGCCGCCGACGCCGGGCCGAGCGCGGCGACGAGCTGCTGCGGTGACACCCGGCGCGCCGCGGGGTCCCGCGCGATGCCGGCTGCCAGCAGCTCGGTAACCTCCGGGGCCAGCCCGCCGGCAAGCGGACCGGCCAACCAGCCGTGCGGGTCGGCCATCCACGCGGTGCCACCGGACAGCAAGCACAGCACGGTGGCAGCGAAGGAGTAGACGTCGTTCTCGAACGCCAGCGGTGCGCCCTGCAGCTGCTCCGGCGGGCAGAAACCCGGGGTGACCCGTCGCGCCACGGCGCCGAAGTCGGCACTGCCGTCGAGGTCGGCCAGCACCGCCTGATCCGATGGCGAGAGCAGCAGGTTGGCAGGCTTGATGTCGCCGTGCACCAGCCCGGCCAGGTGCAGCGCGACCACGGAGTCGGCGGCCGCGCGCAGCAGCCGGCCGGCTTCCGCTGCGGGCACCGGGCCGGCCTCGATCCGGTCAGCCAGGGTGCCGGGGTAGAACGGAAAAGCCAGGTAGCCCTGGCCTTCGACTTCACCGCTGTCCTGCAGCGGGAGCACGCCCGCCTGCAATCCGATCCGCTGGTAGACCGCGCGCGCGTGGTCGAGCTGGTCGCCGGGCACGATCTTGACCGCCAGCGAGCTCATGTCCGGCCCGACCACCCGGAACACCGTCGCCACCTCGCTGCGGGACAGGATCTCGGCCCCCAGCGCCTCCGGCACCGCGTGGCCGAGCAGCCGGGCCTCCCGCGCCAGCCGATCACCGGCCGCAGCCTCCGGGCTACGGTGCCGGCTCATCGCTGCACCTGATCGGGCAACGGCATCTGCACCGGGAACCACTCGTCCTCGCGCAGCAGCAGCGCCCGGCCGGGCTGGGACCGCCCGAGCAGGTCGCGAGCGACGCCGGCGCCGAGAGCGTTGCCGTCCAGTGAGCTGCCCGGCCACAGCAGCACGCCCTGCTTCTGTCGCTTCGCCTCCACCGCCACCCCGCGCAGCAGCGTGTTCAGCTCGTCGATACCGGCGGCGACCAGCAGCGCGAACGTGCCGGGCGCCCGTTCCCGTGCCAGCTCGATCAGCGCCGAGTCCACCTCCGAGCCGTGCACCACCTCGGCATCGTCGACGAGCACGGCGCACTGCTGCTGCTCCGCCGCCCAGTCGGTGACCGGACCGGCCTGTGCCAGCTCGGTGAGCACAGGCACGCCGAGTGCGGTGGCCGCCTCGGCCAGCGGCGAGGGCTTCGGGGCGACAGCCAGCAGCGGCACCCCCTGCGCGTGCAGCACCTGCGCGGCCGTGGCCAGGTAGGTGCTGCGCCCGGACCGGCGCTGGCCGGCGACCAGGAAGCCCGGTCCGCCGGTGAAATCCATCCGGTACTGCGACAGGGTGTCACCGCCCACGCCGATCAGGATGTCGATGCCCTCGGTCGGGGTGGCGACCGGCAGCTCCAGCGCCCGGGACAGCGGAATCACCGTCGGCATGACGTCGAGCCGGAACGGCCGGATGCGATCGGCGCCCTCGTACTTCTGCTTGATCTCGGCCACCAGCTGCCGCAGCGCGGCCGCCTGTGCCTGACCGGACACGTCGCTGGAGATAACCGCGAACTGCGCTTCGTTGACCGGATCGCCGTAGTAGGCGCGCCCGGCCGGGATCGTCTCGGGCAAGGTGTTCGGACGGATGTTGGCCAGCCGGTAGTCGTCGCGGTCGGCCAGCCGCAGCAGGTAGCGGGTCTCGATGAAGTTCACGATCCGGTCGGTCAGCAATGCCTGGTCACCGGCGATCACCACCCGCACGCCGACCGCCGGACCCTCTCGCAGGATGGTCACCACCCGGTCCCGAACCTGCTGCAACTGCTCGACGCTGAAAGCGGACAGCACGCCCTCCCAGCGGTCCAGGGTGAGCAGGATGTACGGCAGCGCCTGGGCGGGCCCCGCTGCCGCGCGCTGCTCGTTGACGTCACCGAAGCCGTCGGTGGACAGGATCAGCTGGCGCCGGGTGAGCTCGTCGGTGAGCCGGCCGAGCAGCCGGACGAATCGCGCGCTCTCGGTAGCGGTGACCACCGCGCCGCAGTGCGGCAGGTCGCGGGCCGGGAGCAGGGCGCCGTTGCCGAAGTCGATGGCGTACAGGTGCAGGTCGTCCGGTGAGTGCCGGGAACACAGCTCGGCGATCAGCGTGCGGAGGACGCTCGACCGGCCGGAGCGGGCCGAACCCGCGATCAGCAGGTGCTCGCCATCCTCGATCCGGTAGACCAGTGGGGTTTGCGCTTGTTCGGACGGCACATCCCGCAGCCCGAGCAGGGCGCCGTCGGCATTCGGATGCCGACGGGCCAGCTCCGAGAGCGTGATCAGCTCGGGCAGCGCCGGCAACCAGGGGCTCGGGTTCACCGGGATGTCGAGCCGGTGGGCGGCCTGGCCGACCACCTCGACGAGGGCATGCAGGTCGGTCGCGGCCGGGTCGTCGGATCCCGCCGACGCCCGGGTGAGGCTCAGCGGCTCGCCCAGCTGCAACCACGGCACCGGCTTGAGTACCGGCTTGCGGCTGCTCAGCGCGTGCGCGCCGGGGCGCCGCCCGGCCACCCGCGCGGTCTGGAAGCCGGACGGCGCGGTGCCCGGGCCGCGCCGGACATAGCCACGGCCGGGCGTGGACGGGGAGATGAAGGCCGACTCGGGAGAGCCGAGCACCTCGGTCGAATCGGCCTTGTCCACCATCCGCAGGCCCACCCGCAGACCCACGTTGGCCTGCATCTCGGCGCTGACCACGCCGGCCGGGCGCTGGGTCGCCAGGATCAGGTGCACGCCGAGTGACCGGCCCACCCGGGCGATCCGGATCAGGCCGGTGACGAAATCGGGTAGCTCGTGCACGAGCTCGGCGAACTCGTCGATGACGATGACCAGCCGGGCCAGGCCGTTACGTGCGGAGAAGTCCGCGTCCCGATCCCACGCGTCATCCACGTCCTTCGCGCCGAGCTGCTTGAGCACGAGCTCGCGCCGCTTCAGCTCGGCGTCCAGTGACTCCAGCGCTCGCTCGGTCTCGCGGTTGTCCAGGTTGGTCACCATGCCCACGGTGTGCGGCAGCCGCTCGCAGTCGGCGAAGGCGGAGGCGCCCTTGTAGTCGACCAGGACGAAGTTCAGCGAATCGGGCCGGTTGTTGATGGCGAGGCTGATCACCAGGGTCTGCAGGAATTCCGACTTGCCGGCGCCGGTGGTGCCGGCAACCAGCCCGTGCGGGCCATCGGCTTTGAGATCAAGGGTGAAGTCGCCGTCGGCGCCGGCCCCGACGAGCGCCCGGGTGCTGCGGCCGGACAGCGTCCAGCGGCTGGCCACCCACTCCGGGTCGTCCAGGTCGATGCCGAGCTGGTCGACGAAGCGCACCGACGTGGGCAGCACGTTCTGGTCGCCGTCGCCGCCCACGTGCCGGATCGGCGTCATGGTGCGGGCGCACTCCTCGGCGACCTCGGGCGACACCGTGTCCAGCAGCAACCGGCTCAGGCTCTGCTGGCCGGCCACCTCCAGCAGCGCCAGGGTCGGGTCCTGCTGGTCCAGCAGCAGCTCCGCGCGAACCTCCTCCGGCAGCCGGGAGCGATCGGTGTCCAGGCAGATCGCGAACACGCCCACGTCCGGGCCCTCGCGCAGCACGGTGGCCATGCCGGTGATGGTGCGGTACTGCCGGGCGCCGTCGAGCAGCACCACGATCTGCTCCTCGAACTCGGCCTCCCGGTCATCAGCGAGCACCGCCTGCCTGGCCTCCACCTCCTTGACCAGCTCGCGCACCCGGGCCAGCCGGGTCTCCTCAGTGTTGCCGATCATCGCCACCGGCGCGTTCGCCGCGTCCACCCGCGCGTGCGGCAGCCAGCGCAGCCACTCCCAGGCGCGCGCCGCCGACTTGTCGCACAGCACCACCAGTCGCAGGTCCAGGGGCGAGCGCAGCGTGGCCAGCTGGAGGAGGGTCCAGCGACCCAGCGCCTGCGCGTCGGCGCTGCGACCGGCGATGCCCAGCACCCGGGCGCTGCCCAGGTCGACCGCCACCGGCACCGGCGACATCACCGGCGGCAGGGTGTCCGGGTTGGCAAACTGGCCGTCCAGCTTGACCGGAACCGGCAGCTCGGCCACGCCCAGGCGCAGCGCCAGGGCGTCCGGGTCGGTCCGGCGCCGCTCCCACAGCCGGTTGTCCTGCCGGCGGCAGATCTCCCGCACGGTCGCCGGATCGGGAAAGGTGCGCCAGGCGGACCGGCGCTCGGCTTCGGTGATGTCCGACAGTTGCTGCGTGCTGCGCTCGACCGCGTCGCGCCACTTGCCCAGCTCGTTCTTGCCGCGCTTCTTCGACGACGAGCGCTGCTGCCGGAAGTTGGCGAACACCATCACCGGCGACATCACCGACATCAGCAGCATGGTGGGCTGCTTGGTGACGGCGACCATGACGCCGCCGAGCAGGATCGGTCCGGCCGCCATCGCCCAGGGCAGCGGCGTGTTCTCCTGCGGTTCCGGGCGCGGGCCCGGCAGCGCCACGCGGTTGCCCACGGTGGCCGGGCGGATCCGGCTCGGCCGGTTGAAGGCGAGGTCGCCCGAGCCGTCGCGCCACAGGTCGGCCGGCGCGGTGACGAAGCCCCCGACGGACAGCACGGACGCGCCAGCCTCGATCAGGTCGTCGCCGCCGACCACGATGCCCTCGACGTCGACCAGCTCGCCGTTGACCCGGACCGGTCCGGCGCCCTCGACCGGTGCCACCCGGACACCGTCACCGTCCGGGGTGAGCAGCAGGTGGTGGCGGGACACGCTGGGGTCCGTGAGCTGCAGGTCGTTGTCCTCGGCGCGCCCGATGCTCAGCCGGTCACCGGACAGCGGCACGATCTGACCGGACAGCGGGCCGCTGCGGAACCGCACCGCCACCGCGGCAGGCTCCGGACGGTAGTTGCGCAGCGGCAGCACGGTGCCGCTGTGGGGCGCGTGCTCGGCCGCGGCGGCGTCCGCGCCGGCGCCGGGCGCGATGGTGGCCAGCGGCAGCTCGAGCGCCTCGGCGATGAGCTCGATCGGCGTTTCCGGATCGGCATCGAGGACCACGTCGACCGGCTGCCCATCGGTGTCGATGGTCCACTGCCAGCGCATCAGCGCGCCCCGGCCGGGCCGGGCAGGGCGGGTTCTCCCACGCCTGGCCGGATGTCCGAGCTGCCGCAGATGGGGCAGAACTGCAGTCCGCCGCGCACCAGGTGCCCGTCCGCGCAATGGCAGTTCAGGCCGGTGCCGACGCTGGTTCGGGACCACCCGGTGCCCGACGGTGAGGTGGCGCCCGGCGCGCGCGTGCTCGGCGCCGGGC
The DNA here is from genome assembly GCA_036261575.1 of Jatrophihabitans sp. Lineage (GTDB taxonomy): Bacteria > Actinomycetota > Actinomycetes > Mycobacteriales > Jatrophihabitantaceae > Jatrophihabitans_A. Next base: position 8,602 of record DATAKO010000173.1, read on the forward strand.
TCGGGTGCTCGGCGACGGCGCGCACCGGCAGGGTGGTGGCCGGCCAGCCCTGCTGCCGCTCGATCTCCAGCAGGGCGTGGGCGAACTCCATCGCGGTGGTCGGCCGGTCGGATTGCGCCTTGGCCATAGCGGCCAGGATCAGGTCGGACAGCGCCACCGGGATCTCGGCGCTGGTCAGCGGCTGCACCGGGTCGCGCAGGATGCGCAGGATGATCGAGGCGGGTGACTCGCCGGTGAACGCCCGGAAGGCTGAGTGGCCCGCCAGCAGCTGGTACATGCTCGAGGCGAGCTCGTAGACGTCGGTCGAGGGTGCGGCCGGCGCTCCCTCCAGCAGCTCGGGCGCCACGTGCAGCGTGGTGAAGTCGAACAGCCCGGTGGTGGTCTGGGTCGCCGACTGCAGCATCGCCACCCCGAAGTCGGCCAGTGCCGGCTCGCCGAACTCGGTGATGAGGATGTTCTGCGGCTTCACGTCGCGGTGCAGGATGCCCGCCCGGTGGGCGGTCTCCAACGCGCCGGCGAGCTTGATGCCGAGCGAGACCACCTCCGACACCGGCAACGCCGAGCGTTCGGCCAGCGAGCCGTGGCACAGCTCCAGCACGAGCACGGGCCGCCCGTCGGGCAGCGTGAACGAGCGGAACAGCGTCACGATGTTCGGGTGGCTGGACAGCGCACCGAGCGCGCGGGACTCCCGCTGGAACGCCTCCAGCGCCGGCCTGGCCGCATCCCGGACGTTCAGCCGCTTGAGCGCGACCAGCCGGCCGGTGTCCAGCTCGGTCGCGCGGAAGACGGTGGACAGGCTGCCCAGGCCGATCTCGGTCGCCTCGGCGTAGCCCGGAAACGGCTCGTCCGGTTTACGCCGTCTGGCTGCCACTGTTCCTGCCTTCACGTTCGCGCCCGCTGCGAGTTCCGCCCGGCTCGCCGGGGCGTGCAAGCCAGGCTAGCAAGGCATCGACTGCCTCATCGGCACAAGTCAGCCCGTACTTGACCTCGTGCCAGCCCGCGGCGGGCGTGCCGTGTCGCGAGGAACAGGGGCCCACTACCGATCGTGGGTGCCGCTCGTTGAACCGAATGCCCGATGCGGCCAGGGCGGAAAAGCTAAGATTTGGTTAAAGACGGACCGGTGGGAAGGATTGTCACGGTGGGGCAGACGCGCACGGCATGGCGTCGTGCCACCTCCGCACCGGCGACCCAACGGCTGACGCGCAACCAGATCGTGGCCATCATCGGCGCGCTGGTCCTCGGGATCGCTGCCATCGCGGTGGCCGCTGCGCTGGTCAGCCCCAACCGGGCGCGAACCTTCGACCTGATTCACGGGTCGGTCTTCCTGGCCGACGACCGGGCGCCGGTGGCGATCGACCTGGCCACGGGCAAGCCGACCGTGCGGCTGGTCGGCGCGAACTCCCAGGTCGATGCGCGCAGCACCAGCGATCTGGCCGTCGTCCCGCTGGCCGAATCCACGCTGCTGCTCAACGCCGGGACCGGCGAGTTCAACATGGTCGACGGCACCGGCTTCGTGGTGAAGACGACCGCCGGCGGTGTGCCGTTGCCCCGCCAGGCCGGTGACACCGCGGCGATGGCGGTGCCGTCCGGCAACGCCGCCTACATCGTCCGCACCGGCTCGACGGACACCTCCGTCTACCTGGTGAACACCGGCACCGTCCAATCCGCCACCCGGGCCGGTGCCAAGGTGACTCCGCGCGCCTCGGCGGTGCTCACCGAGCCCAGCACCGCCGGTCCCGGGCTGGCCGCCGCCGGCAACGGTGACCTGTGGGTGCTGACCGGCCCCAGCACCGGCCTCACCCTGCGCCAGCTCAGCCTGCCGGCCAATTCCCAGACCGGGGCGACGCTGACCGCGACCGCACGGGCCGCCGCGAGCGGCCTGGCCGTGCTGGAATCGGTGCCCGGTCGCAGCGGCGACACCGTCACCCTGGCAACCGCCAGCCGGCTGATCGAGTTCACCGGCAGCGCAGCGAGCAAGCACGCGCTGCCCGTCGCCGGCCTGACCGGCGTCGACCGGATCCTGCCAGCCAGCAATCCGGCTGGCGGCTCGGCATTCCTCTTCCATTCGAGCAAGGGCTGGTCGCTGGTGACGGCGGCAGCCGACGCCCCGGACGCACAGGTGCATCCGCTGGCAGGCATCCCCGCGACCGCACAGCTGATCGCACCCGCGCAGAGCAACGGGCACCTCTACACCATGGACCAGAGCCCGACCGGCGCGCTCTGGCGGATCAGCCTCTCCGGCGCGGTCAGCCCGGTGCCGGGAGCCACCAGCTACCCGGTGCCCCGCGATGCCCGCGGCCGTGCGCTGGAGGTGGCCGATTTCGGTGACGCCAGCGTGCTGGCCGAGCGCAGCCGGGTGCTGTTCAACTCCCCGAACCACGTGCTGGCGCTGGCGGTCTTCACCGATGCCAGCCATCCGGCCACCACCATCGACAAGAGCTCGGCCACCGATCTCAACGCGGCGGGCGGGGCCAGTGCCATCACCACCCGGCACAACAACGCGCTGGCAAAGACCAGCCCGGTCAAGCAGAACACCCCGCAGCCCAAGACACCGTCCGCACCGGCCATCAACAACAAGATCAGCTGCCAGACCACCAACCAGATCCCGCACGTACCGACCATCACCACCGCGACCAGCGCGTCCCGGTCGGTGCTGCTGAACTGGACCTACCCGCTGCTGGACAGCGAGGACTGCGTCCCGTCGACGTACCAGATCGCGGTGAAGACGCTGACCGACGGCTCGCCCGCCGCGCCCGGCACCGCCACCGTGCAGGGGCAGACCCAGATCAACCTGACCGGGCTCTACCCGAGCACCCGGTACCAGATCACGGTCACCGCCTACCTGAACGGTCGCGGCACCAGCTCGCCCAGCGTGACCGTCACCACCGGGCCGGAAGGGCCGGCTGCCCCGACCGGGGTCAGCGCCGCTACCGACAACGGCGGCAACTGGACCATCTCCTGGCATGCGTGTGGCAGCGTGCAGAACGGCTGCGTGCCCGCCGCGAACTGGAGCGTCATCCCGCGCTTCTGCGACGGCCTCGGGTTGTCCAGCCCGCCGGCGGCGCTGCCGGTGGCCGGCGACCCGACGCTGACCACGTTCAGCACCCAGCTGGCCGGCGGCACCGCGCTGCTGGGCCGGGGTCTTGCCTTCACCGTGCAGGGTGTCAGCGACACCGGCAACGTCGGGACCACCAGCGCATCCACCGGTTGCAGCTACAGCTGGGCGCCGCCGGACGCCGGTGCGATGCACCTGTCGGCGAGCGTGCCGGCCCAGACCGACCTCGGTGGCACCGCCACCTCGACCTTCACCCTCGACCTGGGTCGCGATCCCACCGCGGCGCTCGGCGGCACCGGCGGCCAGATCACCTTCCAGCTGCTGGTCGGCACCAGTGTCGTGCAGAGCAAGGGACCGGGCACGGCAACGACGGCCACGTTCAGCGGCATCAGCGCCGGCACCGCCTACACCGGCCGCGCCATCGTCACCCCGCCGCGGCACGCCGAGGCGGCGGTGACGGTCGGACCGGTGTCGGTGAGCACAAGATCGAACTGGCCCGCGCTGGCCGTCACCACCGCGCAGGTGACCCAGAGCGGCAACGATCCGCGCAGCGGCACCCTGACCGTGACCATCGGTGGCCTGTCCAGCGAGGCGGCCGACGGCGAGCAGTTCCAGCTCACCGATGCCAGCCAGTTCAGCTGCGGGTACAACACCGCCCTGCCGCTGCAGACCGACGGCCCCTTCGACCCGAGCAAGGTCACCATCACCGCGCAGGTCAACCTGCTGCAATACTTCGGCAACTGCATGGTGAACCTGCAGCTGGTCGAGGCGCCGGCCGCCGGAGCCACCCAGGTGTTCGGCGGCACCCAGTCACCGACCTTCCAGGCAGCGGTGCACATGCCGAACCTGAATACCGGCGGCATCTCACCCTCGGACTTCAGCGCTGCGTGGGACAACCAGCCCAACGATCAGAACCTGTCCACCATCACCGTCAAGACCAACGGCAACAATCCGGCGTTCCTGTTCGTGCTGGAGTGGACGGAGCAGGTCAACGACACGATTCACGACTGCGGTGACGGTACCGGGCAGCCGCCGGTGACGATGGTGGTGCCGCCGCAGTGCGTGGCCGAGAAGGGCGGTGAGAAGGACGCCTGGACGGTCACGATCAGCTACCGTTCGGTCGGCCAGTCGGCGCCGCAAACCGTGACGGTGAAGGTCACCGGTACCCCGCCGACCTACACCCCGCCGCCGACGGGCTCGCCGACCCCGAGCGGTTCGCCGTCGCCGACACCCAGCCCGACCCACTCCTGAGCTCGACAATCCCCCTGCGATGTAAGGACGTTCATGCCCAGCCTCTTCGACGAGACCGCACAGGTTGCCCACCAGAGCGAGCGGTTGTGCGCGCACATCGGCCAGGTGATTCAGGGCAAGCCGGAGGTGATCCGCAACGCGGTGATCTGCCTGCTGGCCGGTGGACACCTGCTACTGGAGGACGTCCCGGGCACCGGCAAGACGTCGCTGGCACGGGCGCTGGCCGCCTCCCTGTCGGTGACCTGGAACCGGATCCAGTTCACGCCGGACCTGCTGCCCTCCGACGTCACCGGCGTCTCGATCTTCAACCAGGCCAGCGCCACCTTCGAGTTCCGGCCCGGCCCGATCTTCGCCAACATCGTGCTCGGCGACGAGATCAACCGTGCCTCGCCCAAGACCCAGTCGGCGCTGCTGGAGGTGATGGAGGAGGGCACGCTGTCCAACGACGCGCTGGTCTACCGGATGCCCAGCCCGTTCATGGTGATCGCCACCCAGAACCCCATCGACATGGAGGGAACCTACGTGCTGCCGGAGGCGCAGCTCGACCGGTTCCTGATGAAGCTGACTGTCGGTTACCCCTCCGCCCAGGAGGAGGCGATGGTGCTGCGGACCCAGAAGCTCGGCGCGACCGTCAGCCAGCTGACGCCGGTGCTGACCGGCGACGACGTGCTGGCCATGATGCAGGGCGTGCTGGCGGTCGAGGTGGCTCCGCCGATCGAGGACTACATCGTGGCGATCGCCACCGCGACCCGGGCCATGACAGAACTGCGGCTGGGCGTCTCGCCCCGAGGCTCGCTGGCACTGCTGCGGGCCGCCCGCGCTTGCGCCGCGGTCACCGGCCGCTCGTTCGTCACCCCGGAGGACGTCAAGGCGATGGCGCCGGTGGTGCTGGCGCACCGGTTGATCCTGCAGCCCGATGCCGAACTGCAGGGCCGCACCGGCGCGGAGCTGGTGAACCGCGCCGTGCAGTCGGTGCCGGTACCGCGCTCGTTCGCGCACAGCTGATGGCCCGCATCCCGATGGTCGGCACCCGAACGAGTGGTGGGTTTGCCACCGCAGGGGGGGCGAACCCACCGCTGGACGAGGCCGGGCGGGCGGCGCGGTGACCCGAGCCGCGCTCGCCGCCCTGCTCGGGGGCATCGTCACCGTGGCGGCCGGCCTGTGGCTGAACTGGATCGCGCTGTCACTGCTGGGAATCGGGCTGCTGGCCTGCGTGCTGCTGGGGGTGCTGTCGGTCATCCGGCCGTCCCGGCTGAGCATCGAGCGGGAGATCCAGCCGCCCCGGGTGCCCAAGAACTCCGCGGCGATCGCGTTCCTGAAGTTCAGCAACGCCAGCCGCCGCTCGGTCGGGCCGACGGTTGCCACCCAGCCCTACGGCGGCCGGGACGTGCGCACCGTCATCCCGCGGCTGCACGGCCGGGAACGGGGCGTGCGCACCTACCGGCTGCCCACCGGTGACCGTGGCATCTTCGACATCGGGCCGGTGGAGGTGGCACGCACCGATCCGCTCGACCTGTTCCGGACCGCTCGCCAGCACGGGCACACCGAGCAGCTCTGGGTCTACCCGCAGGTGCTCGACTTCCGCCAGCTGCCGACCGGCGTCACCCGCACCCTGGAGGGGCCGTCCTCGGACACCGCGCCACAGGGGCACATCACCTTTCACCGGCTGCGCGACTACGTGGTCGGTGACGACCTGCGGTTGGTGCACTGGCGCTCCAGCGCGCGCACCGGCAAGCTCGTGGTCAAGCACAACGTCGACACCTCCCAGCCCTACACCGTGGTGGTGCTCGACCTGCGCCAGGACCGTTACACGCACGAGGCATTCGAGCACGCGGTGGACGTGGCCGCGTCGGTGCTGGTGTCGGCGTCGGCGAACAAGGCCCCGGTCGAGCTGCGGCTGACCGACGGCACGGTGATCGGCGGACCGCGGGTTCGAGACGTGACACCGCTGATCGACCACCTGACCGGGGTGCAGGCGATGCAGGCGGTGGACGGGCAGGCGTCCCTGCAGGCGGAGCTGCTGCGGCTGCGCCGGGCCCGCGGGGGCACCGCGCTGGTGGTGGTGACGGGGGTGGCCGATGCGGCCGACCTGCCCTACCTGGCCGCGCTGCGCCGTCGCTTCGAGCGGCTGGTGTTGATCGGCATCGACCCCGGCGACGCCGGCCCGATGCGCTTCCCGGGAGTACGGGTGATCTCGGCAGTGGACGCCGATGCCGCTGCGGCGGCGTGGAACGTGAGCACCCGATGATCCGCCGGGCGATCCCGTTCAGCCTTGCGCCACTGGCGATCCTGGCGACCGGCCTGTCCTCGTCGATGTGGCTGCGTGCCTTTCCAGCGGCCACCCTGGCAATCCCGCTGTACGGGGCGGCTGTGCTGTCGGTTGGCTTCACCTACCTGCTGGTGTCGCTCACCCGGCGGCCGATGTGGCTGACCGTACCCGCCGGGACGCTGGCCTTTCTCCTCTACTCGCTGGTGGTCGTGCTGCGCAGCCCGGTCGGCTTCGCGGACCTGGTGCACGGGTTCGTCGACGGGCCGTCGCAGCTGCTGTCGTTCGCGCTGCCGCTGGTCAGCCCCAGATCGCTGATGGTCTGGCCGGTCGCGCTGGCCTGGCTGGCCGGCCTGCTGGCCGGCGAAAGCCTGGCGCGCAGCCGGCTCTCGCTGCTGCCCTACGGCACCTGGTTGGCGGTGTTCGCAACCGGCTATGCCGGCGGGTCGCGCGCGATGGGACCGGACCCGGGGATGGCCCGCCGGGTGGATCTCGCCGTCGGCGCCGCCCTGCTGGTGGTGCTGGTGTTGTTGCGGGTGGCGCAGGGCTGGCTGGCCCAGGACGAGCGGTCCGAGGCCGCCGGCCGGGTGGTCAGTTCGGAGGACGCGGCGTCGCTGAACCTGCTGCCCTTGCAACGGATCGCTGCCGGCCTGCTCACCGCGGCGGTGGTGGCCGGGCTGGCGGTGTGGGCGGCGGGCAGCTCCACCTTCGCCGGGGCGCCGACGGTGGTGAAGCGGGTGCCCTCGGTGATCAACGCCGACCCGACCACCCCGATGGCCTACGTCGCGGCGCTGCGACCTGCCGACCGCAAGGACCCCGGCACCCCGCTGTTCGACGTCACCGTGACCGGCAGCGCGCCCGGCTACTTCGCCCTGGCCAGCGTGGACTATTACGACGGGGACAGCTGGACCTTCACCCGAAGCTTCCGGCCCTCCGGCGGCGTGGTGCCGGCCGACACCGACCCGGAGCTGGCCTCGAGCGCGGTGCCGGTCGATCAGCGGATCCAGCTGCGCAGCGACCTGATCAGCCGCACGCCGTGGCTTCCTGCCATCTACCGGCCGCAGAAGGTCAGCGGAGTCGCGATCAGCGTCGATCCGGGCAGCGGCATGATCGTGCCGACCCACGGCCTGAGCGCGGACAGCGCCTACACGGTGCGGTCGGTGCCGCCGGCCCAGACGCTGACCGAACTGCCGGCGACCTGGCTGCCCGCCACCTCCGCGGCCCCGGTGGACAGCCAGTTGCCCGGCACGGTGCGCACCACGCTGGCAAGCGTGGTGGCCGGCTTCGCCACCGAAACCGGCAAGGCCTCGGTGGAATCGGGCTCCTTCCTGCAGGCGGTCACCCAGGACCTGCGGACGAACTACCTGCTCACCGACCCGGCGGCGGCAGCGTCGGCCGCGGCGTCGGCCAGCGCCAGCGCGGCCCGGGCGTCCGGTACGTCGGCGGCGCCGCGCAAACCGACCGGAAAGGGCGCCACCGCGGCCCGCAGTTCGACGGCCGGCCGCAGTTCGACGGGCGCGCGCAAGGCCAGGCCAAGCGCCTCGCCGACGGTGACGGCCTCGGCAGGAGCCATCGGGGGCACCAGCTTCTCCGCCGTCCTGGCGGCCATCCTGGGCCCGCAGCGCAGCGGCACCCCGGAGCAGTACGCCACGCTGGTTGCCCTGCTGGCCCGCGACCTGGGCATCCCGGCCCGCATCGTGAGCGGTTTCCGGGTGACCGAGCCGGGCGGCGGCCACCAGCTCTCGGCCGGCAGCTACACGCTGACCACGAAGGATGCCTACAGCTGGGTGGAGATCCCGGTCCGGGGCGCCGGCTGGGTGGTGCTCGACCCGTCGCCCACCCGGTACGCCGATTCGAACGTGCAGCCCAGCGTCGGGGTGAGCAAGACCCCGACACCCAGCCGGACGCCCAGCCAGGCGGCGCTGGTTACCCAGTCCGACGGTGGGCACGCGGTTGCGCCGAAGAGTGTGGTGCAAGCAGCGGCGACTCACCGCGGCGGTTGGGCACTGGTCCTCGTCATTCCGGCCCTGGTGCTGGCAGCGCTGGCCCTGGTCCTGCTGGCCCTGCTGGCCCGGCGTCGGGTTCGGCTCTACCGCCGGCGGCACGAGTCGGACGCCCGGCGCCGGGTGATCACGGCGTGGCAGGAAACCCTGGACGTGCTGACCGAATCCGGGCTGGGCGACCTGCGCGCGCTGACCGGCAGCGAAGTGCGACAGGCGACCGGCGAGCGCTTCGGGAACGTGCCTGCCGAACAGGTGAAACTGGTGGCCGCGGCGGCTGACCAGGCGGCCTTCAGCCTGCAATCAGTGGTGCTCGACCGGGACGCCGAGCAGGCCTGGCAGGCGCATACCGTGCTGCGCCGCGCGGTTCGCCGCGAGCTGCCCTGGCGGGACCGGCTGCTGGCCACGCTGCGCTACACCTCGGGCCGGGCGCCGACCAGACCGCCGGGGCCCCGCCTGCGCCGGACCGGCCGGCCCGGACGCAGCCGCAAGCACTGACCGGCCGAGCATCTGCGCGGGCACAATGGAGCGATGGCTGCACCCCGCCGCTGGCTGTTCGGCGACCAACTGGGCCCGCACTTCGTGGACGGCGACGACCAGCATGTGCTGCTGATCGAGTCGCAGCGGGTGTTCGCCCGTCGACGGTTCCACCGGCAGAAGGCTCATCTGGTGCTCTCGGCGATGCGTCACCGCGCCGCGGAGCTCGGCGACCGGTGCCGCTACGTCCGCTCCGACACCTACCGCAGCGCGCTGCGCGGCCGGGTGAGCGTGTGCCACCCCACGTCGCGGGCAGCGCTGCGGCTGGTGGAATCCCTCGACCGGGTCGAGGTGTTGCCGGCCCGCGGCTTCGCCACCAGCATGGCCGACTTCGCCCGATGGGCAGAGGGCCGGGCCGGCAAGCGGCTCGTCATGGAGGACTTCTACCGGCGCGCCCGGCGCGCGCACGACGTGCTGATGGATGGGGATCAGCCCGCCGGCGGCAGGTGGAACTTCGATCGGGACAACCGCACGCCGCCACCGCGGTCCGGCCGGCTGGACACCGCCGAACCCTGGTGGCCGGTCGAGGACGAGATCGACGAGCAGGTCCGGCACGATCTGGACAGCTGGCAGCGATCGGGCGTGGTGAGCTTCATCGGCCGGGACGGCCCACGCCGCTTCGCCGCAACCCGTGCCGAAGCGCTGCAGGTACTGGATCGCTTCGTCGATGGCAGGCTGAACTCGTTCGGGCCGTACGAGGATGCGATGCTGGCCACCGATCCGTGGATGTCGCACTCGCTGCTGTCCGCGCCGATGAACCTGGGCCTGCTGGACCCGCTCGACGTCGTCAACCGGGTGGAACAGGCATATCGTGACGGGGGAATCCCGATCGCGTCGGCGGAGGGGTTCGTCCGCCAGATCATCGGCTGGCGGGACTACGTGTGGCACCTGTACTGGTATCAGCCGGAGTCCTACCGGCGCCGCAACGCGCTGCAGGCGCGGCGCAGCCTGCCGGACTGGTTCGCCGAGCTGGATGCCGATGCGGTGCAGGCGCGCTGCCTGTCCGGCATCCTGGCCGACGTCCGCGATCACGGCTGGGTCCACCACATCCCGCGACTGATGGTGCTCGGCAACTACGCCATGCAGCGGGGCTGGCGCCCGGACGAGGTCACCGACTGGTTCCACCGCGCGTTCGTGGACGGCTACGACTGGGTGATGGTGCCCAACGTGGTGGGCATGTCCCAGTACGCCGATGGCGGCCTGATGATGACCAAGCCCTATGCCGGCGGCGGCTCCTACATCGACCGGATGAGCGACTACTGCGGCGGCTGCCGGTACGACCCGAAGGTGCGAACCGGTGAGCGCGCCTGCCCCTTCACCGCCGGCTACTGGGCTTTCATGTTCAAGCACAGGGAGAAACTGGCCGGCAATCAGCGGATCGCCCAGCCACTGCGCAGCATGTGGAACCTGAAGGATCTCGACGAGCTGGTCGCCCAGGAGAACGAGCGAGGCTCGCGGGCGCCCTGAATCAGACGGTGATGACGTCCACCCCGGCCTCGCGGATCTGGTTCAGATCGGCCGAGCCCGCCTCGGTGTCGGTGACCAGCACCGAGACCCGATCCCAGGTGCAGACCCGGGCGAAACCGCGGGCGTGCAGCTTGGTCGAGTCGGCTGCGACCACCACCCGGCGAGCGCGGGCCGTCATCAGCCGGCTGATCTGCGCCTCGTCGGTATCCATCGCCTTCACCCCGACAGCCGGATCGATCGCCTCGGCACCGATGATGGTGACGTCGAGATCGAGCTGGTTCAGCGTCTCCATCGCGAACGGCCCGATGAGTTCGAACGATTGCGGCTTGACGGCGCCGCCGGTCATCACCAGTCGCAGGTGCCGGCGCAGGGTCAGCTCGCCGGCGATGTTGATGGCGTTGGTGACGATGGTGATGCCGCCGCCGCCGCCGGCCGTTGCCGGCCGACCGGCCAGGGTGCGCGCCACCTCGGTGGTGGTGGTGCCGCCGTTGAGCGCCACGATGTCGTTGCTGCCGACCAGCTTGGCCGCTGCCTGACCGATCCTGACCTTGGCCGCCTGCTGCTTGGGGGCCTTATAGCGCATCGGCAGGTCGTAGCTGACCGCGGCGGCCACCGCGCCGCCGCGGGTGCGGGTGACCAGCTGCTGCTCGGTCAGGTGGTTCAGGTCCCGGCGGATGGTCGAGGCCGAGACGTTCAGCTGGCCGGCGATCTCGTCCACGTCGACCTGGCCGGTCGCTGCCATCGCATCGAGCAGCGCGTTCAGCCGGGCGTGCCGCTTCATGCTGCGGACGCTACCAGCGCAGCCGGGTCAGCTAGCAGGTCCGGCTGCGGTGAGCAGCTCGTACACCTGGTTGCGGGAAAGCCCGGTCAGTTCCTGCACGACCCCGCGAGTCAGCCGCGGGTCCGCACCGTGCCGCTGCAGGCTGGCCGCGAGTCGCCGCGCGGCAGCC
>DATAKO010000010.1:0-28836 GCA_036261575.1 Jatrophihabitans sp.
CCGACGTGGCTGTGCGCCCCGGGCCCAGCACCCCACCAGTTCGCAGAGGACCAGTACAGCCGGTTGTGCCTGGAACGAGCGGCCGTCGTGGCCGCCCAGTTCGACACCTCGTACCACTGGTAACCGGCCGCGGCCAGCGCGTCGTCGGCCTGCAGGTACCGGTCGGCGAGTACGTCGTCGTCCGGCGCCGGGACGACGCCCCGCGCCACCTGCCGGGCCAGCGGGGTGCCAGCCTCCACAATCAGCGCGTAGGCGCTCAGGTGGTCGGGGCGGGCACCGATGGCCGCCTCGAGCGAGCGCTGCCAGTCCCGCTCGGACTCCCCCGGGGTGCCGTAGATGAGGTCCAGGTTGACGTGCTCGAAGCCTGCGGCGCGCGCCTCCGCGACCGCCGCCAATGCGCGCTCGGGCCGGTGCTGGCGATCGAGCACGCGCAGCACGTGCTCGACGGCCGACTGCATGCCCAGCGACACCCGGGTGAAGCCCTGCTCGCGGAGCTTGCCGAAGTAGGCAGGCGCTACCGATTCCGGGTTCGCCTCCGTCGTGACCTCGGCGTCAGGCGCGAGCCCGAACTCGTCCCGGATCGCGTCCAGGATCAGGCCCAGGTGCTCGGCGGGCAGCAGCGACGGGGTGCCACCGCCGAAGAAGACGGTCGACACCGGCGGGGTGCTGGCCGGCAGCACCTCGCGAGCCAGCCGGATCTCACTCAGCACCGTGTCGGCGTAGCTGCCGCGGCTTACCCCGTTACCCAGCTCGTCGGCGGTGTAGGTGTTGAAGTCGCAGTAGCCGCAGCGCACCGTGCAGAACGGGATGTGCACGTAGAACCCGAACGGGCGGTTGCGCAGCTCGAGCAGCGCGCCGTCCGGCAACCGGCCGGACGGCGGCGCCGGATCGCCGGTCGGCAGGGCGGAAGGCATGGCTCCAGTGTCCTACAGTGCGGGAATGCCTGTTGACTACGACGTGGCCGGCTCCGTCGCCACCATCACCCTCAACGCGCCGGAGCGCCGCAATGCGCTGTCGCCGGCGCTGCTCGGCGACCTCACCCGGCACCTGCAGCAGGCTGCTGCCGACGACCGGATCCGTAGCGTGGTGCTGAGCCACACCGGTGGCACGTTCTGCTCCGGCATGGACCTGAACGCGGTCACCGAGAGGGCGGCCGCCGACCAGCCGATCGCGGCCTTCCCCGAGGTGCTGCAGCGGATCTGGGAGTTCGACAAGCCAGTGATCGCGCGGGTGGACGGCAAGGCCAGGGCCGGCGGCATCGGCCTGGTCGCCGCGGCCGACCTGGCAGTCGCCAGTCCCGCGGCCGACTTCGCCTTCACCGAGGTACGGCTGGGGCTGGTACCTGCCGTCATCTCGGTGCCGGCGTTGCCGAGGCTGGCACCGCGCGCGCTGCTCGAGCTCAGCCTGACCGGCGAGACCTTCGACGCCGCGCGGGCGGCCGAGATCGGCCTGCTCAGCGCGGTCACCGAGCGGCTGGACCACGAGCTGGCCCGGTACACCGCGATGTTCGAGCTGGCCGAGCCGGCCGCGCTGGCCGCGACCAAGCGGATGCTGCGCCGGGACCGCGGCGGCGTGAGCATGGCCGAGGATTTCGCGGCGATGAGCGAGCTGTCCGCACGCCACTTCGCAAGCGCCGAGGCAGCCGAAGGCATCGCCGCCTTCCGCGAGAAGCGACGGCCGCGCTGGGCCGACCGTGCGAGCCGTCGTGGGCCGTCCAGTCCGAGCTAACCGCTCAGATCGATCCGGCGGAACGAGGCGTAGTGGTCATCGGTGTACCAGAACGTGCCGTCCTGTCCGGTGACGATCCGGCGCGGGCCTCGGTCGGCCTCCCCCGGGGTCGGCACGGTGTACTCGTGGTAGAAGCCGGCGGGCTTGCCGGGCAGCTGCCGTTCCCGGTTCTGATAGACGATTCCGTCGTGGCTGTAGGGAAACGGGCCGCCCTGCCGGATCAACGCGACCGTCTGCCTCGCCTGGGCGGCCAACTGCGACAGCGGGACCGGCGCCGCCAGACCCGCCGGGGCGGACGCGCTGGTGCCCGGAGTATTACTGGTTGAGCCATGATGCTGAGCTGCTCGGGTGGCGTACCCGGCCACCAGCAGCATGATCAGCAGGAGCAAGGCGATCAGGGGTCGTCGACGCCGGAGGCGCTGCAGCGGCGAGAACGGCACGGCGCTCAGCCTAGAGGGCCCCAGCGGCGCCCATCGACGGACTCGACAGGGAGGAATCAGACGTGGACAACGGCATGCGTGCGGGAACCATCCGGATCAGCGGGGCCGGCGGTGACGAGATCGAGGCCTACTCAGCCTGTCCGGACGGCGATGCGCGCCGCGGCGGCATCGTGCTGATCCATCACATGCCCGGCTACGACCGCTGGAGCAAGGAGGTCGCGCGCCGCTTCGCCACCGACGGCTACGACGTGGTGATGCCGAACCTGCACTACCGCGAGGCGCCCGGCGCCGACCCCGACGACGCGGCGGCAGCGACCCGCGCGGCCGGTGGCGTGCCGGACGAGCGGCTCCTCGGTGACGTCTCCGGCGCGGTCGAGTACCTGCGCGCGCTGCCCACCTCCAACCGCAAGGTCGCCGTCATCGGGCATTGCTCCGGTGGCCGGCAGTCAGTGCTGGCCGCGTGCAACCTGGACCTGCAGGGCGCCGTCGACAACTACGGCGCCTTCGTGGTGGAGGACACCGAGCCCGGCTTCCCGGTGCGGATGGCGAACCTGAAGGACCAGCTGCCCAACCTGCGCTGCCCGCTGCTGGGCATCTTCGGCAACGAGGACCAGCACCCCTCGCCGGCCCACGTCGACGAGCTGGACCAGATCCTCACCGAGCTGGGCAAGGAACATGAGTTCCACCGCTACGACGGTGCCGGCCACGGATTCTTCGCCACCGACCGGCCGGCCTACCGGCAGGAGCAGGCCGAGGACGCCTACGCCAAGATCGGTGCCTTCTTCGCCCGCGTGATCGGCTGATCGCGGATGTGCACCTACAACACCGAATACGCCGAGATCGCCGGTAGCGGCAAGGGCAAGGACGGTTGGTTCAAGCTGTCCACCGCCACCGTCTACTACGACCACCCGGTGCATGCGCAGGCCGAGCACACCCTGAACATCGACTTCGGCAACGGGCAGCCCGGGCAACGGGTCGCGGTCGAGCTGACCGCAGCTTCGGCCCGGGAGCTGATGGCCGCCATCGAGCGGGCGCTGGCCGAGGTGCCAGCGGGCATGCTCACCTGACGCTAGGGTCGGCAGGTATGCGAGCTGCGTACGCCGAAAGCCTCAACCCCGACGAGCCGCTGGCCGGCCTGGTTCTGGGCGAACGCCCGGAACCGGCCGAGCGTCCGGGCTGGTCCACCGTCGAGGTGAAGGCGGCCAGCCTGAACCATCACGACCTGTGGACCCTCCGCGGCGTGGGCATCAGCGCGGACCGGCTGCCGATGATCCTGGGCTGCGATGCCGCCGGCATAGACACCGGCACCGGTGCGGACGTGGTGGTGCACGGGGTCATCAGCGCCGACGGCTGGGTGGGTGACGAGACGCTCGACCCGGGCCGGAGCCTGCTCAGCGAGAAGCACCAGGGCTCGCTCGCCCAGTACGTCTCGGTGCCGACGCGCAACCTGATCCCGAAGCCTGCCGAGCTGAGCTTCGCCGAGGCCGCCTGCCTGCCCACCGCGTGGCTCACGGCCTACCGGATGCTGTTCGTCAACTCCGCGCTCACGCCGGGACAGACGGTGCTGGTGCAGGGCGCGACCGGTGGCGTCGCCTCGGCCTGCATCATGCTTGCCCGCGCCGCCGGCCTGCGCGTCTGGGCGACGGCCCGCACCGAGGACAAGCAGGCGACGGCGCTGGAGCTGGGCGCGCATCAGGCCTTCGCCAGCGGGGCCCGGCTGCCGGAGCGGGTCGACGCGGTGATGGAGACGGTCGGCGCGGCAACCTGGTCGCACTCGCTGAAATCGTTGCGCCCGGGCGGCCAAGTGGTCATCTCCGGCGCGACCTCCGGTGCCACCCCGCCGGCGGAGCTGAACCGGATCTTCTTCCTGCAACTGCAGGTGATCGGCTCCACGATGGGCACCGCCGGCGAGTTGCGGGACCTGATCGCGATGCTCGCTGCGACCGGAGTGCGGCCGCGCATCGACCGGACGCTGCCGCTGGCCGAGGTCGCCGACGGCCTGCGCGCGATGGCGACCGGTTCGCTGGTCGGCAAGATCGTCATCGAGCCCTGAGCGGCTGGCACAACCGGACGCTGCCGCAACCGGCCTGCAGGCGGTAGCGTCGGTGAGGTCCGTACTGGCGTCACCGACTGGATGGTCTGGCTCATGGATCTTTCGCTCAGCCCGGAAGAGATCGAGACCCGCAACTGGGTCCGCAACTTCGTGGCGAAGGAGATCGTGCCACTGGAGCCGATGGTGCTGCGCCGGGAGCGCAACCATCAACCGGGGCTGAGCCGCGACGAGTTCAAGGAACTGCAGGACAAGGCGCGGCAGTTCGGCTTCTTCGGCATCCAGACGCCGGAGGAGTACGGCGGCATGGACCTGTCCGCGGTGATGGCGGCGCTGATCGAGTCCGAGCTCGGCCGTTCTTTCGTCCCGTTCCGCTTCGGCGGCTACGCCGACAACATCCTGTTCCACGCCAACGACGAGCAGAAGCAGGAGTACCTGCTTCCCACCATCGAGGGCGAGAAGGTGTCCTGCTTCGCGATCACCGAGCCGGGTGCCGGCTCGGACGCGACCGCGATTCGGACGTCGGCGCGCAAGGACGGCTCCGACTGGATCATCAGCGGCGAGAAGACCTTCATCACCGGCGGCAACGAGGCGGACTTCGCCATGGTCTTCGCGATCACCGATCCGGAGCGCGGCGTCAACGGCGGGGTGACCTGCTTCCTGGCCGACCGCGACATGGGTTGGAAGAGCGAATACATCGACACGATGGGCGAGTGGGGCCCGGCTGCCCTGGTGTTCGACGAGGTGCGGGTACCCGAGCGCAACATCCTGGGTGAGCTGGGGCAGGGCTTCAAGCTGGCGATGCAGTGGATCGGCCGGGGCCGCTACCTGCTGCCGGCTCGAGCGATCGGCGCCTGCGAACGGCTGATGGAGATGGCGATGGAACACGCCCGCACCCGGGTCACCTTCGGTGAACCGATCGCCGACCGGCAGGCCATCCAGTGGATGCTGGCCGATTCGGGCGTGGAGCTGGAGGCGCTGCGCTGGCTGGTGCTGACCGCGGCCTGGCAGGTGGATCAGGGCATGGACTCCCGGCATGCCCAGTCCATGGCCAAGTTGTTCGGCGGTGTCAAGGCGAACGAGATAGTCGACCGGATGCTGCAGATTCACGGGGGCATGGGCTACACCCGCGAGCTGCCGATCGAGCGTTGGTACCGCGAACTGCGTCTGCTGCGCATCTACGAAGGCACCGACGAGATCCAGCGCCGCACGATCGCCCGCAACCTGCTGAAGGGGCACGTCTCGGTCCGCGGCATGCTCGGCTGAAGGATCTGGCGGATACCGCGTCGTGTCAGCATCGTTATCGACGCAGGTGCCTTGAATGCAACACGAAGTCACTGGTTGGCGTCACATGGGGCATAACAGCCCACACCAACCAGGAGTTGCACCATGCGCCACCTCGTCGCCACCGCAGCCGTCGGAGGTCTGCTCGCGCTGACCACCGCGTGCGCTGCCCATGACCGCCCGGCCGCCCACGCCGTACCGGCAGCCGTCTCGACGGTCGTCAGCCGCTCGGTATCCGCCGCGCACACCAGCACGCCCGCGGTCCACAGCAGCGCGGCCGCGAGCATCGCTGCAGTGATCGCAACCCCACCTGCGGTAAAGCCCTCGTCGAGCACCGATGCCACGCCGAGTCCGCAGCCGCCGGCCACCGTGCAGGTCGTGCTACGGCCGGTCACCGCACGAGGCACTGTCGCCTCCGGCTGGACTGCGGCGCGGCACCTGGACGAGTCGATCACCTGCCTGCCGGGCGCCACGGACGCCTCGCCGGTTGCGGTGAACGACAACATCGACTCGTGCAGCCCGGACGCGGCCTACCCGGTGGCCTGCTGGGCCAGCGCGACACCGCACACCGCGCTGTGTCTGCGCAGCCCCTTCAGCAAGCAGGTGGATCTGATGAGCACCGGCTCCGCCGTGCCTTCCGCGGTCGCTGCGGCCCAGCCGACTCCGATCGCGCTGGTGCTCCACGACGGAACGCTGTGCACGTTGCGGGCCGGCGGCGCGTGGACCCAGCTTGCCGGCCGCCCCGACCTGTTCGGAACCTACTACTGCGGCAGCATGGCCGTCTGGGCACCAGCCCACTCCTACGGCATCAACCGGTCCGGGGCGAGCTGGACGGTGCAGATCGCCCGGACGAACGGCCAGGACCAGCTGAGCACCGTCACGGTGCGCACGGCCTACTTCGTGGGCACCGCCGGCTGAGGCGGCTCAGGGCTTGACCGCCTGCAGCGTGTAGGTCAGCGGCAGGCGGTCAGGCTCATCAGCCAGCCGCCACTCGTTGTACGGCTGGTCCTGCACCATGGCGCCGGGCAGTGCCTGCCACGGCACGCTGCGGTGCTCGACGAACTGGGTGATCTGCATGCCCGCGTCGAGCACTGCGGTCAGCAGCTCCCCGATGCCGTGATTCCAGCTAGCCGTCCGGTTGTGCACGAAGCTCACCGACGTGTCGACGTAGCTGCCCTCTTCCTCGAACAGCAGCGGCTGCGCGGTCTCGAAGTAGGGGTAGCCGGCCACGAGCAGATGATCGGGCCGACGCTCGTCGATCGCCCACAACGCCGGATGCCCCTCCCGTATGAACAGCCGGCCGCCCGGGGCGAGCAGGTCGGACACCAGCCTGCCCCAGCGCGCGATGTCGGGCAGCCAGCACAGCGCGCCGACGCCGGTGTACAGCAGGTCGAACCCACCCGGTCCGAACGCATCGACCGCCGCGTAGGCCTCGGCCTGGACGTAATCGATGTCGGCACCCGTGCTGGCGGCCAGCTCCCTGGCGACCTTGAGCGCGGCGCCGGAGAAGTCCAGGCCGCTGACCCGAGCCCCGAGCCGGTGCAGCGACAGCGTGTCCGTGCCGATGTGACATTGCAGGTGCAGGGCTCGCAGACCGGAAAGCTCGCCCAGGCGCGGCCGGTCGAAGGACACCACGTCGGACAGGTGCGTCGGATCGGCGATGAACCGGTCCAGGCCGTAATCGCGGGACTGTGCGTGCGCGGGAGCCCGCTCGTCCCAGTTGGCCAGGTTCAGCTTGGTGTACTCGTCCACCCGGTCGATCCTGCCAGCGCTGTCGATCGCTTATCGATGGACCATCCAGCGCCGGGCCAGCATCAGTAGCAGCAGCCCGACCAGCACACCGACCGCGCCCGTCATCAGCTCCGGCGCCACCGCGAAGCCGGTGGCCGCCAGGCTGGCGGTGACGGTCAGCGTGGTGCTGTCGGCCAGGCCGCCGCCACAGCGCATCGCCACGCCGAACCCGCCGGAGACGTCAGACCGCACGAGGACGCGACCGGAGAACGTACCGGCGCTGCCGTGCCCACTGAACTGCCAGACCCCCTTGAGGTTGTCCCAGTTGTGATCGCCGCTGCGGTCGAAGGCCCTCGAGATCAGCGAGATCGAGGTGGCGTGATCGCAACTCCCTGAGACCGACAACCAGGTACCAGCCGGCACCGGGTCCGGGCTGAGCGTGAGCGTCGGCGCAGCCTCGATCAGCACAGTGGCGCGCCAACTCGCGATGCCACCGGGCGCGGCTGCCCAGCCGAACACGACGAGGCTGTGGCTGCCCGGTGACAGATCCGCCGGAACGGGCACCTGGAACGGCGCGCTGCCACCGGCCAGACCGATGACCGGGAAAGCGCGGCCGGCCAGGCAGGCGATGTATTCCAACCGGTCGTACTCGTTCAGACCGCCGGTCTGGAGTCGTCCGGCGACGATCTGCGCGCGCAGGGTCCGACCGATGAAGGCGCCGCTGGCCTGCAGCGTGCCCACCTGTGCGGACGGATGCGATTGCTGGCAGGCCGTAGTGGTGCCGGTGACCGGCGCAGGGTTGTCCGACACCAACAGCGGCACGCTGTAACGGACCAGCTTGCCGCCCGCCAACGGCGTGCCACCCTCGGCGTAGATCAGACCGATCTGATAGGTACCAGCCTTGACGCTGGCGGGCACGGAGATGACGAAGTAGCCCGCGTTGTCATGGACCATCACCTCGGTGTGAATGACCGGAGCCCAAGGCGTGCAGCTCTCGAAGGTCTCGCCCGAGCCGCCGCCGAGCAACCGGACCGGCCAGGCCTTCAGACCACTGACGATGCCGATGGTGCTGTCACCGGGCCGCACCGAGCTGCGGTCAAGCTGCAGCCGGCCCGAGCTCGGTGCGGCTGCCGGCAGGCTGCAATCGAAGCTACCGGCCGAGGCGGGCGGCGCGCCGGCTGTAGTAGCCAGGCCGGCCGTCAGCAGCACGGCGATGAGGATCGCCCAGAACCGGGTGATGCGAGCAGCTAGCCGATCTTCCACGGGCCAAGCTCAGCCTGGACCGGGTGAACCCGACCAGGGTCATAGGTCCTGGACCGAGGCTGGTCGCAGCGTCGGCGACCGCAGGGCCGCGCAGGGTGCACGGCGGTCTCCGCGACCGGTTCTGCTCGAGCAGGCATACCCATCCGGGCCTGGCTACGGCCAACCGAACGACGGCTTAGGGTGGCTTCATGGCATTGACGTTGATGGCGGTGCACGCGCACCCGGACGATGAGGCGACCGGCACCGGCGGAGTGCTCGCCCGTTACGCCGCCGAGGGCGTGCGCACGGTGCTGGTCACCTGCACCGATGGTCGCTGTGGCGACGCACCTGGCGGGGTCAAGCCCGGCGATCCCGGCCATGATCCGGAGGCTGTCGTGGCGATGCGCCGCGCGGAGCTCGAGCAGAGCTGCAAGGTGCTGGGGGTGACCGATCTGGAGCTGCTGGGCTACCACGATTCCGGAATGATGGGCTGGCCGAACAACGCCGAACCCGGGGCGTTCTGGAACACCCCGGTGGACGACGCGGCCGAGCGGCTGGCCGAGCTCATGCGGCATTATCAGCCGGACGTGGTGGTCACCTACGACCCGAACGGCTTCTACGGACACCCCGATCACATCCAGGCGCACCGGATCACCATGCGTGCGGTAGAGCTGACCGGCATCCCGCGGAAGCTGTACTGGACCACCGTGCCGCGGGAGCAGCTGGCCGAGTTCGGCAGGCTGATGCGCGAGCTCGGCGCGGACTGGGACGAGCCGGAGGGCAGCGCCGGCGAGGGCCCCGGTCCGGACATCGGCCTGCCTGCCGCAGAGGTGACGACCTGGATCGACACCACCGCGTTCGCCGAGCAGAAGTTCGACGCGCTGGCCGCGCATGCCAGCCAGGAGGAGAACATCTTCTTCCTGCGGATGGGCAAGCAGCTCTTCGCCGAGGTGATGGGCACCGAGACCTTCGTCCGGGTGCAGGACAGCACTGATGCCGACCTGCCCGAGGACGACCTGTTCGCCGGTATCGGCTGATCCGCTGTCGCGTCAGCTCTCCGCCGCACCGGTCAGGGTGGCCGCATGGTCGGGCACGGAGCGAAACAGCTCGCGGGGCGGCCGGTGATAGTCGGTGGCGGGCGGGCGCGGCGGCAGCTCCAGGTCGGGCACCGGGACCTGGCTGTAGGACACCGTCGACAGCAGGTGCGCCATCATGTTGATCCTGGCCCGGCGCTTGTCGTCGGCCTCCACCACCCACCAGGGTGACTCCTCGGTGTCGGTGTGCACGAACATCTCGTCCTTGGCCCGCGAGTACTCCTCCCAGCGGACGATGGAGGCCAGGTCCATCGCCGACAGCTTCCACCGCCGCATCGGGTCCTGCTGCCGGGACCGGAAGCGGCGGATCTGCTCCTCATCGCTCACCGAGAACCAGTACTTGCGGAGCAGGATGCCGTCGTCGATGAGCAGCCGTTCGAACACCGGGCATTGCGCGAGGAAGCGCCGGTACTCGGCGGGTGTGCAGAAGTTCATCACTCGCTCGATGCCGGCCCGGTTGTACCAGGACCGGTCCATCAGCACGATCTCGCCGGCCGCCGGCAGCTCACTGACGTAGCGCTGGAAGTACCACTGGCCGGCCTGCCGCTCCGTCGGCGCGGGCAGCGCCACGATCCTGGTCACCCGGGGGTTGAGGTAGGTGGCGACCCGCTTGATGGCGCTGCCCTTGCCGGCCGCGTCACGTCCTTCGAACAGCACCAGCAGCCGGGCGCGCTGCTGCCGCACCCATTCCTGCATGACCACCAGCTCCGCCTGCAGCCGGTACAGCTCCTGCTCGTAGGCGGTGCGGCGCATCGTGTCCGCGCGCCGGACCGTCTTGGCGGGCTTGGCCTGCTTGGCTGCAGCCTTCACGGGCGCGCTCGCAGTGACCGGCCGCCGGGGATGATCATGTGGTCAGCTAAGCAGCGGCCCGCAGGTCGTGGTCAGGGCCGAACGTCCCTGGCCTGCGCAGGGTGGGCCACCGGAGCGATAGCTGGCATGAATGTCGCCGGCGGTGCAGCTGCCGGCTCAGCGCCGACCCTTTCCGGCGCGCCTGCCGCCCAGCGGGAACCGTCGGCGCACGGCGTAGCGCTGCTGCCGTACCTCGAAGGCGACGAGTTCCTCGACGCGGGTGCGAACCGGCAGCTGCGCGCTGATCGCGGCTCGTACCTGCTCGGCCGCGGCCAAACCGGCACTGCTGCACACGGTGAGGTGCGGAACCACCTCGTCGAACTGACCGCCGTAGGGCGGGAACTCCGGCCACACCGTGGCCAGGTCCTCGGTGAGCGCCAGCAACTGCTCAGCCGGGTCGGGTCGCAGGTAGTGCACGCCGGGCCGCCCGGTGCCGTTGTCGAAGCGGCCGAACTCGGTGAAGCCGACCTCGAAGGGTTGCCAGCCTGCGACCAGCTGTCCGACCGCATCCAGGTCGGCCTCGGTCAACTCTGCCGGCGGCAGCCACGGCACCAGCACGCTGATGTGCGCCGGCACGTCCCGGTAGGCGTTGTCGTACTTCAGCCGGTGCTCACCGACCAGGGGCTCCAGCTCCGGAAAGGGCACGATGAGGCCGGTGAAGCCGTCCGGCGGCGGCTGCTCGGTCACTTCTTGGCTGCTGCCTCGGGCGCTTCGCCGGTGGACAGCGCAGCGATGAAGGCCTCCTGCGGCACCTCGACCCGGCCCACCATCTTCATCCGCTTCTTGCCTTCCTTCTGCTTCTCCAGCAGCTTGCGCTTGCGGGTGATGTCACCGCCGTAGCACTTGGCAAGCACGTCCTTGCGGATCGCGCGGATGGATTCCCGCGCGATCACGCGCGAGCCGATCGCGGCCTGGATCGGCACCTCGAACTGCTGGCGCGGGATCAGCTCGCGCAGCTTCGTGGTCATCATGACGCCGTAGGCGTAGGCCTTGTCCTTGTGCACGATGGCGGAGAAGGCGTCGACGGCCTCGCCCTGCAGCAGGATGTCGACCTTGACCAGGTCGGCTCGCTGCTCGCCTGCCTCCTCGTAGTCCAGGCTGGCGTAGCCGCGGGTGCGCGACTTCAGCGCGTCGAAGAAGTCGAAGATGATCTCGCCGAGCGGCAGGGAGTAGCGCAGCTCGACCCGGCTTTCGGACAGGTAATCCATGCCGAGCAGGCTCCCCCGGCGCGCCTGGCACAGCTCCATGATGGCGCCGATGTACTCGCTGGGCGCGATGATCATCGACTTGACGACCGGCTCGAAGACGTCGGCGATCTTCTGCCCGGCCGGCCAGTCCGAGGGGTTGGTGACCAGGAACTCTCGCTTGTCCTCGAGTACCACCCGGTTGACCACGTTGGGGGCGGTCGAGATCAGATCCAGGTTGAACTCGCGCTCGAGGCGGTCCCTGGTGATCTCCAGGTGCAGCAGGCCGAGGAAGCCGCAGCGGAAGCCGAAGCCGAGCGCCGAGCTGGACTCCGGTTCGTAGACCAGCGCGGCGTCGTTGAGCCGCAGCTTGTCCAGCGCGTCCCGCAGCAGCGGGAAGTCGGAGCCGTCGATCGGATACAGCCCGGAGTAGACCATCGGTTTGGGATCCCGGTAGCCGCCCAGCGGGTCGGCGGCGGGCTTGCCGGCATCGGTCACCGTGTCACCCACCCGGGACTGGCGGACGTCCTTGACCCCGGTGATGAGGTAGCCGACCTCGCCGACGCCCAGTCCCTGGCTGGGCACCGGCTCGGGCGAGATCACTCCGACCTCGAGCAGCTCGTGGGTCGCGCCGGTCGACATCATCTTGATCCGCTGCCGCGGGCTGATGTGCCCGTCGACCACGCGGATGTAGGTGATCACGCCGCGGTAGATGTCATAGACGGAGTCGAAGATCATCGCCCGCGCCGGGGCCGCGGCCACGCCCACCGGGGACGGGATGTCGCGGCAGATCACGTCGAGCAGCTGGTCCACGCCCTGCCCGGTCTTCGCGCTGACGCGCAGCACCTCCTCGGGCTCGCAGCCGATGATGTGCGCGATCTCGGCGGCGTAGAGGTCAGGTTGGGCGGCGGGCAGATCGATCTTGTTCAGCACCGGGATGATCTGCAGGTCGTTCTCCAGCGCCAGGTAGAGATTTGCCAGCGTCTGCGCCTCGATGCCCTGTGCCGCGTCGACCAGCAGCACCGCACCCTCGCAGGCCGCGAGGCTTCGCGACACCTCGTAGGTGAAGTCGACGTGGCCGGGGGTGTCGATCATGTGCAGGGTGTAGTCGGTCTGGTCCAGGCCCGACCGCCACGGCATCCGGACGTTCTGTGCCTTGATGGTGATGCCGCGCTCGCGCTCGATGTCCATCCGGTCCAGGTACTGCGCCCGGGCCGCCCGCGCGTCCACCACGCCGGTCAGCTGCAGCATCCGGTCGGCCAGGGTCGACTTGCCATGGTCGATGTGCGCGATGATCGAGAAGTTGCGGATCCGCTCGGGCGGCGTATTGCCAGCGGGGCTCGGAATGGCAGGCACGGGCTGCTTTCTCTGGATGTCACTCGGACTGGTGCTGTTCATTCATTGTCCCACGCGCAGCGGCGTTCCCAGTTCCACGCCCACCCGGGGGCCGCTGTCCTCGCCTGATCGGACCGCCGGGGGTTCGGTGCCGGTCGCCCTGGGTGCCGGTCTGACAAGATGGGGGCATGACTGACCCGCGCGCCGTTGCCGAGTTCCGTATTCCCGCCAGCCAGCTGCGACCGGGTGACCTGATCAACACCTCGCCGGGGGCCGACGAGGACTGGCAGCAGGTCATCTCGGTACACACCCAGGAGGCGCCGAGCCCCGAATTGGACGCCGACTCGGCCGGTCTGGTCGGCCAGATCGGCGACCGGTACGTCGTGGTGCGGATGACCGACGTGTCACCGGTCGACTCGCCGGTGTACTTCGAGGGCGGCCAGGCGCTGGCCTTCGGGATGGACGGCGAGGCGGACAGTCCGGTACTCGACACGCTGTCACCGGTCGATGCGGTGCGCACCTTCCTCTACACCCGCTACGAGCTCGTCACGGTCCGGGCCACCTGATCCGCGGCGCGAGCTGGCAGCACCGCCCACTGCAGGTTCCGCACGCCCCTGATTTGGGAGCTCCGTGGTCGCGCTGGTAACCTGGCGAGGTTGCCTGGATCGGCTCCGGCCGGGTTCCAGGCGGCGGATACTCCAGTATGGCTCCACCGCACAACGGCTCCACCGCACAACGGCTCCACAGTGGCGACGCGTGTGCCTGCCCCGGCAGGCGGGCGCCGGCGCCGAAGGTCCCAGGACACCGAATCCGAACGGCATAGAGGCATTCTTCGTGGCGAACATCAAGTCCCAGATCAAGCGAATCCGCACCAACGAGGCGGCTCGGCTGCGCAACAAGAGCGTGAAGAGCTCGCTCAAGACGTCCATCCGGGCGTTCCGCGAGGCTGCTGACTCCGGTGACAAGGCTGCCGCCACCGCCGCGCTGAGCAGCGCCTCCCGGCAGCTGGACAAGGCCGTGAGCAAGGGCGTCATCCACTCCAACCAGGCGGCCAACAAGAAGTCGGCGATGGCGCAGCGCGCCAACGCGCTGTAACTGCTTCGAGCGTCTAGCACGCAAGCCCGCGGACCGGTTCGCCGGACGCGGGCTTTCTGCTGCCCGCAGCAGCCGTCGGTGGCCTCTCTGCTGCCGGCCCTCCGGACAGGAACCTACTGGTACCGGCAGTTGTCGGTAGCGGCGGTCCTCAGACGTCGAGGCCGTGGCTGGACCTGGCAGTCGGCGGTCGTCAGATGTCGAGGCCGTGGCTGGACCTGGCAGTCGGTTCTCGCCCCCGCCGGCTGAAGGTGGGGTCGAGGCTTCGCCGGCTACCTGACGGCCCGGGCAGCGACGATCTTGCGGACCGCGGATTCCAGCGCGTATTCCGGGTCCGCGGCGTTTCCCTTCACGTCGGCGTTGAGGTCGGCCACGACGCCGAGGGCGACGCGGAGCCCCGGCTCGGCCCAGCCGCGCACCTGGCCGCGGGCGCGTTTCACCTTCCACGGCGGCATGCCGAGTGCCGGCGCCAGCCGGAACGGGTCCCCCGGGCCGGCGCCGAGCACCCGCGCCACGGTGCGCACACCGTCTGCCAGGGCATCGGCAATGACGACCGTCGGCACGCCCACGTTCAACGCCCACCGCAGGTTGGTCAAGGCTGCGGCGACGTTGCCGGTGACGGCCTGGTCGGCAACGGCGAAGCCGGTCACCTCGGCGCGTCCGCGGTGGTACGCGGTCACCGCCGCTACGTCGATGGTGCCGCTGGTGTCACCCACCAGTTGCGCGGTCACGGCCGAGATCTCGCGCAAGTCGCTACCCACCGCATCGAGCAGGGCCGCGGCCGCGTCGGCACTGATCCGGCCGCCGAAGCGCTTCAGCTCCGCCCGCAGGAAATCGGCGCGCTGCTCCGGCCTGGTCAGCCGGGCGCACTCGATCTCGACCGGCTTCGCCTTGCGCGTGGCTTCCAGCACAGCCTTACCCTTGGCACCACCCAGGTGCTGCACCACCACGGCGCAGTCGGGGTCGACCTCCAGCAACTGCGGCAGCACGGTCGGCTGCTGGGCTGCCGGCAGGTCTTGGGCATTGCGCAACAACACCAGCCGGCTGCCACCGAAGAGCGAGGGGCTGAGCAGCTGCATGAGTTCGGTCAGCTCGATCGCCGCTCCGTCGAGTTCGTGCACCTCGGTCTCGGCATCGGCAGCCAGCGCCGCATGCCTGAGATCCTCCAGTGCACGGCTGATCAGGAATTCCTCGTCCCCGACGACCAGGGTGAGCGGTGCTGGCGCGGCAGCGGACGGCGGCATGCGTCCATGCTGTCATGCGGCTCCGTCGACGGTGGCGGCCAGCATGACCGCCACCGTGCAGCCGACCGCGCGACAGGCATCACGAACCCCGCCATCGAGGCATCGACGGTGACGACCCGACGGCCAGGCTGGTCTGGTGCAGCACCGGCACAAGCGCTCCGGCCTGCTCGGTGACGGCGATGTCACCGTCCCGGTCGGTCCGCCGCGCCGGTACACCGAGCCGATCGAGCTGCGACAGCAACAGCGGTGATGGATGGCCGTAATCGTTGTTCACACCGACGCTGATCAAAGCCAGCTTGGCCTTTATCGCTCGAAGGAACGCCGGATCGGAATAGGCCGAGCCGTGGTGCGGCACTTTCAGGATGTCGGCGTGCAGGTCGACGCCGCTGCTGAGCAGGTCGTCCTGCGCCTCGATCTCGGCGTCGCCGGGCAGCATGATCCGGACGCCGGCCAGGGTGGCCAGCAGCACCACCGAGTCGTTGTTCGGGTCAGACCGGGTGCCGTGCAGGATCGTGCGCGGGCCGAGCACGTCCAGCCGGATCGGCCCGACCTGCAGTGCGGCACCGGCAGTCACCGTGTGCAGCACCAACCGCCGGGCGGCAAGCGCGGCCAGCACAAGTCGATGACCGGAGGCAGGTTCGCTGAGCGGCGAGGTCAGCACCTCGCCCACGCTGCGCTCGTGCAGCACGCCGGCCAGGCCACCGACATGATCGAGGTGGGAGTGCGTCAACACCAGCAGCGGGATGTGCCTGATGCCGAGCTCATGCAAGCAGCGATCCACCGGCACCGGGTCCGGGCCTGCGTCGATCACCACGGCGGAGCCGGCTCCGGCGTTCAGCGCCAGCGCATCGCCCTGCCCGACGTCACAGGCGACAATCAGCCAGCCGCGCGGCGGCCAGCCCACCAGCAGTCCACGCACCGGGATCTGCACCAGCAGCGCGACGCAGACGCCGACCACAACCAGCCGTCGCGCAGCAGCCCGTCGGCACAGCAGGCACAGCCCCACCAGCACCGCACTGAGCAGCAGTCCGCCGCCGACGCCGGCCGGCCAGGCGATCGTGGCGCCTGGCACCGTCGCGGCATGCTCGGCCACCCAGACGAGCCAGCGACACGGCCACCCGGCCAGCCAGGCGAGCACCACTGCCGCCGGCAACCAGCAAAGGGAGAGCACCGCGGCGCTCACGCCCAGCACCGTCGCCGCGGCCACCACCGGCTCGGCCAGCACATTGGCTGGAACCGCCACCAGGCTGATCCGGCCGCTGATGGCCGCGATCAACGGAACCGTTGCCAGGTGCGCGGCGGCGGCTACCGCGATCGGCTCGGCCAGTCCCGGCGGTATGCGATATCGCTGCAACCGCTGCACCCAGCCCGGCGCGATGAGCAGCAGCCCGGCGGTGGCAGCTACAGACAGGGCGAAGCCCAGGTCGCCGGCCAGCCCCGGCTGCCACAGCAACAGCACGATGAGGGTGGCGGACAGAGCAGGCAGGGCCGCCCGCTGGCGCCCGGTGGCGAGCGCGAGCATCGCGATGGTGGTCATCACCGCGGCCCGCAGGACGCTCGGCGAGGGTCGTGCGATCAGCACGAAGGCCACCAGCACCAGCAGGCCGGTAGCGGCGATCAGCCGCGGCGAGGCACGCAACCGGCGTAGCAGAAAAACCACGGCACCGACCACGATCGAGAGGTTGGTACCGGACACGGCAACCAGATGGGTAAGCCCCGCTGTGCGGAACTGGCTCTGCAGCACCGGATCGAGCTGGCTGACATCGCCGTCGACAAGCCCGGGCAGCAATCCGCGCGGCAGGCTGGGCAGGCCTCCGGATGCCCGCCGCAACCCGTCGCGCACCGCACCGGCCACCCGCTGCCACGGCGGTGGACGGCCCAGCAGGTGCGGCGTCGACTGCCCGGAGATGACCGCGACCAGCAGGTCGCCGGACAACGGAGGCTGCAGCCGGCCGTCAAGGCGGACCCGCTGACCGGGCAGCACCTGCCGCCAGCCTTCCGCCGGCCCGAGCACCAGCACCGCCCCGGACACCGGGGTCCGCGCGCCTGCCTGCAGCACCGCCCGCATCGAGCCCGGCACCGCGACTCGGGGCGCTCCGGAAGTGCCGTGCCCGGCCAGCGGCCGCGGATCGCCGGTCACCACCAGCTCGGCCGTGATGGCCGGCCGAGTGCGGGTCAGCCGGGCCAGCGGGGACTCGTGCGCGGCCCGCAGCCGGAGGGACAGCGGCAGCATCAACAGCGCGATCACCGCGGCGGCCATCGCGTAGCGGTAGCCGCCGCGGCCGGCCACGGCGAGTGCCGCCGCCAGGCCGGCCGCCAGCCCGGCGACCAGGAGCACCGCCAGCCAGCCGTGGCTCAACCCCCAGACGACGGTCAGCCAGCCAGCCAGAGCTGGCACCGCGAGCCGCAGGTCGAGCGGCGCTCGCGCCGGCGCGCTCACACGGTCACCAACGACTTCAGCTGGGCGAACTTGGCATCGCCGATGCCGGAAACCTCGTTGAGCTGATTGACCGATGCGAACCGGCCGTGCTCGCTGCGCCAGTCCACGATGCGCTGGGCCAGTACCGGCCCGACGCCCGGCAAACCGTCCAGCTGGGTCTCGGTGGCAGTGTTCAGGTCGAGCGGGCTGGACGGTGCGGCCGCGGCGCCGCCCGCGACCGCCGAGCCGGTGGCGTTCGGTGACGAGCCGGCCGTGCCGGCTGGTGGTGCCAGCCCGGCCGCAGCGCCCACCACGATCTGCTGGCCATCGCTCACATGGGCAGCGAGGTTCACCGACACCGGATCCACTCCGGGCAACATGCCGCCCGCCGCGGTGACCGCGTCGACAACCCTCGCCCCGGCGGCCAACCGGTACACCCCGGGGCGGCGCACCTTGCCGGCCACGTCCACCACCAGTGCCGAGCCGGCTGTTGTCGCGCCGGCTGCTGGTGAGCCCGGCGCAGTCGGTCCCGCTGTGCCTGCAGCAGTGCCAGGTGTGGCGGTGACCGGGGCGATCGAGCTCGGCCCGGCGAGACCGCGCGACTGCACGGCCACTGCGGCCGGCACCGGACGTGGCCGCGAGGTGAGCACCCAGCCGCCCGCCACGACCGCCACCAACACCGCCACGACCAGTGCGGCGAGCACACCACGTCGGCCAGGGTCCAGCCGAACGGGGCCGAATGTTGCCGTCAGGTCCGCCAGCCGGGCTTGCACCCGGTGCTTGATCCTGGTTTCCGAAGCACGTCGCACAGGCTGAGATTAGGAAGAGAATGCTGGCGCAAACCCGCCCCGAGCGGGTATGTGGAAGCCGCTACCGGGTTGTGGATGACAGACTGACCAACTGTGTCCGTGCGATCCGTTCCGGCAACGCCGCAGCCTGCCAACCCGGCTGCCCGCGGCCGCACGGTCATGTTCACCCGCCGGCTCTGGCATTCCAGCTACCGGCACGCACTGATCGCCACCGCCGTCGGCGCGCTGCTGGCGTGGGGGTTTCTGCTGCTGCCACCGGTGAACTCGGACCTGGCCGCCCAGCTGGCCCGGGCCGACTTCGCCGAGCACTATCCGGTCTCCGTCATCGACTTCCGCTGGTTCGGCGGCACCGTGGAGTACGGCTACACGTTGTGGACGGCAACGGTGATGGCCCACCTGGGCACCAAGCTGACCGGTGCGATCGCCGCGGTCGTCGGCACCTGGTACACCACCCGGTTGCTCAACCGCCTGCACCCGCGCCGACCCTTGCTCGGCGGCATCGCCGCGGCGGTAACCCAGATCGGCAATGTGGTCGAGGGTCGCATCACCTTCGCCTGCGGCCTTGCCTGCGGGCTCGTTGCGATCACGCTGTTCACGACCAGACGGCTGCCGCGCTGGCTTGCGGTCAGTCTGGCGGCGCTGTTCAGCCTGCTGGCCGGAGGCGCCAGCCCGGTGGCGGCGCTCCTGCTGTGGCTTGCCGGTGCGACCGCGGTGTTGCTGCGCAAGCCGGTGGCCGCGGCGGTCCTCATCGTGCCGTCCGGCATCAGCGCCGGCATCATCTCGATCGTCTTCGGCGACGGCGGCCACCAGCCGTTCAGTTTCCTGGACTGCTTGCGCACGCTGACCGCGCTGGTGATCGTGTTCGCCACGGTGCCCCGGCGCTGTCAGGCCGTCCGGATCGGCGCGGGCCTGGCCATGCTGATGGTGCTGGCGGCGTTCACGCTGCCGACCCCGGTCGGTTCCAACTCCGACCGGCTCAGCCTGCTGTTCGCGCTGCCGGTGGCAGCCTCGTTCATCCACTGGCGCAGCCGGCGGTTGACCGCGGCCGCGCTGGCTGCGGTACTGGCGCTGCAACTTCCGGTCGGCGTGTCGACCATCGCCAGCACCGGCAGGTCATCCGGGTATAGCGCCTACTACAACCCGGTGATCGACGAGATCGATGCTCGCGGGCCGCTGACCGGCCGGGTCGAGGTCCCCGAGATGGCCGGACACTGGGATTCTGTCTACCTCGCCCGCGGCGTGCCGCTTGCCCGCGGATGGCTGCGCCAGACCGACGTCCGGCTCAACGACGCGGTGTTCTACAAGCGCCAGCCCACTGCCGACACCTACCGCGGCTTCCTCACCAACAACGCGGTGCAGTACGTGGCCGTACCCGATGCCGAGCTGACCTCCTACGGGCGGGCCGAGAAGGCCCTCATCGACACCGATCTGCCCTACCTCACGCCGATCTGGCGCAATGCGCACTGGACTCTGTACGAGGTGTCGGACGCGGCATCCCTGGTCGACCCGCCGGGCCAGGTGCAGAGGCAGCGGCCGGATGCGATCGTGCTGTCGGTGCCGGCGAACAGGTCGATGCTGGTACGCATCAGGTGGTACCCCTGGCTGGGTATGGAAAGCAGCGACAAGCAGGCGTGCATACGCCAGCACGGCCTGTACGTCACACTGCAGACCGGCGCCGGTGGCAACTACACCTTCAACTCCCGCTTCCCCGAAGGCACCGGGCACTGCCCGCTGAGTTGAACCCCGTCAGTCCGAGACCGGTGCCACCACGATGCCGAGCAGTCCCGGGCCGACGTGCGCACCGACGGCAGCGCCAACCTCGGCCGTGTGCAGCTGCCGGAGGCCGGGCAGGGCGGCACGCACCTGGTCGGCCAGCTCGCCGGCTCGCTCGGCCGCGGCCAGATGCTGCACCGCCACGTCGACCTGCCGCTCCCCCGCCGCCGCGACGCTCAGCTGTACCAGCCGGGCGATCGCCTTGGACGCGGTGCGCACCTTCTCCAGCGGCGCGATCCGGCCGTCGGACAGGTGCAGCAGCGGCTTGACCGCCAGCGCCGTGCCGAACCTGGCCGCCGTCGCACCGATCCGGCCGCCGCGGTGCAGCCATTCCAACGAGTCGACGTAGAACAGGGCGCTCGTACCGGCAAAAGTAGCGCGCGCGACCTGCTCCACCTGCTCCGCCCCGACACCAGCGGCGGCAGCCTTGGCAGCGGCCAGCACGCCGAAGCCCAATGCCATGCCGGCCGCGCGCGAATCGATCACCCGGACCTGCCCGGCCTCGAACTCGCGCGCCGCCAGCCGGGCCGAATCGCAGGTTCCGGATAGCTCCGCGGACAGGTGCAGCGACACCACCGGACCGGAACCGCCGTTGAGGATGTCCCCGTACAGCTGGACAAAATCCCTGGGTGTCGGCCGGGAAGTGCTGACCTGGAGGCGTTCCCGCAAAGCTCGGGTCAGCTCGGCCGGCCCGACGTCGACACCCTCGAGCCCGGTCCGGTCACCCAGCTGGACCTGCAGCGGCATCACCCTGATCGACAGCCGGTCAGCCAGGCCGACGGGCAGGTACGAGGTCGAGTCGGTGACCACGGTGACCCACTGCGGACTCGACATGCCGCCAGGTTAGACGACGAAGTTGATCAGCCTGCCCGGCACGGCGATGACCCGCTTGACCGGACGACCGGCCAGTGCCGCCTGCAGCTTGCCGTCCGACTCGGCCGCAGCCTGCAGTTCGGCAGCTGCCGCGGCCGCCGGGACCGAGATGACGGAACGCACTTTGCCGTTTACCTGCACCGGAATCTCGATCGTGTCGTCGATCAGCAGCGACTCATCGGCGACCGGGAACGGGTACCACGCGAGCGACTTTTCGTGCCCCAGCCGGGACCACAGCTCCTCGGCGATGTGCGGAGCCAGCGGCGCCAGGATCAACACCAGCGACTCAGCCAGCTCGCGCGGCGCGCCGCCGTCGGGATAGGCCTGGGTGACCGCGTTGTTCAGCTCGGTGATCCTGGCGATCGAGGTGTTGAAGCGCAGCGTCTCGTAACCTTCACGAACCGCGTGAATTGCCTTGTGCAGCAGGCGGTTCAGCTCATCGGGCACCGGCACGTCGGCGACGTGCGGCTGACCGGTGCGCTCGTCCAGCACCACCCGCCAGATGCGTTGCAGCAGCCGGTACGGACCGACGATCGCCTTGGCGTCCCAGGGTCGGGACTGATCCAGCGGTCCGGAGAACATCTCGAACATCCGGAAGGTGTCCGTCCCGAAGTCGGCGATGAACTCGTCCGGGTTCACGACGTTCTTCAGGCTCTTGCCGATCTTGCCGAACTCCTGGTTGACCGGTTCTCCCTGGTAGAAGAACTGGCCGTCCACCTCGGTCACCTCGGCCGCCTCGACGTAGAAGCCGTCGGCATTGGTGTACGCGGGCAACTGCAGCATGCCCTGGTTGACCAGCTTGTGGAACGGCTCGGCGCTACTCACATACCCCAGATCGAACAGCACCTTGTGCCAGAAGCGGGAGTACAGCAGGTGCAGCACCGCGTGCTCGACGCCGCCGACGTAGAGCCCGACGCCGCCCAGCGGCCGGTCCTCGGACGGGCCGATCCAGTACTGCTCGTTGACCGGATCGACCAGCCGGTCGCTGTTGCTCGGGTCGATGTAGCGCAGCTCGTACCAGCACGAACCGGCCCAGTTCGGCATGGTGTTCGTCTCACGGCGGTACTGCTTCGGGCCGTCGCCCAGATCCAGCTCGACGTGCACCCAGTCCGACAGCCGGCCCAGCGGCGGTTCCGGCATGGAGTCGACGTCGTCGGGCGCGTAGGCCTTGGGGGTGAAGTCGCTCGTCTCGGGCAGCAGCAGCGGCAGCAGGTGATCGGGCAACGCGACCGGCAGGTCGTGCTCGTCGTAGACGATGGGGAACGGTTCACCCCAGTAGCGCTGGCGGCTGAACAGCCAATCACGCAGCCGGTAGGTGGTGGCGCGCCGGCCGCGGCCGATCCGCTCCAGGTACTCGATCGCGGCCTCCTTGGCCTTGGCGACCGGCAGCCCGTTCAGGTCCAGCTCGGCGTTGGCGGAATTGATCGCCGGCCCGTCACCGGTGAACGCCTTGCCCTGGAAACCCTCGCTCGGCTGCACCGTGCGGATGATCGGCAGTGCGAAGGCCTCCGCGAAGTCCCAGTCCCGTTCGTCCTGGCCGGGCACCGCCATGATCGCGCCGGTGCCGTATCCCATCAGCACGTAGTCGGCAATGAAGATGGGCAGAGCGGCCCCGGTCAGCGGGTTGATCGAGAATTCGCCGGTGAAGACACCTGATTTGACCTTGGCATCAACTCCCTGCCGGTCCAGATCAGTCTTGGCCGCCGCCTGCGCCTGGTAGGCGGCAACGGCCTCCGCCGGGCTGGCGTAGCCGCCGGTCCACTCGTCCCTCGTGCCGTCGGGCCAGGCGTCCGGAACCAGCGCGGCCACGCTCGGGTGCTCCGGGGCCAGCACCAGATAGGTCGCGCCGAACAGGGTGTCCGGCCGGGTGGTGAAGACGGTCAGCTCACCGGCCCGCGACTGGAAGTCGATGTGCGCACCGGTCGACCGGCCGATCCAGTTCCGCTGCATGGTGCGGATCTTCTCCGGCCAGTCGATCTGGTCCAGGTCGTCCAGCAGCCGGTCGGCGTATGCGGTGATCTTGAGCATCCACTGCGCCAGTGGCTTGCGGTACACCGGAAAGTTGCCGCGCTCGGAGCGCCCGTCGGAGGTGACCTCCTCGTTCGAGAGCACCGTGCCCAGGCCGGGGCACCAGTTCACCGGCAGCTCGGCGACGTAGGCCAGCCGGTGCCGGTCGACCACCTTGCGCCGCTGGATCTCGTCCAGTTCGTGCCACGGCAGGCCGAAGTCATTGGTGCCCGGGTCGGGCTGCCGGCTGCCAGCATCCAGTTCCGCGATCAGCTCGGCGATCGGGCGGGCCCGGCCCCGGTCACCGGCGGTGCTGTCGTAGAAGGAGTTGAAGATCTGCGCGAAGATCCACTGGGTCCACCGGTAGAACTGGGGTTCGGTGGTGGAGACGCTGCGGCGCTGGTCATGGGCCAGGCCCAGCGCCCGCAGCTGCCGCCGGAACGTCACGATGTTGTTGTCGGTTGTGGTGGCGGGGTGCTGCCCGGTCTGCAACGCGTATTGCTCGGCCGGCAGGCCGAATGCGTCGAAGCCCATGGTGTGCAGCACGTTCTCGCCCCGCATCCGCAGGTAGCGGGCGTAGACGTCGGTACCGATGTAGCCCAGCGGGTGACCCACGTGCAGGCCGGCGCCGGACGGGTAGGGGAACATGTCCATCACGAAGAAGTGCGGGCGCTGCCGCACCCGGTCGAAGTCCGCGCTCAAATCGCCGGCCGGATTGGGTGCATCGAAGGTGCCCTCGTCGGCCCACCGCTGCTGCCAGCTGGCTTCGATCTCGTTGGCGATGCCGGCGGTGTAGCGGAACGGCGGCGTGTCGCCGGCGTCGGGTGACTGCTGATGCGCGGTCATGACTGCGGATCTCCTCGATCTCGACTTCGTTGCCTGCGTGCTGCTCTCGGCCATCACGCGAGGTGATGACACACAAAGAGCCCCTGCGATCACGCAGAGGCTCGCGCCGCGAGGCCCGGTGGCGAGCTGACTCGCCCGTGGCCGCGCGGCTAGCTAAGAAGCAGGAACCGGCTCACGCTTGGCATCCTACTCCGAGCACCTCGGCCGTTCTCGTTCCGACGGCGCGGTGGCACGCCCAGCTCCAATGAATGCCGTCCGGATTCATCCCGGGCGTTGCGATGAACGGATCGACCCACTCGTGAAAGGGCAACAGCTCCGCGCCGAGCCGCGCTGCCAGTTGCTGGCTGGCTCGGACCGCCGGAGGCTGACCGGCGGTTACCCGGCCGTAACCCGGCGCGGCGTGCGGCGGCGGGGTGATGAGCAGGATCCTGGTGCTCGGGTGAAAGTACCGGATGCCGGCCACGCAACGTGCCAGGTAGTGATCGGTCAGCCGTTGCGGCAGGTTACGCCAGCGGCCGTTCAGTGCGCGGGCTGCCAGTGGCTGCGCGTTGCGGAACGTCGCAGTGGCCAGCCGACGCAGCGGTTGCGGCCGGAGCAGCCGGATGCCCTCGCGCAGGTGGCTCGGCAACACAGCGGGCAGATAGTCCATGCCGCCCACGGCCAGCACCACGGCGTCCGCCTGCGGCAGCAATACCGAGTAGACATGCGGGTCGCGGGTCAGCGCGAACCAGGCGTCCCGCGAGGTCCAGCCACGGCGGCCGAAGATGGTCACCTCGGCGCCGGTGGCGCGTGCCAGCACGTTCGGCCACAGCCGCGGTTCGGTGGTGAGCTCGCCCAGGCCCGGACCGTGAAAGGCAAGCGAGTCGCTCAGCACCAGCACGCGCCGGGACCGCTTCTGCGTGACCGGCGCGGTCACGTCCGGCGACGCCGCCATCTCAAGCCTCGGCGTCGCTGTAGTCCGAGGTGTCAGCGGCGACGACGGGGATCACCGGACCGGGCGGCCCGGCGTTGTGGGCCCGCAGGTTCCAGCCGCTGCCAGGATTGCGCAGCTCGGTCCAGTGGCAGTTGGCCAGCGGCCCCAGGATGGACGGGGTCTGCGGCAGGCCTAGCAGGGCGGCGGACAGGCACATTGCGGTGGCTCCGTGGCTGACCAGCACCACCAGCTCAGCCTCGGGCAGCTCGGAGACGACCTCGCAGGCGCGCTTGGCGACCTCGTCGCGGCTCTCGCCGCCCCGCCGGCTGACATCCCGGCCGGCCAGCCAGTCGGCGAATTCCTCAGGGAAACGGGCCGCAACCTCGTCGCGGGTCAGGCCCTGCCAATGACCCAGGTGCCGCTCGCGCAAGCGGTCATCGGTGATCAGCGGCAAGCCGGCGAGCGAGGCCAACTTGTCCGCGGTCTGGGTCGCGCGCTGCAGATCGGAGCTGACGATCAGGCTGGGGCGCATGGCAGCGACCAGGGCAGCAGCCTCGATCGCCTGTGCCCGGCCTACTTCGTCCAGCGGTGGATCCTCCTGCCCCTGATAGCGCCGGGTAGCGTTCCATTCCGTCCTGCCGTGGCGCAGGATGACGATCCGGCGCTCCACTAGCCCTGGTCCGCGGTCGCGCCGTCCACCGCGGGCAGCTCGGGTGCGGGGCCCATCGGGTCGAAGTCGAGCACCGGACAGTCCTGCCACAGCCGCTCGAGGGAGTAGAACACTCGCTCCTCCGCGTGCTGGACGTGCACCACGATCTCGGAGTAGTCGAGCAGCACCCAGCGACCGTCTCGCTTGCCCTCCCGGCGCAACGGCTTGACGCCTGCCCGGCGCAGCCGCTCCTCGATCTCGTCCACGATCGCCTCGACCTGGCGTTCGTTGTTTCCGGTGGCGATCACGAACACGTCGGTGAGGGCGAGCCGGTCGCTGACATCGATGAGGACGATGTCCGTGCCCAGCTTGTCCGCCGCGGCGTGTCCGGCGATCTGGGCTAGCCGGGCGGCGGCGTCAGTTGCGGTCACGGTCTGTCACAGTACCCAAGCCGATGCAGGCCCGCGCGCAGCGACGGCACGAGGTGCCGGTGACAGCACTGTGCGGCGGCAGGAGCAGCGCGCGGCACTGCTCAGCCGACCAGCCTGATCACCCCGTAGTCGTAGGCGTGCCGGCGATATACCACGCTCGGTTGGCCGGTGTCGGCGTCGGCGAAGAGAAAGAAGTCGTGACCGACCAGCTCCATCTCGTACAGCGCCTGGTCGATCGTCATCGGCTTGGCCGGATGCTCCTTCTCCCGCACCACCTGTCCCGGCCCGTCCGGCTGCTCGGTCACATCCTCCGCCGGCTCCGCCACCGCTACCGCGACCGTGTCGGCCAGGGCACCGGTGGCAGCGTGCACCGATCGCGGGGTGCGCAGGCCGTGATGTACGCGGCGGCGATCCGCCGCGTGCCGGAACCGCCGTTCCAGCTTCTCCACTGCGGTGTCCAGCGCTTTGTAGAAGTCATCTGCACACGCCTCGGCCCGTACCACCGGGCCCTTCGTCTTGCAGGTGATCTCAACCCGCTGGCAGATCCCGGACTGCCGTGGATTCTTCTCGTGATGGAGCTCTACATCGGCCCGGATTATCCGATCGTCGTACCGCTCGATGCGCGCGAGCTTGTCCGCGACATGCTGACGGTAGTGATCGGGAACCTCGACGTTCCGGCCCCTCACGACAATATCCATGCGGCCTCCAGATGACTGGCGGCACCAGAGCGCAATCGGTGAAACCGACGGCGTGCACGACCTCTCTCCGATCTGCCCCGTTCTCGATCACGTGCCGCCGGCGGTGCCGATGGTTCGCGCTGGTGCCAATCTTCGGTTGGTCATTCAGACGGTAGCCCCTCCATGCTGTTCTGCACAGTTGAAGTCGCCCTGAGTTTGCTCAGCGTCAGGTTCGCTTTCGCTGTAAGGCTGAACTGCCGCGGCCGATGGATCTGGACGGCGCAGCCTGGTTGCCGCGATCGCGGCCAGCGTGACTGGCGGCCAACCTGCTGCCAGCAGGGCACGGCTGGCCTCGGCAGCGGTCGTACCCGTGGTCACGATGTCGTCGAGCAAGATCACCTTGGGTGTGCTCCCCAGGGTCGTCGAAACGGGGGCCCGGGCCGCCATCCGGCCGGACAGGTTCGCCCGCCGCTCGGCCGGATTGAGCCCCGCCGAGTCCGCCACCGCAGCCGTCAGCCGGAGCGGACGCACCACCGGCCAGCCGGTCTGTCTACTCACGGCGCGGGCGAGCCGAACCACATGATCGCCGCCGCGGCTGCGCGCCGCTGCCCGCCTGGAGGGGACCGGCACCAGGACCGCGGAGCCGACGGTCGCGGCGGACGGGAACGCGCGGCATGCCACGTCCACCGCATCGGCCAGGTAGCCGGCCAGCACCGCCGACAGCCGGCGCGCGCCGCGTTCCTTGAAGTGCAGCAGCGCCGTCCGCAGCTCCTGCGCGTACTCGCCTGCCGCGAAGGCAGGCGGGCCGTGCGCCGGCCACACCCGCCCGGCCGTGCTGGCGGGCTGGCAGGGCACGCACCACTCCGTGCCCGGTCTGCCGCAGCACACACAGCAGGCCGGCAGCACCAGGTCGATCAGGTCGTGAAGAGCGCGCATGCCTGCAACTGTGCCCGGCGACTGCGGCCGACGGCGGCCCGTGGCGACAGTTGTGGACGGCGCGGCGATGTGTAACTTGACAAACCCAGACGCGCTAGGCTCCGGCTTATGCCATCTGAATTTGTGCAGAGCACTCTCGAATCCATACGGACCGCCTATGGCCAGCCCGTCAACAACGCGCCGATCTCGGTAAGCCAAGTCAGCGGGAAGTTCGCGGACCAATCAGGTGATGAGGTTCGGCCGAACCATGCGCTAGCCGCAGCACGAAACGTGCGCAGTCGCGAAACCTGGCAACTCGGGGCTCCCGGCGGAGTCCCGTATGAGATCACGGTCGCACTGTCGGACATCGCCAAGACCGCGCACAAGCACTCCATGATCACCGTCGTCCACCGCAGGCCCGGCACCGATCCGATGGTCGACACTGCATGGCGACTACCGCACGTCGAGCCCGAAGGCTCATCACCGACCGATGCTCTGCTCCGCTTCATCGAAGCGAACGGCATCCCAGTCATCCTCGACAGCCACGAGCCCACTTTGTTCATAGTGCAAGCCGTGGCACCCACCGCAACCCTCAGCCTCGCCGAGACGCCAGCAGCGGGCGCGAAGATCTTGGCCTCGTTCAGAAGGGACGAAGATGGCAACGGATGGCACTACTCCTGGGCCTACGCCATCGACACCGCCCGTTACGTCGCTTCCCAACGACGGTGACTACGACTGGCACCACTGTGCCTGGTACGTAAGCGGGGACGCAGTACTCCTGGCCCTAAGGGACGGGAAATCCGTGCCCTTCTCCTCACGTCTGCATCACATCAGCCGAAACTGACTATGGCGTATCACAGCTAGTGCTGCCAGACTCTGGACGTGTGCACCAAGGCAATCCGGAGTTGCGACCCTTTCCGCCTCCGGTCGTCTTCCGGGCCGGAATGCCTACCATGGAAGTTGTGAAGGCGAGCATGGAAGATCACTACGCGGATTGTTTGGAGCGCGGGACAGCCCCGGTTTACTGGTTGTCCGTAAATCACCTGCCCGGAGCATGTGCTAGCCGGATCGCGTTAGCCTCACGGCAGCGGCACGGCAAGATGCGCCTGACATCGCCCCAGCGCATAAGAGACGCCGGGTGGACTTTCCAAGAAACGCCGAACTCAACAACCGGGCACTGCGACGTTTGGAGTGAGCCAGCCACTGTCTTGCCTGGCGATTCCGAGATCAAGGCTCTGCTCGACTGCTTGG
>DATAKO010000043.1:0-39415 GCA_036261575.1 Jatrophihabitans sp.
AGTAGGTGAACGGCATCAGCGCGATCGTCAGGAAGGCCGGCACCGCGATCTCCAGCGCCTGGAAGTCGATGTTGCGAACCTGGCGCATCATCAGCACGCCGACCACCACGAGGGCAGGGGTGGCCGCCTCGGACGGCACGATCTGGGCCAGCGGCGACAGGAACACGGTGACCAGGAACAGCAGCCCGGTGACCACCGAGGCCAGCCCGGTCCGGGCACCGTCGCCGATGCCGGAGGCCGACTCGACGTAGGTGGTCGCCGAGGATGCGCCGGCCACGCCGCCGGCCACCGCGGCCAGGCCGTCGATCAGCAGCACCTCCTGGATGCCGGGCAGCTGGCCGTGCTCGTCCAGCAGCTCGGCCTCCTGAGCCAGGCCGATGGTGGTTCCCATCACGTCGAAGAAGTCGCTCAGCACCAGCGAGAAGATGATCACGACGCCGGACACGATGCCGACCGCGGAGAAGCCGCCGCCGAGGGAGAAGTGGCCGAGCAGCTTCAGATCCGGCGCTCCGATGTGCTTGCCGGAGAAGGACGGCACGTTCAGCGCCCAGCCCGTGGGGTTGACCACCTTGCCGGTGGCGTCGGTCTGCGGGCCGATCTTGCCGATGGCCTCGATGATGATGGCCAGCACGGTGCAGACCGCCACACCGATCAGGATCGCGCCGCGCACCTTGCGGGCCATCAGCACCGCGATCAGCAGCACGCCGATGACGAAGACCAGCGTCGGCCAGCCGTTCAGGTGGCCGCCGACGCCGATGTCGACCACGGTGCCCGAACCGGCCCGGACGAAGCCCGCGTCGGCCAGGCCGATCAACGCGATGAACAGCCCGATGCCGGCCGCGATGGCCGACTTGAGCGGGGCCGGGATGGCGCGAAAGACCGCCACCCGGAATCCGGTGAGCACCAGCAGGGTGATCAGCAGGCCCTCGATGACCACCATGCCCATCGCGGCCGGCCAGGACATCTTGGTCGCGACCTGGAATGCCACGAACGCGTTCAGGCCGAGCCCGGTGGCCAGCCCGAACGGGTAGCGGCCGATCAGGCCCATCGCCAGCGTCATCACGCAGGCCACCAGCGCGGTGGCTGCCGCGACCGCACCCAGGTTCGGCACGCTGCCGCCACCCAGGAAGTGACCGTTCTTGTCCTGGACGGTGCCGATGATCAGCGGGTTCAGCACCACGATGTAGACCATGGTCACGAACGTGACCAGCCCGCCCCGGAT
Organism: Jatrophihabitans sp.; assembly: GCA_036261575.1. Classification (GTDB taxonomy): domain Bacteria; phylum Actinomycetota; class Actinomycetes; order Mycobacteriales; family Jatrophihabitantaceae; genus Jatrophihabitans_A. Next base: position 1,223 of record DATAKO010000043.1, read on the forward strand.
CTCCCGCGGCACGGTCGAGCCGCGATTGCTGATCGAGAAGAACCGGTCCAGTGCGGTACCGCCGCGCGCGGTGTCGAGTGCCATGCCACTCCATCTATCAGGTCGTCGTTTCGCACGCGGTTCGCGCCGCGTTGTCAGTGGCGTAGCCTGCCGAACTGTGAGCGGCGGTTCAACACCGGGGTCCGATCCGGCGCAGATGCTGCGGGTCAACGCCCGTACGGTGATCCTGCTCGGCACCGCCGCTTTCTTCCTGGCCTTCCTGGTGCTGCTGCCGTTCTGGTCCTGGCTGGGCAGCCACGGACACCGGATCTGGCTCTGGACGGCACTGGCCGGCGGCCTGCTGGGGCTGCTGGCGTTGCCTTTGGTGCGCAAGCACACCGACGAGGGCCGGCTTGGGTGAACCCGTCCGGCTGAACGGCCACGGCTTCGCCGGGCTGGTGCGGGCGGTCGCGGCATCGACGCCGGCGGTGCTCGGCTGCTTCGCCGGTCGCTGGCGGGACGGCGCGAGCTTCATCGGCTGGACGCACGAGGCCGGCCAGGCGCCCGCGGACCCCACGTGGACCGGGCACTGGATCCCCGCCGACGGCCCCGCGCGGCGTTTCGGCTTCGCGCACTGGCTGGCCGAGCAGCCGGACGGCAGCTGGCTGGCCGACGGCCCGGGGTCGGCGGCGTTGATCGAGCGTGACAAGCCGCTGCCCACCGGCCGCTGCCGGCTCATCGTGGACGCATTCACCCCCCAGGCGGTGCACCTGGCCGCTGTCGAGCACGCGATCGCGGCGATCCGCGCCGGCCAGCTGTTCCAGGTGAACATCTGCGCGCGGCTGCACGGCCGGCTGGATGGCAGCGCGGTGGAGCTGTTCCTGGCCGGGGTGGCCGAGCTGGCCCCCGACTACGCGGCGCTGCTGCACCAGGGCGGCCGCACCGCCGTCAGCCTGTCACCGGAACTCTTCCTGCACCGGCACGGATGTGTGGTGCGCACCGCGCCGATCAAGGGCACCCGCGCGCGCAGCGTCGATCCGGACGAGCTGCTGCACTCGCGCAAGGACCGGGCCGAGAACGTGATGATCACCGACCTGACGCGCAACGACCTGAGCCGGGTGTGCCGGCCGGGCAGCGTCCGGGTAGAGCGGCTGCTCGAAGTCCGGCCGGCGCCCGGCGTCTGGCACCTGGTGTCGGAGGTGGCCGGGCAGGTGCCGCACGATTTGGCGCCGGACGCGCTGCTGGCCCACACGTTTCCGCCTGGGTCGGTCACGGGTGCGCCGAAGCTGCGGGCGATCGAGCTCTACCAGCAGCTGGAAGCCGAATCCCGCGGGCTGTTCACCGGCTCGCTCGGCCTGAGCGGCCCGCACGGCGCCGAGTTCAACGTCGCCATCCGCACCTTCGAGGTCACCGATGACCGCTTCGAACTGGGCGTGGGTGGCGGCATCACGGCGGATTCGGTGCCGATGCTGGAGTGGCAGGAATGCCAGATCAAGGCGGCGCCACTGCTGGCGCTGGGGGATGCTCGCTGGCCGATGGCCGACGAGCCGGTGCCGGTGGACGCGAACCAGGGCATCTTCGACACCATGCTGGTGGACGACGGTCGCATCATCGCGCTGGCCGACCACCTGGCTCGGCTCGAAGCCTCCTCGGTGGAGCTGTTCGGGCGCTACCTACCGACGGAACTGGCAGGCCGGCTGCAGCACGTCGCGGCGGCCCACCCGCGCGGCCGGCACCGGTTGCGGGTCACTGTGCGAGCGGCGGAGCAGCCGCGGATCGAAATCGCCGCGGCACCGGCGCCGGGCGGGCGGGTGGCGCTCACGCTCGGCCGGCGGCCGGCAGGTAGCTGGCGGCACAAGTGGGCCGACCGTAGCTGGCTCGCCTCGACCGATCAGTACTTCACCGGCTGCGCCGACGGCACTGACTGCCTGGTCGAGACCGGCATCGCCAGCCTGGTGCACGTGCCCCGGGCGGGGCTGGTCCGCGCCCCGGTGCTGGACTCAGCCGTGCTGCCCGGTGTCTGCCGGCGGCGGTTCCTCGACGCTTGCCTCGATCAGGGCTGGCAGGTCGAGCTCGGCCGGCTCGACCGCGCCGACGTGCTCGCCGGCGGCCTCCTGCTCGCCCTCTCCAGCCTCCGCCAGGTGGTCCTCGTCGATCGGCTGGACGGTGTCCGGCTCGATGTCGATGACACTCTGCTGGCCCAGCTCAGCGGCTGGCTCGGCTGAGCCGTCCGGCGCGGATTCGGCTGCGTCCGCCAGCTCGAGCGTGTCGATAAGCTCGTCCTCATATACCGGTCCGCCTGGGTCGGCCGCCGGTTCCGGCGCCACCTCCGAGTGCGCGCCGCAGCCGTACTCGACGGCCACCACGTGCCCGTCGGCTGCCGCGAACTGGTTGGCGCAGACACCGAACCCGGCCTGCAGGGAACCGGCCAGCGCCACGAAGAAGCCGCAGCTGCCGCACCGATCCGGCGCTTGCTTGGCCATCGGCGTGTCGGGACCGAAATCGCCGTCCTGCCAGCGCTCAGCCGCGGCCAGCCGGCCCTCGCGGGACAGCACCCGAACGCGTCCGAGGCCCAGTTCGAAGGCCACCTGCTCGACCTGCGGATCCCCGGAGTCGGTGTAGCCGGGCACCAGGCGCGGGTCGTCCGGCGCGGTCGGCAGCAGGTCGCCGGGGCTGAGGTCTCCTGGCTGCACCCGCTCGCTCCACGGCACCCACTCCGGCGCCAGCAGCGCACCGTCTCCCGGCAGCAGCACCGCCTCGGCAACGCTCGGCTCCGACTCCGGCGCGCGCACGAGCGTCACCGCCCAGTGCCAGCCGACGTAGCCGGGCAGCGCGCAGGCGAAACTGTGCGTCACCGCCCCGGTGCCCTCACCGCGTGCACCGAGATGCGCGCCCACCTGGGCGCTGGGCAATCCGGCCTCGGCGACGCCGACATCGGCGCCGGCCAGCTCGACCGCGGCGGCGCGGGCAAGCTCGACCGCGGCGGCCAGGATCGGGTCGAGCTCGGCGGCGGCCAGCAGTTCGGTGGGTGCGGTCACCCGGCCATTCTGCCAAGCCGCGTGCCGAGATCTCCAACTCGTCTGCTTCGTGCGGCAGGATGAGAACCGTGACGGCAGCAGACGGATCACCGAGGCCGGCCCCGGGCACGGCCGACGGCTTCTCCGCGCCGACCTATCACGTGCATGCAGCCGAGCCGGCGGGCACGCGGCCGCCGGACCAGCCGACGGTCCGTCTGGACAAGGCCGCGGCCTCCGAGCCGCTGCACTCGCCGGACGGGGCGAGCACCCCCGAACGCCCGTCCCGCACGGCCGGGCTGCGGACCGCGCCCGAGGGCACCGGCGACCTGACCGTTACCCGGGCGGTGCTGGCACGAGGGCGGTACTTCTCCAAGCTGGTGGCGCACAAGGTGATAGTCGCCAGCGAGGCCGACGGGGCCCGTGAATCCGGGCTGACCGCGATGATCTGGAACCAGGTCATGTCCTACGCCGCCGACGCGATGGTGACGGTGGCGCTGGCCGGCACGGTGTTCTTCTCCGCCACCGCGGACGCACAGCGCGGCAACGTGCTGCTCTACCTGCTGATGACCATGGCGCCGTTTGCGGTGGTGGCCCCGGTGATCGGGCCGGCCCTGGACCGGGTCCAGCACGGGCGCCGCCTGGTACTGGCCGGCACCGCTATCGGGCGCGGCGTGCTGGCCATCGTGATGGCGATGAACTTCACGGACCTGTACGTGCTGTTCCCGGCCGCGCTGGGCTCGCTGGTGCTGTCCAAGGCGTACGCGGTGATCCGCTCGGCGGCCGCACCACGACTGGTGCCGACGGCGCTGACCCTGGTCGAGGCGAACGCGCGGCTGTCGCTGTTCGGGCTGGTGGCCGCCATCCTCGGCGGTGGTGTGGTGGGCTTCGCGATCAAGGTCACCGGGTCCTACCCGCTGGGGCTGTGGATCACCGCCGCGGCCTTCGGCTATACCGCCTTCGACTCCTTCCGGCTGCCCAAGATCGTCGACGCGCTGCCGCCGGTGGCGATGCCGGACGCCCCGCCGACCCGCGCCTCGGCCGTGCCCCGGCGCGGTGAGCGTCGTCGCGGCGGCCTGTGGACCCGGCTGCTGGACTGGACCCGGCGCGGCTTCGCCCCCGCGGTCATCGTGTCGTTGCAGGGCGAGTCGTCGCTGCGCTGGCTGTCCGGCTTCCTGACTATGTTCATGGCCTTTCACGTTGAGGCGAGCGCGCACGGCTTCCAGGCGGTTCTCGATCTGGGCGCGGTCGGCGCGGCCGCCGGGGTCGGCAATTTCGCCGGCAATGCCATCGGCACCCGGCTCAAGCTCGGCCGGCCTGAGCTGCTCATCCTGTGCAGCGTCGCCGCCGGCGGCATCGCCTGCCTGGTGAGCTCCGCGTTCTTCGCCCTGCTGGTTGCCATCATCGCCGTGTTCGTCTGCATGCTCGGCAACTCGCTGTCCAAGCTCTCGCTGGACGCGATCATCCAGCGCGATGTGGCCGAGACGCTGCGCTCGTCGGCGTTCGGCAGGTCCGAGACGTTCCTCCAGCTGGCCTGGGTACTCGGCGCGGCGGTGGCTTTGCTGCTGCCCGCCAAGGACGGCTGGCTCGGCTTCCTGGTGGCAGCCGTGGTGATGCTGACGGTCACCGGCTGGATGCTGGTGCGCAGCCGGGCGCTCGCCACGGCTGCTGGGCTCGCCGCCGGTGGTTAGCTGGCGCACAGCGGGCTGCCCTGGCGCCCGGGTGGCGACGGCCGCTCGCGTACGCTCGCGCGAGTGAGACCTCGCGTGCTGGCCGCCGTGTTCGGCCTGGTTGCCCTGATTCCCCTGCTGGCCGCGTGCGACAAGCCCAAGCCAACCCTCACCGTGCTCAGCCGCGGCCACGCCACCGTCGTGCCGGCCCAACCGTCCTGCACCATCGAGCCGAGCAACCCGTGCGCGCTGGCGGAGTCCAAGCTGCGCACCGTGCAGGCCCAGGCCGGCGGCCAGCTGCTGCTCGATGTCGCGCCGGAGCTTGCCGATAACGGCTACGTCGTCACCGCCTTCACCTCCGACGGCAAGACCAACACCCCCGTCGCCAGCCCCGGCGTGTCCACCGGCCCGCAGAAGAAGATCACGGTGCGCCTCGCGGTACCGGCACAGGCGGCCGGCGGCAGCTACTTCCTGCAGCTCAGCGCACTTCCGCCGTCCACCCGGTTCACCACGTACCTCATCCGGGTCGACGTCGCTGCCTGATGCCCCGGCTGCTCGTGATCACGGCGGTGACCGCCGAGGCTGATGCGATCGTGCCGTCGGCCACCGTCGGCGAACTCGCCGGCCTGGCGGTGCGCCGCGCGCTGACCCCGGCCGGCCTGGTGGATGTGGTGGCCGGCGGCGTCGGTCCGGTCGAGGCCGCGCTGTCCACCGCCGCGATGCTGGCCGCCGCCGACTACGACGCGGTGCTGTCGGCCGGCATCGGCGGTGGCTTCGATGGCGTCGAACTCGCGGTGGCACTCCGGTTCGCCTTCGCCGACCTGGGCGCGCAACTGGCCGATGGCGGGTTCAGCTCGGTGACCGAACTCGGCTTCGGAGAAGGTGTGCTGGCGGCCGACGCCGCGCTGGCCGAGGCAGTTGCTGCTCGCACCGGCGCGGTGCCGGGCACCGTCCTCACCGTCGCCACCGTCACCGGCACCGCGGCCCGGGCCGAGGCACTGCACCGCCGCCACCCCGATGCCGTCGCCGAGGGAATGGAAGGCTTCGGGGTCGCCGCCGCGGCAGCCCGGGCCGGGGTGCCCTGCACCGAACTTCGCGCCACGTCCAACCCGGTCGGTCCGCGCGACCGGCAGAACTGGCAGCTCGGGCCGGCGCTGGCCCGGCTGGGCCAGGCCTGCACCGCCCTACTTGCGGAAGGAATCCTGTGACCACGCTCGACCTGGCGTTCTCGCCCTGCCCGAACGACACCTTCGTCTTTCACGCCTGGACGCATGGCCTGCTGGCCGGGGCGCCGCAGACGCGAGTCAGCTTCGCCGACGTCGACGTCACCAACTCCGCCGCCGAGCGCGGCGAGTTCGACGTGGTCAAGGTGTCCTACGCGGCGCTGCCGTGGCTGCTCGACAAGTACACCCTGCTGCCATGTGGCGGCGCGCTCGGCCGCGGCTGCGGACCGCTGGTGCTCACCACCGGCAACCGCAGCGACCTGACCGGGGCGCGGGTGGCGGTGCCCGGCGAACGCACCACCGCTTACCTGCTGATGCGGTTGTGGGCCGAGGGGCAGCACCCGGCCTCGATCGACGTGGTGCCCTTCGCCGAGATCATGCCGGGCGTGCGGGACGGCCGCTTCGACGCCGGCCTGGTGATCCACGAGGCCCGCTTCACCTACCAGAACTACGGGCTGACGGCGCTGGCCGACCTCGGCGAATGGTGGGAGGCCAGCACCGGGCACCCGATTCCGCTCGGCGCCATCCTGGCCCGGCGCGGTCTTGACCCGGCGGCGCTGGCCGAGGTGGTGCGGGCCTCGGTCGAGCACGCCTTCGCGCACCCGCAGGCATCCGCGGAGTTCGTGGCCGCACATGCCGATGAGATGGATCCGGCGGTGCAGCAGCAGCACATCGCGCTGTACGTCAACGAGTTCACCCGCGATCTGGGCGAGGAGGGTTACCGGGCGATCGAGGAACTGCTCGGCCGGGCGCACGCCGCAGGCCTGGTGCCTGCGGTAGGTCCGCTGCGCTGAGCCCGGCGCCGCCCTACCCTGAGCGGTGTGTGGTTCCTCGCGCTGCTGGTGGTGCTCGGCCTGATCGGCTGGGCGTTCGTGCGGCTTGCCCGCTGGTCCCGCGAGACCAGCGAGGACCTGGCCAGCATGGAACCCAGCGATGAGGAGAAGTACGGGATCTGGGGCATCTTCCGCCGGCGTGGCTAGCGGCCGGCGGTCTCCCCCGCGCCGGCCACCACCGCGCCGGCCACCATCGGGCCGGTGACCGCCTGGCGCTCGGCGCGCACCGGCGTCAGCGCGATCGCCAGCAGCGGGAAGAGGGCACCGACGGCAAAGCCGAGCGCGTAGCCGTGGCTGCCGATGAGTGCCCCGAGCAGCGGCGGGGTGAGCGCCGAGGCAACGTTCTGCGCGGTGTTCTGCGCACCCAGCGCCCGGCCGGCCCAGGCCGAACCGGCGAATTCAGCCACCGCGGTGAAGGCCAGCCCGTTGTCGGCGACCGTGATCACCGCGCCCAGCACCAGCACCGGCACCACGAGCGGCGAGTGCAGCCGGTCACCGACCGACACCCCGAGCATCACCAGCGCGCTGGCCACCGCGAGCTGGCGCACCGGCGTCATCCGGCTGGCGACCCGGTCCGACCAGAGGCCGGCACCGATCCGGCCGAGAGCGCCGAGCAACTGCGCGAGGAACAGCACCTGCGCCGCGGCCGTGATCGACCAGTGCCGCTGTCCGACCAGGTAGGCCATCGAGAAGCCGGAGACGGCGAACTGCGGCACCACCAGCATGGTCGAGGTGGCATGCAGCCGCCACAGCGTCGGCACCCGGTAGGGCGAGCCGGACCGCACCGCACCGCCGGTGACCGCGCGCACCGGGTCCAGCACGAACAGCAGAACGAGCACGGCGACGGCCACGCACAGCGCCGCCGGAAGGAGCAGCGCGGCCTGCACGCTCGCACGGTTGGCCAGCGCGGGCAGCGTGAGCGCCGCGATCGCAACCCCCAGCGGCTGCGCAGTCTGCCGCAGCCCCATCGCCAGCCCTCGCTCGTGCGGGGCGAACCAGCCCAGCACGACCCGCCCGCTGGCAGCATTGACGCTCGCCCCACCGGCGCCGGCCAGTGCGAGCAGCAGGCACAGCGCGCCCACCCCATGCACCCGGCTGGCCGCGAGCAGGAACAGCGCCGCGAGCAGCAAGCCGGCCGCGATCACCAGCCGCTCACCCCGCCGGTCAGCCAGCGCGCCCCACAGGATCAGCGTCACGATGAGCCCGATGGCGGGGGCGCCGACAACCGCGCCGGCCTGCGCCAGCGAGAGCCCGAGCTGCTCGCGCAGCTGCGGCACGAGCATCGGCAGCCCGTACAGGAAGACGCAGGTGGCCGCCTGCGCGCTGAGCCCGAGAGACAGGATGAGCCATCGCCGCATGCTGGTGACCGTAGCGCGCCGTATCGCTATTCGGGATATTTATCCCACCTAACAAGATGATGCCGTACGAGCGTGCGGCTGCCGAAACGGCCGAGCCCCGGATCCCTCGCGGGTCCGGGGCTCGGCGGCAGGCAGCGTCCGGGTCAGGCGGTGTCGAGGTCAGGCGTCCAGGTTGTCGGCCACCGCGCGCAGCAGCGTCGCGACCTTGCGTCCCTCGGCCCGGTCCGGGTAGTGACCGCGGCGCAGGCTGTTTCCGGTCTTGTCCAGCAGCTTGATCAGGTCTTCCACGATGGGCGTCATCTCCTCGGCCGGTCGCCGGGTCGCCTTCACCACCGACGGCGTCGGCTCGAGCAGCCGGACCTGCAGCGCCTGGTTACCTTTGCGCCCCTGCACCACGCCGAATTCGACCCGCTGGCCGGACTTCAGTTCGGCGACCCCGGCCGGCAGCGCGTCCTTGTGCACGAACACGTCGGCGCCGGAATCGTCGGCCAGGAAGCCGAACCCCTTCTCGGCGTCGAACCACTTCACCTTGCCGGACGGCATCGCGAAAACACCCCATCACTCGTTCAGAAAGATTGCAGTACGTAATCTCGTGGCAGACAACTGACGCCCGCGGCGTGCGCGGACGTCAAAGAGACAGCGTAACTCCCGCCCGACCCGGACGCACCCACGATTGGAGCTCGGAGTGTCCAGCCTCGCCGGCCCGCCCGCACCCCGCCACCGACCCCGCGCGGTCACCGTCGGTCTGGCCCTGTTCGCGGTCGGGCTGGTGTTCCTGCTCATCACGGTGCTGCCGTTCTTCTTCGGCGACCACAACCGGCCCCTCTGGCTCAACCTCGCGTGCCTGCTGGCCCCGCTGGGCTTCATCATCGCCATCACCTCGGTGGTGCGTTCCGGCCGGGCGCAGCAGCGCGCCGCGCTCGCCGAGGTGACCAGGCCGGATCCCGACGGCGCCTGAGCACAGCGTTCAGGCGCGAGCAAGCCATCCCGCAGCGGCTTCCCGGACCCCGTCCGGCAGCTCCGCGGCGGTGAGCAGCCTGCCGGCCAGGCTGCGATCACCGGTGAGCGCCCGGAAGGTCTCGCGGATGGTCAGGCCGTGCTCGGGCCGGTGCACCACCTCGATCGGGTCGCCGGCCTGCACCTCGCCCTCGGCCAGCACCCGCAGGTAAGCACCGGGCCGGGCCTGCACGGTGAATCGCTTGACCAGCCGATCCACCTGCCAGTACGCGGCGAAGGTGGAGCAGGGGATGCGCGGCACGCTGACCTGCAGCACCGCGCTGCCCACGCGCCACTGCTCGCCGATCACCGCGTGCGTGACCTCGACCCCGGTGGTGCTCAGGTTCTCCCCGAGCGCGCCGGGACCGAGCCGGAAGTGCAGCTCGGACGCCAACTCGGCCTGCCACCAGGCGGTGTCCTCCAGCGCATAGGCGTATACGGCCTGATCGGGCCCCCCGTGATTGGCGGTGTCGCAGATGCTGTCGCCGGACAGGCCCAGGGCACCGATGGAGACCGGTCCGGTCACCGGCCGCTTGTCGATGCCGGTCCGGGCAGGCTTGCGGTCGGTCGGTCCGTGCACCCGGGCCACCGGGGTGTCCATCACCCGGGCCAGGTTGACGCTGTGAAGATGCCCTGCCACGCGACCCAGGCTACCGGCCGTGGCACACTGGATATTCCGAAGTTGATGGCTGAAAGGGCTGAACACCGATCATGGCCAGCACCGCACCGCAGCCCCGGCCGCAGGCGCAGCCCGCTGCCGGCTGGGACGAGACCTACCCCGAGCACCCGGTGAACGAGCTGCTGTCGAACAAGGCCGGCTCGCAGAGCCCGTTCGGCGACGACATCACCTTCCCGCTGCCGGTCGAGAGCCTGTACTACGTACACCCCGGCCCCGAGAACCGTCCGCACCTCCCTGGCGACTGAACCCGCCCAGCCCGCAGCACGGTCAGCCGACCGTGCCCGTTCGCATAACCTGACGGACTGGCTGCGGGACTGGACCGATGCGGAGTTGGTGGCGCTGCTGCGTCGCCGGCCTGACCTGGCGCTGCCGGCCCCGGTCGACATCAGCACCCTGGCCAACCGGATCGGGGTGCGCACCTCCATCAACCGGGCGCTGGATGCGCTGGATGCCTACAGCCTGCGGGTGCTCGAGGTCATCGCGCTGCTGCCCTCGCCGGTGCGGCGCAGCGAGCTCGACGGCTGGTTCGCCGATCGGGACGCCACCGGGCGGGCGGTGTCCAACCTGCGCGACTGGGCGCTGATCTGGGGCGCCGACCACGCGCTGCATCCGGTCGGCGCGGTCCGCGAGGTCCTCGGACCGTTCCCGGCCGGCCTCGGCCGAACCCTGGCCGACCTCTACCGGGCGGTGAACGACCTGACGCTGGCGCCACTGCTGCGCCGCTTCGGCCTGCCGCCGGCCGGCCAGCCCGCCGCCGGGGCCGCGGTGGCAGACTACATCGGCAGCAACCTGGCCTCCCTCCTCGCGGAATCGACCGAGGAGGAAAGGGCGATCCTGCGGCGGCTGGCCGCTGGTCCCCCGATCGGGACGGCACGCGAGGCCGACTCGCCGGTACGCGGGCTGCTCGAGCGAGGCTTGCTGGTTGCCGTCGACCTGCGCACGGTGGAGCTGCCCCGGGAGGTGTCGCTGGCACTGCGCGAGGCGCCGGCCGGGCAGGTGAGCGCCACCCCGCCCGGGCTCGGGGTGATCGAGCGGGGTGGTGCGGCTATCGACGGCACCGCCAGCACCGCGGTGCTGGACATCGTCCGGCTGGCCGAGTTGCTGGTGCAGGCGATCGCCGACGATCCGGTGGGCCAGCTGCGTTCCGGTGGGGTGGGGGTCCGTGACCTGCGCCGGCTGGCCAAGCAGCTCGACCAGGCCGAGGACATCGTCGCGTTGCTGCTGGAGGTCAGCGCGGAGGCCGGGCTGCTGGCGAGCTCTTCGGTGATGGACCCGACCTTCTTGCCCACCACCGAGTTCGACGACTGGCTGGCCGCGGATACCGCACAGCGCTGGGTGCGGCTGGCTGCGGCCTGGCTCGGCATGACCCGGCAGCCCAGCCTGGTCGGGCAGCGCGACGACCGGGACAAGACCATCGCCGCTCTCTCCGCCGACGTCGAGAGGCACAGCGCCCCGGGCCTGCGCCGGCAGCTGCTCCAATTGCTGGCCGACCTGCCACCGGGCCAGGCGCCCGACTCCGCTGCTGCGGTGCTGGCCCAGCTGGCCTGGCGCGCACCGCGGCGAGCCGCGGCGCACCGCAGCGCCGCCACCGCGCTGCTGGCCGAAGCGGCGACGCTGGGCATCACCGGCTACGGCGCGATCACCTCCTTCGCCAGGGCCTTGCTGGACGGCATGACGGCCGAGGCGGTGCGGGCCGAGGCCAACGCGGCCGATCTGCTGCGCGTGGCGCTGCCCGCTGCGGTGGCCGAATTCCTGCTGCAACCGGACCTGACGGTGGTGGTGCCCGGGCCGCCGACGCCGGAGTTGCAGCGCGAGCTGGGACTCACCGCCGACCTGGAATCCAGCGGTGGCGCCTCGGTGTACCGGATCTCGCCGGGCTCGCTCCGCCGGGCGCTGGATGCCGGCCGCACGGGCGACGACCTGCTGCGATTCTTCGCCGAGCGCTCCCGCACCCCGGTGCCACAGGCGCTGGAGTACCTGGTCCGCGATGCCGCCACGCAGCACGGCCGGCTGCGGGTGGGTGCGGCCACCAGCTACCTGCGCTGCGACGACGTGGCGCTGCTGGACCGGGTGCTGGCCGAGCCCGCCCTGGCGGCTCTCGGCGTGCAGCGGATCGCCCCTACCGTGCTGGTGACCGGCGCCGCGCTGGCGCCGCTGCTGGAACGGTTGCGCGCGCACGGCTACGCGCCGGCCGCCGAGTCGGCCGACGGCTCGGCGCTGTCGCTGGCCACCGAGCAGCCACGGCTGTCGGTGCGCCCCCAGTCACGCAACTCGCGGGTCCGGTCCAGCACGATCCCCGAGCAACAGCTGGTCGAGGTGGTGCAGCGGTTGCGCGCGGCCGAGAAGCTGACCGCGGCGATCAACCACGCCACCACCCGGGTCAGCCAGGACATTCCCGGGGTCACGTCGGCCTCCATCCTGGAAATCCTGCGCACCGCCGTCCGGGAAGACCTGACCATCGCGATCGGTTATGTCGACGACACCGGCACGCCGTCCCAACGCACGCTCTCGCCGATCTCCGTCGGCGGTGGCGTGGTGCGGGGCTACGACCCGTCCGACACCCGGCTGCGCAGCTACCCGCTGCAGCGCATCACCACGGTCAGCCTGCTCGAAGACTGACCCCCAGCCGGATCGCACCGGCCGGCCACTCCGGCTCGGTAGGATTGCCGTTTCTGCAGTTTTCGAAGGAGTTCGCGTGACCGACGGCCCGTTGATCGTCCAATCCGACAAGACGCTGCTGCTCGAGGTCGACCACGAGCAGGCCGGCGCGGCACGTGCCGCCATCGCCCCGTTCGCCGAACTGGAACGCTCCCCCGAACACGTGCACACCTACCGGCTGACCCCGCTCGGCCTGTGGAACGCCCGGGCGGCCGGCCACGACGCCGAGCAGGTGGTGGACGCGCTGGTCCGCTTCTCCCGCTACGCGGTGCCGCATGCGCTGCTGGTGGACGTCGCCGACACCATGGACCGCTACGGCCGGCTGCAGCTGGTGAAGCACCCGACGCACGGCCTGGTGCTGGTGTCGCTGGACCGAGCGGTGCTGGAGGAAGTGCTGCGGCAGAAGAAGATCACGCCGATGCTCGGCGAGCGGATCGATCAGGACACCGTCGCCGTGCATCCGTCCGAGCGCGGCCGGCTCAAGCAGGCGCTGTTGAAGGTCGGCTGGCCGGCCGAGGACCTGGCCGGCTACGTCGACGGCGAGGCGCACCCCATCGACCTGCACGCCGACGGCTGGCAGCTGCGGGACTACCAGCAGCAGGCCGTCGAGTCCTTCTGGGCCGGCGGCTCGGGCGTGGTCGTGCTGCCCTGCGGCGCCGGCAAGACGCTCGTCGGCGCGGCGGCGATGGCTCAGGCCAAAGCAACCACGCTGATCCTGGTGACCAACACCGTGTCCGGTCGGCAGTGGAAGCGCGAGCTGCTGGCGCGCACCAGCCTTAACGAGGAGGAGATCGGCGAGTACTCCGGCGAGAAGAAGGAGATCCGGCCGGTCACCATCGCCACCTACCAGGTGATGACGACCCGTCGGAAGGGCGAGTACCGGCACCTCGAGCTGTTCGACTCCCGGGACTGGGGCCTGATCGTCTACGACGAGGTGCATCTGCTGCCCGCGCCGATCTTCCGGTTGACGGCCGACCTGCAGTCGCGTCGCCGGCTCGGCCTGACCGCGACCCTGGTCCGCGAGGACGGCCGGGAGGCAGACGTGTTCTCCCTGATCGGGCCGAAGCGCTACGACGCCCCGTGGAAGGACATCGAGAACCAGGGCTGGATCGCTCCGGCCGAGTGCTCGGAGGTCCGGGTCACCCTGACCGATGCCGAGCGGATGAACTACGCCACCGCCGAGCCCGAGGACCGGTACAAGATCGCGGCCACCGCGCGGACCAAGCTGCCGGTGATCGAGACCATCGTGGACCGGCACCCCGACGATCAGGTGCTCGTCATCGGTGCCTACCTCGACCAGCTGGACGAGATCGGTGAGCACCTGAACGCTCCGGTGATCCAGGGCTCCACCCCGAACAAGGAGCGGGAGCGGCTGTTCGACTCGTTCCGCTCGGGCGAGACCCGGGTGCTGGTGGTGAGCAAGGTCGCCAACTTCTCGATCGACCTGCCGGAGGCGGCGGTGGCGATCCAGATCTCCGGCACCTTCGGTTCCCGGCAGGAGGAAGCACAACGGTTGGGACGGGTGCTGCGCCCGAAGCACGACAAGCGGCAGGCGCACTTCTACACGGTGGTCTCGCGGGACACCCTGGACGCCGAGTACGCCGCACACCGGCAGCGGTTCCTGGCCGAGCAGGGCTACGCCTACACGATCATCGACGCCGACGACCTGCTCCGCCCGCTCTAGCCACCCGGCATGCGCTCGGCTGTGGGTCGCCGGGCCGGCCGGGCCCGCCGTCAGGGCGCGGCACCCAGCCTGCGGTCACCGACAGCGAACAGGCTTGCCAGCACGGCGAAGACGGCGGTGACCGCCACCGAGTTGAGCAGCACACGCTGGTAGCCGTGGCTGGGCACGTCCAGGAACGGGTAGGGGTACCACTTCCAGATCGCGCCACGGATCAGCGTGTAGACCAGCCACAGCACGGGGAACAGCAGCGAACGCAGCACCGTCTGGCCGGTGATGCGCGGCCGCGGGCCGAACAGCAGCCAGCCGAGCACCATCATGATCGGCACGATGTAGTGCACGATGAGGTTGGTCAGCACCTCCGCAGCACCGTGCGGCTCATGGATCGGCGCAAGCACCGTCGCGTACACCACGCCGGTCACGGTGATGCCGAACAGCGCTGCCAGCCGCAGCACGCGCCAGCCCGGACCGTCCCGATCCGGCGTGCGGGCCAGCGTCGCCGACACCACCCCGGCCAGGATGTTGGACTGGATGGTGAAGAAGCTGACCACCCGGATCAACCGGCCGAGCAGGCTGGCACCGCGCACCACTCCCGCGCTGACATCGTGCGGCGCGCTCTGCAGCCGGATGGCGATGATCACCTGGGTGACCACCGCGACCAATACGAACACGGCGATCACGGCATGCCACGCCCTGGCGATCATGGCGACAGCGTAGCGAGCCGACCCGCCCGATCGCCGCCGGCCGGCAGCAGCTTCGGCACCGGTCCTGGCACGGCGGCAGCAGCCGTCAGCCTCCGACCTGGCGGTTGCAGCCAACCGCTCAGCTGCCCGGGCCGGCTGCCGATCGGAAGGCCGGACCGTTCCGGCCGGAGCGGCGATCGACGACCTCCGGGAGTGCAACCATGGCTACAGCACTGCCGATCGCGCCCGTGCAGCGGCTGCGCGATCCCGGCGCCGCGCCCGCCGGCCACAAGTTCTGACACACGACCGCGGCGGCCCCCTGCCCTGCTTGGGGGGGGCCGTCGCCGGGTCCAGCGCCCGGCCGCCCGCTCCGGCACCACACACACGCTGTCTGCACACGAGTAACGATGGTCTGCCCGGCACACCCGGGCGGACGCCGGATGGTCCGATGCGGACGGGGGAAACTCGGGATGGCTGAGCGCAGCAGGCTGCGTCGCTACCTCAACTCCGTCGTCGCGGCAGCGATCCCGCTGATCGTGCTGGCCGGCTATCTCGGCGGACCGGCGCTCGGCCGCAGCCTGACCGGACGGGTCGGCGTGGTGGTGTGGCTGTTCGCCCTGGTGCTGGTGCTCGGCGAGCTGTGGCCTATCCCGGTCGCGCGCGGCCAGGAGGCCGGTGACGAGATCACCGTCTCCAGCACCTTCGGCTTCGGGCTGTTGCTGGTTGCGCCGGTGCTGGTGGCCATCGCGGCGCAAGCGATCGCGCTCACCGTGGACGCGACGGTGCGCCGGCGGCCGCCGGACCGGTTGCTGTTCAACATGGCCCAGTACGCCATCGCGTTCATGTGCACCCGCGGCGTCTATGCGGCGTTGGCCGGACAGCCCTTCACGCCGCCCTCGCCGGTGCCGCTGCCGGGCCTGGCACCGGCCGTGCTGGCGGCGATCACCTTCCTGCTCGTGAACAATCTGCTGGTGGGGGTGGCGGTCGCGATCAGCGTGCACCTACGCATCGCGCGGGTGCTGCTGGACGACGTCCGCTGGCAGATCACCACCTCGGCACCGCTGCTCGGCCTCGGCCCGCTCGCGGTGCAGGCAATGTTCTGGAACCCGTTCGCGATCGTCCTGCTGGTGATGCCGATCGCGGCACTGCACCGCAGCGGCACGATGGCGCAGCGGCGCGAGCAGGAGGCGCTGCGGGACAACCTGACCGGGCTGGCGAACCGGGCGATGCTGGTCGCGGCAGCCGAGGATGCACTGGCCAAGTCGGTGGGGCTCAACGCGCTGCTGCTGCTCGACCTGGATCACTTCAAGGACATCAACGACACCCTCGGGCACGGCGTCGGCGACGAGATGCTGGTGGCGGTCGCTGCCCGGCTGCGCGCCGAGGCGGGCCGGCACGACCTCATCGCCAGGCTCGGCGGTGACGAGTTCGTGGTGCTGAGCCGCAGCCACACCAGCCGCAGCAGGGCGGTCGAGCTGGCCGAGCGGCTGTGTGCCGCGGTGCGGGAGCCGGTGGTGGTCAGCGGGATGACGTTGACGGTCGGCTGCTCGGTCGGTGTCGCTTTCGCCGGCGAGCACGCCCGGACCGTGCCCGAGCTGCTTCGCTGCGCCGACATCGCGCTGTACGAGGCGAAGGAAACCCGAGGCGGCGCGGTCCAGTACCGACCGGCCATCGACCAGCGGGCCAACCCCCGGGTCGGCCTGCCCGCGGAGCTTCGACTGGCACTCGAAGACGGCGAGCAACGTGGCCGCCCGGCTCGGGCCGAGCTGACCGAGGCGGGGCTGTGGGTGGCCTACCAGCCGCAGCTGCACGTGGCCACCGGCAGCATCGAGTCCGTCGAGTGCCTGATCCGCTGGCGGCACCCGCAACTGGGCGACATCACCCCGGAGGAGTTCATCCCGGTCGCCGAGAACACCGCCATGATCGACCGGGTGCTCGACCGGGTGCTGGCGGATTCCCTGCGGCAACTGGCCGAATGGGACCGGCTCGGCCTCAGCGTGTCCGCGTGCGTGAACCTGTCAGCCCGGCAGCTGAGCAACCTGTCGCTGCCCGCCCGGATCGGCCGGCACCTGCACCGCTACGGCGTCGCAGCGGACCGGCTGGTGCTCGAGGTGACGGAGGACCGCCTGCTGTCCGACCCGGAGCACAGCGCGCGCATCATCAGCCAGTTGCGTGAGCTGGGCGTGCAGATCTCGATCGACGACTTCGGCACCGGGTACTCCTCGCTGGCCTACCTGCAGCGGTTGGCGGTGCAGGAGCTCAAGATCGATCTCAGCTTTACCGGCCGCCTTGACGATCCGGACAACGCAACCATCGTGCACAGCAGCATCGAACTCGGGCACAACCTGGGCCTGCGGGTGGTGGCCGAGGGCGTGGAGGACGAGGAGTCGGCCGAGCGGCTCACCCGGATGGGTTGCGACGTGTTGCAGGGTTATCTGATCGGCCGGCCGGCACCTGCTGACGAGCTGGCGGACCTGCTGCTTTCCCGCCGGCCTTCGACACCGGGTGTCGATGCCGAGATCGTGCCGTTCCGGCCGCCGTGGCCCGACCTGCTGAAAGAGGCGACCTGAGCTCACTCGCCCGGCCCGGGTCGCAACGACGCTGACCAGCGCTGCTCGATCCGGCCAAGCCGCCACACCGCGATCGCGATCAGCCAGGAAACGACGAACAATCCGACGATTCCGTAGCCGGCGTAATCCAGCGGGATGCCGGCCACCAGGGCGATCGGACCGGTGGTGATGCCGGCCTGGTCGGCCAGCACGCCCAGCAACTCGACCGTGCCGATGATCAGCGCCACCGCCACCGAGATCGAGGTGATGGTGATGTTGTAGAAAACCTTGCGCACCGGCTTCATGAAGGCCCAGCCGTAGGCCGCGTTCATCAGCACACCGTCGATGGTGTCCATCAGGCACATGCCGGCCGCGAACAGGATCGGCAGCACCAGGATCGAGTAGAACGGCAGAGCAAAGGCGGCCGCGCCGCCGGCCAGCACCAGCAACCCGACTTCGGTGGCGGTGTCGAAGCCGAGCCCGAACAGCACCCCGACCGGATAGATGTGCCAGGAGGCGCGCACCGAGCGGGTCAGCCCGTTGAGGAAACGGTTCATGAAGCCGCGCTTGTTCAGGTGATGTTCCAGCTCTGCCTCGTCGAACTGGCCGCGCCGCATCCGGCGGAAGACCCCGATGATGCCGAGCAGGGCGATCAGGTTGAGCAGGCCGAGCACCCACAGGAACACCCCCGACACCGAGGCGCCGATCACGCCGGTGGCCGAGTGCAGTGCCGAGCCACCGTTCTCCACCTGGCCGGCCAGCGCCTTGACACCGAGCGAGAGCAGGAAGGACAGCAGGAAGACGATGCTGGAGTGCCCGAGCGAGAACCAGAACCCGACCGACAGCGGCTTGCGGTCGGTGCGGCCCTCGACGTTGTCCTGCAGCAGCTTGCGGGTCGTGTTGTCCACCGCGGCGATGTGGTCGGCATCGAAGGCGTGCCGCATCCCGAAGGTGTAGGCCAGCACGCCCACCCCGGCGTTGAACACCGGGTGCGCGCCTCCGAGCCGGTAGTGGTGCGGGATGACCAGGCCGAACAGGATGCCCAGGCCGAGCACGTGCAGCAGCACGATGAAGGCGCCCATCCCCCACAGCGAGCGACGATCGTGCGCCGTCAGCGACAGCCGGAACTCGGTGAGCCGCGAGACCTGTGCGGTGCTCGCGGTCACCGGTGTACCCGGGCGGTCATCATCATCGCCTGCGACGCTAACCGCCCCTGGCGGCTATTGCAAGTTGCTTGCAATAAGCGCCCTGGGGGACGGCAAGCGGGTCAGGACTGCGGTTCGTAGTCCAGGTTGGGCCGCAGCCACCGCTCGACATCCTCGATCGGGACGCCCCGTCGCTTGGCGTAGTCGCTGACCTGGTCGCGACCCAACCGGCCGACGGTGAAGTACCGCGACTGGGGATGGGCGAAGATCAGGCCGGACACGCTCGACGCCGGGCTCATCGCGTACGACTCGGTCAGCGACATTCCGAGTTCCTCGGCCGAAAGCAGATCGAACAGCTCCCGCTTCAGCGCGTGATCGGGGCTGGCCGGGTAGCCCAGCGCGGGCCGGATGCCGCGGAAGCGCTCCGCGTGCAGGTCAGCCAGCTCGGGGTTGGCGTCGGGCTCGAACCAGCCGCGGCGCGCCTGCAAGTGGATGTACTCGGCGAACGCCTCGGCCAGCCGGTCGGCCAGCGCCTTGACCATGATCGCGCGGTAGTCGTCGTTGTCGGCCTCGAATTTCGCCGACAGCTCCTCCGCGCCCTGGATGGTGACCGCGAAGCCGCCGAGGTGGTCGCCCTGGCCCTTCGGCGCCACGTAGTCCGACAGCGCCCGGTTGGGCCGGTCGGCATGCTTCTCGGTCTGCTGCCGCAGCATCGGAAAGCGCACTTCGCCACCACCGGCCTGCACCACGATGTCATCCTGCTCGGCGTAGGCCGGCCAGTAGCCGTAGGCGCCTCTGGCCTGCAGCGAATTGTCCTGGATGATCTGGTCGAGCAGCCGCTGGCCGTCCTCGAAGAGTTCCCTGGCGACCGGGTTGTCGAGGATCGCGGGGTACTTGCCCTTGACCTCCCAGGCCAGGAAGAAGAACGTCCAGTCGATCAGCTCGCGCAGCTCCGACAGGCTGGGCTCGACGATCCGGACGCCGGTGAACTCGGGCGTGGGCAGGTCATCGAAGGACACCGGCTCGTAGTTGGCCCGGGCCTGCTCCAGCGGCAGCAACCTGCGCTGCTGGCGGTTGGCGTGCGCCTCACGCAACCGCTCCTGCTCGGCCCGGTTGTCGACGTCCAGCGCGCGGGCCCGGTCCGGGTCCAGCAGCGCCGACACCACCCCCACCACCCGGGATGCGTCCAGCACGTGCACGGTCGAGCCTTCGTAGGCCGGCGCCACCCGAACCGCGGTGTGCTGGCGCGAGGTGGTGGCCCCGCCGATCATCAGCGGCAGCGTCATGCCGCGGCGCTGCATCTCGGCGGCGACCGAAACCATCTCATCCAGCGACGGCGTGATCAGGCCGGACAAGCCGATCACGTCGGCCTGTTCCGCGACCGCGACATCCAGGATCTTGGCGGCGGGCACCATCACGCCCAGGTCGATCACCCGGTAGTTGTTGCAGCCGAGCACGACGCCGACGATGTTCTTGCCGATGTCGTGCACGTCGCCCTTCACCGTCGCCATCACGACGGTGCCCTGGCCGCGCTCGACCCGGCCCTCGGCCTTGGCCTTGGCCTTCTCCTCCTCCATGAACGGTTCCAGGTAAGCAACCGAGCGCTTCATCGCGCGGGCGCTCTTGACCACCTGGGGGAGGAACATCTTGCCGGAGCCGAAGAGATCGCCGACGACCTTCATGCCGTCCATCAGTGGGCCCTCGATGACGTCGAGGGGGCGGTCGTGCTGCTGCCGCGCCTCCTCGGTATCGGCCTCGATGAAGTCCACGATGCCGTGCACCAGCGCGTGCTCCAGCCGCTTGCCCACCGGCGCCTCGCGCCAGGACAGGTCCACCTCGCGCTTGGTGCCGCTTCCGGTGACGGTCTCGGCGAAAGTCACCAGCCGGTCGGTGGCGTCCGGGCGGCGGTCGAAGAGCACGTCCTCGATCAGTTCCAGCAGGTCCTTCGGGATGTCTTCATAGACCACCAACTGACCGGCGTTGACGATGCCCATGTCCAGACCGGCCGTGACGGCGTAGTAGAGGAACGCCGAGTGCATCGCCTCGCGCACCACATCGTTGCCGCGGAAGGAGAACGAGAGGTTGGAGATACCACCGGAGATGTGCACGCCGGGGCAACGCTGCTTGATTCGCGGCAGCGCGTCCAGGAAGGCCTTCGCGTAACCGTTGTGCTCGGCGATGCCGGTGGCAACCGCGAGCACGTTGGGGTCGAAGATGATGTCCTCGGCAGCGAAACCAGCCTGCTGTGTGAGCAGGTCGTAGGCCCTGCCGCAGATCTCGACCTTGCGGTCGGCGGTGTCGGCCTGACCCTGCTCGTCGAAGGCCATCACGACGACGCCGGCACCGTACTCGGCGATCTTGCGGGCGTGTTCGAGGAAGACGTCCTCGCCTTCCTTGAGGCTGATCGAGTTGACCACGCCCTTGCCCTGGACGCACTTGAGGCCGGCTTCGAGGACGGTCCACTTGGAGCTGTCGATCATGATCGGCAGCCGAGCCACCTCGGGCTCGGTGGCGATCAGGTTCAGGAAGGTGGTCATGGCCTGCTCGCTGTCGAGCAGGTCGGCGTCCATGTTGACGTCGAGCAGGTTCGCCCCGCCGCGCACCTGCTCCAGCGCGACGTCCACCGCACCGGCGTGGTCGTCGGATTCGATCAGCCGGCGGAACCGCTTGGAACCGGTGACGTTGGTCCGCTCGCCGATCATGACGAAGCCGGTGTCCTTGCCGATCTGGAAGGGCTCGAGGCCGCTGAACCGGGTCCGGTGCGGCTCGGGCGGCAGCTCGCGCGGGCTGAGCCCACGGACCGCCTCGGCGACCTTGGCGATGTGCGCCGGGGTGGTGCCGCAGCAGCCGCCGACGATGTTGACCAGTCCGTCTCCGGCGAACTCACCCAGCTGCGCACCGGTCTGTTCCGGCTGCTCGTCGTAGCCGCCGAAGGCATTCGGCAGGCCGGCGTTGGGGTGGCAGGCGACGAAGGTGTCCGCGAGTCGGGACAGCTCGGCCACGTGCGGGCGGATCTCGGACGCACCGAGCGAGCAGTTCACCCCGACCACGAGCGGATGGGCGTGCTCGATCGAGGACCAGAAAGCCTCGACGGTCTGCCCGGACAGGGTGCGCCCGGACAGGTCGACGATCGTCACCGAGATCCACAGCGGAAGCTGCGGGGCGACCTCGTGCGCGGCCGCGATGGCCGCCTTGGCGTTCAGCGTGTCGAAGATCGTCTCGATGAGCAGCAGGTCCACGCCACCGTCGGCCAGCGCACGGATCTGCTCGGCGTAGGAAGCCTTCACCTGGTCGAACGTGACGGCGCGGTAGGACGGGTCCTCGACCTTCGGCGACAGCGACAGCGTCACGTTCAGCGGGCCGATCGAGCCGGCCACGAACTTGCCACCGAACTCGTCGGCGGCCTGCCGTGCCAGCTGGGCGCCGGCGATGTTCATCTCGCGCACCCAGTCCTGCAGCCCGTAGTCGGCCTGGCCGATCGAGGTGGCGGTGAAGGTGTTGGTGGTGGTGATGTCCGCGCCGGCCCGCAGGTACTGGCGGTGGATGTCCAGCACCACGTCCGGACGGGTGATGTTGAGCAGGTCCGGGTCACCGGCCACGTCGCGGGGGTGGTTCTCCAGCCGCGGGTGGTAGTAGTCGTCCGGCTTCAGGCCGGCGTTCTGGAACATGCTTCCCCAGGCACCGTCCAGCACGACGATCCGCTCGGCCAGCAGCGAACGCAGCCGCTGCTCGGCCTCGGTCTGGTGGTTTTCGCGTACCGAAGTCACGCAAGCCTCCTCAACAGAGGCGCCCTTCTTTCCGACAACGAGGTCGAGCGTGGCGGGTCCGGCCCCGTCGCAGCGCCTCTCGGCCTCAGCGATCGAGTTTACCGAGAGCTACCCCGGAACGCTAAATTGCGGCCATGCCGTGCCGAACCGGTGGATCTGCCGCGGGAGCGCCCGGCCGGCGCCGCTGGATCGCCGAACTGACGACACCACGAACCCAGTCCCGGTACTCGGCGCTGACCCCGGTCCGGCCGCGGAAGCGCGCCAGGTATCGAGCGTGCAGCGCCGGATCGTGTTCGGCCAGCCAGGCCAGGAACACCTCGCGGGTTGCGCCCTTGAGGTAGAGCGGCAGCACGCCGCGCACCTGGCCGCCGGCAGCTGTGATGGCGGTGGCGGTCTCGGTCAGCTGGGCGACCGAATCCGACAGCCCGGGCAGGATCGGAGCCATCAGCGCCCCGGTCCGGATGCCCGCATCGGCCATCGCCTGCATCGCCTCCAGCCGCCGGCGCGGGTGCGGCGTGCCGGGCTCGCTCGCCCGCCACACCCGCTCGTCCACCGTCCCGATGGAGAACAGCACGGTGATGTCGAGGAATTCGTTGGCGTCGGTGAGCAGGTCGAGGTCGCGCCGGACGAGTGCCGATTTGGTGAGGATGGAGAACGGCGTCCGGTACTCGGTGAGCACCTCGATCAGGCCGCGGGTGAGCCGGAATTTGCCTTCGGCGCGCTGGTACGGGTCGGTGTTGGTACCCATCGCCACGTGTTCGCGCTGCCAGCGCGGATCGGCCAACTCGACCCGCAACCGCTCCACGGCGTTGATCTTCACCACGATCCTGCGGTCGAAGTCCGCACCCGGCGACAGGCCGAGATACTCATGGGTCGGCCGGGCGAAACAGTAGGTACAGGCGTGGCTGCAACCCCGGTAGGCGTTGATGGTCCAGCGGTGCGGCATGGCCCGGCTCGGTGCCACCTCGTTGAGGATCCTTCTGGCCGTCACCGGCAGGAAGGTCAGATCGCTCAGCCGGCCGCTGCTCTGTGGCGCGCCGACCAGCTCACCGATCCCGAACAGGGGTTGCTGGTCGTCCTGCCCGTCTTCAGCCAACCGCCAGCGCATGCCCTATTAGAACATATTTTCTAATTACGCGAACGGCGAGGGGCTGGCGGAAAGCAAGTGTCCGGTTATGCTTGCCCACGCGTCGACAGGGCGCGTCCGGGTCCGCGGAAAGAACTGAGTTCACCTGCCGAGCTAGTGCATCGAGTGCAGCAGCCATCCTCCTCGTGCCGACTCGCGGACCGTCGGAACGCGAAGGAGAAGTCGTGACCACGCTGCCCGCTCGACCGAATCTTGACCAACTGCGCCGCCAGGCGAAGGATGCGCTCCGCGCCGCCAGAGCCGGCTCTGCCTCCTTGCCCTCGCACACGCTGGCGCAGGCGCAGCTGGCGATCGCCCGCGAGTACGGCTTCAGCAGCTGGCCGAAGCTGAAGCTGGAGGTGCAACGCCGGGCCGCGCTGGACAGCCGCGATCCGCGCCGGGTGGCCGCATTCATAGCCGGCCATCCCGCGTTCGTCCTGACCGACCTGCAGAACTGGGCGGACCACTCAGCGATCGCGCCGCTGAACTACGTGGCATCCATGCGTTGCGTGGTGGCAGAGGATCTCTGGCGCGACATGCCGGGTACCGGGCGGCTCATCCAGCAGCTGATCGATGCCGGCGCGCCGGTGGACGGGCGCCCGGAGGATCGGGAGACACCACTGATCACGGCGGCAAGCTACGGCGACGCCGACGTCGCTCGGGTGCTGCTGGCGGCCGGCGCCGCGCTCGAGGCGAGGTCCGCACCGGACGCCGGCGGCGTGCCGTCGGCGACCGCCCTGACCCATGCCGCGGTATTCGGAGCCACCGAGGTGCTGGACCTGCTGGTTGCTGCCGGAGCGCACATCGACAGGATCGTGATCGCGGCCGCGGCCGGTGACCTCTCCGGATGGGACCCGCGGGCGGCGACCGAGCACGACCGGCTGCTGGCGCTGATCATGGCGGCAGACCATCAGCGGCTGGACGTCATCGACCGGCTACTGGAGACCGGAGCGCCGGTGGACGCCGAGGACCGCGAGTTCGGACGGCAGGCGCTGCGGGTCGCCGCGCAGCGCGGGCGCGCGCAGTCGGTGCGGCACCTGCTCGCGCGCGGGGCCGATCCGCGGCATCGCGATGCGGTGAAGGATCGGACAGCGCTGTACTGGTGTCGCCGCGAGGCCAAGCACATCCGGTTCCCGTCCGGCCACGCCGAGGTGGACGCGATGTTGTCGGCCGCCCTGGGCAGGACGCCCCGGCCCCGTCGATCGACCTGACTCGCGCTGCCTCCTGGCTGCCTCAGCCGAAGCTGACCTCGTCGGTGTTGACGGTGCCGGCGGTGCGGCCCGGGGCGGTGTGGAAGCGCCAGTAGAGGTTGGTGTGTGCGATCACCTTGTCCGGAGTGGGCGCTCCCCACTCGCTGAAGTCCTCCGTCGTGTGCGCGTCGGCCACCAGTGTGGCGTCGTAACCGCGGGCGATGGCCCCGTGCAGCGTGGACCGGATGCACTGGTCGGTCTGCGCGCCGGCGACGACAAGCCGGCCGACGCCGGCGCTCGCGAGCACCGACTCCAGATCGGTGTCCTCGAACGAGTCCGGGTATCGCTTGTGCACCACCGGCTCGCCCGGCTGCTGCGCCAGCTCGGGCACGTACTGCCAGCCCTCGCTGCCGCTCGGCATCTCCTCCGAGGAGTGTTGCACCCACACCACCGGGACTGCGGCGCCGCGCGCCCTGTCGACCAGCCGGCATACGTTGCCGACCACGGCGTCCCGGTGGTAGGCGGAGTTCACCACATCGTTCTGCACGTCGATGACGAGCAGTGCGGTATTCGGTCGGTCGGTCAGGGTGGTCATGGCAGCCTCCAGGTGACGGTGGCCCGACGCTAACTCCCACGGCTGACAACAGGCTGGCAACGGGCGGAGCCGGGACAACCTCAGCCGGCCCCGTCCGCCGCTCAACCTGGGCGGCACGCGCGAGAGCGGGAATCCTTGGCGAACCTGCGATCGCTGACCGGGCACTCAGGCCGTCTCCGTAGGATCGGGTCATGGCTGACATCGTCGATCTCATCTACGCCGACCACGACTTCTTCCGCCGCTACTTCTTCCTGCTGGACCAGGCCAGCACGGTCGAGGAGCAGACGGCGATCTGGGAACCGCTGGCCACCCGGCTCGACACGCACGCCCAGGCCGAGGAGGAGATCTTCTACCCGGCCCTGCTCAAGCGCGGCAAGCAGGGCGACCCGGAGGATGAGACCGAGGACGCGATCGACGACCACAACAAGATCAAGGACGCCGTCCGACAGGCGCGCCGGCACGAGGTCGGCACCGACGAGTGGCAGGCCGCGGTACAGGACGCCCGCAAGGAGAACGGCGAACACCTGGACGAGGAAGAGCGGGAGGCGCTCCCCGATTTTCTCAAGAGCGCCTCGGCCCAGCTGCGCCATGACCTGGCCATGCAGTGGCTGAAGTTCTACTACCGTCACCAGGCCGGCCGCGGGGTCGAGGACTCCGACAAGGACGCCGAGGAATACATCGAGAAGAACAGCTGAGGCCGTGACCGGGCGAGCTTCGACCGGATCACGTTACGGCTCGGTGAACGCCGCGCGTGTCGCCGATCGCCCTCGCCCGGGCCGCGTCTAGATTGGGCGCCGAACACTTTCGCCTGATTTTCGAAGGACATCGTGCCATGGCCATCAAGTTGGCCCGAGACCGCAAGACCGGCATGTCCAAGATTCAGTTCGTGCTGCCGGACGATGTCCACGACGGCCCGGTGTCCGCGGTCGGCACCTTCAACGACTGGCGGCCGGGTGCGCACAAGCTCGTGAAGCGCTCCAACGGCACCCGCAGCGTCTCCGTGACCGTGCCGGCCGGCGCCGACGTGCACTTTCGCTACCTCGGCTCGGGCGGCCACTGGTTCGACGACCCGGACGGTGCGCACCTCTCGGTGTAGCGAGCCGCGCCGGGATGAACCCTGGCGCGGCCGGCGACTAGCCTGAACGGTCGTGACGATCGTGATGGGCATCGAGACCTCCTGCGACGAGACCGGCGTGGGTTTCGTGCAGGACGGCGTGCTGCTGGGGGACGCGCTGGCCTCGAGCATGGACGAGCACGTGCGCTTCGGCGGCGTCGTGCCTGAGATCGCCGCCCGGGCGCACGTGCAGGCGATGGTGCCGACCGTGCACCAGGCGGTGCTCAAGGCGGGCATCAGCCTGCACGATGTCGGGGCTGTCGCGGTCACCGCGGGCCCCGGACTGGCCACCGCGCTGCACGTCGGTGTGGCGGCCGCAAAGTCCTACGCGCTGGCACTCGGGGTGCCCCTCTACGGCGTACACCACCTCGCCGGGCACGCCGCCGCGGACACCCTGGAACACGGGCCACTGCCGGACCGGAGCATCGTGCTGATCGTCTCGGGTGGCCACACCTCCCTGCTGTACGTCCGCGACCTGGTGCGCACCCCGATCGTGCACCTGTCCGACACGCTCGACGACGCGGCCGGGGAGGCATTCGACAAGGTGGCGCGGCTGATCGGGCTGCCCTACCCGGGCGGCCCGTCCATCGACAAGGCAGCGCGCCAGGGCGATCCCGAGGCAATCTCGTTCCCGAGGCCGTTGACCGGACCCCAGGACCCCGCGCTGGGCTTCTCCTTCTCCGGGCTCAAGACCGCGGTCGCCCGGCACGTGCAGCGTCACCCGGACGACAACCAGGCCGATATCGCCGCCAGCTTCCAGGAGGCCGTCGCCGACACGCTCACCCGCAAGGCGCTGCTGGCCTGCCAGCAACACGACGTGCAGACGCTGGTGGTGGTCGGCGGTGTTGCGGCCAACAGCCGGGTCCGGTCACTGGCGCAGGAGCGCTGCGACCGGGCCGGCATCGAACTGCGGGTGCCGCCGCTGCGGCTGTGCACGGACAACGGCGCGATGATCGCGGCCATCGGCGACCTGCTGGTGCGCGACGGTGCTAGACCCTCCCCCGCCACACTGGCTGCCACCCCCACCATCGAGTTGCAGCTGGCGCAGCTGGTCGCCTGAGCCTTCGGTACCGTGGTTCGTGGCTGAGCCCACGCCTTCCGCGTCACCCGCGCCCGCTTCCCATCGCCGCGCTGCCCGCCGACGTGAACGCCGGCCGGCAGCTGCCACGAGCGGAGAGAGCGCTGTCAGGAGTCGCAGCGATGAGTGATCCACGATCTCTGCAGGATTCGACCAACCCGTCCACCGGCGAGCTGATCGCCCGAATGTCAGCCGACCTCTCGACCCTGGTCCGCGACGAGATCCGGCTGGCACAGCTGGAAGTCACCGGCAAGGCGAAGAAGGCCGGCCTCGGCGTCGGCCTGTTCGGCAGCGCCGGGATGCTTGCCTGGTTCGGCGTCGCCGCGCTGGTGGCGGCCGCGATCCTCGGCCTGGCCACAGCGGTCGCCGCCTGGTTGGCCGCCGTCATCATCGGTGCCGCGCTCTTCGTGCTTGCCGGCATCCTCGCCCTCGCAGGCAAGAAGGAGGTCGGCCAGGCCAGCCCGCCGGTACCCACCGAGGCGATCAGCGGCGTTCAAGCCGACGTCCAGACGGTGAAAGCGGCGGCGCACCGATGAGCAGCGCCAGCCGGCAGCCCGGCATCGACGAGGTCCGGGCCGAGATCGCAGCGACCCGGCAGGACCTGGCGCGCACCGCTGATCAGCTGACCGGTAAGGCCCGTTCGCAGGCGCGGGCACTCGGCCGGCCGGTCGCTCTCGCGCTCGCCGCGGCCGTAGTGGCCGCAGTGCTCGTCCGCCGGCGCAGGCGCCACTCGAGCTGAGGCTTTGGCCGCCCCCGCGGCCTACATTCTCCTCATGGAGCCGCAGTACGAGGACGCCGGCTGGGACGAGCGGCAACGGCACGAAACGCCCACCGAGCGGTTGGACCGCAACTGGGCCGACCTGCTGCAGGAACTTCGGGTCACCCAGACCGGCGTCCAGGTGCTCACCGGCTTCCTGCTGACCCTGCCATTCCAGGCCCGCTTCGCTCAGCTGTCCGCGGCACAACAGGACCTCTACCTGGTGACCGTCGGCCTGGCCGTGGCGGCGACGTCATTCCTGATCGCGCCGGTGGCTCTGCACCGGCTGCTGTTCCGGCGGCACGCGCGCCGGCTGATCGTGGCGGTGGCGCACCGGCTGGCGCTGACCGGCATCGTGCTGTTCGGGTTGTCCACCGTCGGGGCGGTCCTGTTCATCTTCATCGTGGTACGTGGCACCGTCACCGGCATCGTGGCCGGCGCGGTGGTGCTCGGGCTGCTCTTGCTGCTGTGGCTGGTCATGCCGCTCTATCTGCGCGGCGCTCCGATCCGCGACGAGTGACTCTCGTCCCTGTTGGCCGGCCAGGGCCGGTCACTAGTGTCGAAATCGGGAGAAGCGTTCCCGCCACGGCAACCGCCGCCCCTGCCGGGCGGTCGGCTCCGACGCTCGACGAGCGAAGCGAGGTACGACATGGCACTACCCGCCGAGATCACCGCGATCTACCAGCATTCCGGTCCGTACGCAACGGCGTTCCTGGACGGTTCCCGCGACCACGAGCAGGGCGAGCACCAGGTCCAGTTGCGCTGGCGGACGCTGCGCGCACGCCTCGAGGCGGCCGGCGCGGACGAGGCAACCCTGCAGGCGATGCAGGCCGCAGTCGACTCCGATCGCCCGGTGCCCGGGCGGCACGGCCACCTGCTCGTCGCCGCCGGCGGTGCCCTGCTCGCTGATGAGATCATCGAACAGCCTCCGATCACCGAGGTCGCGGACTTCGGCCCGGCCCCGCAGCTGCTGCCGTTCCTGGCTCTACGTGGCGAGCCGGTGCCGCACGTCGTGGTGGTCGCTGACCGGAACGGTGCGAACCTGTACGCCAACGCCGGGCATTCGCCGATACGGCTCACCGGAACCACCCCTGACTCGGTCGCCGGTTCCGCGCCAGAACCCATTCGCAAGACCGGCCGCAACGTGTGGTCGGAGGATCACTTCCAGCACCGGGTCGAGAACAACTGGACCGAGAACGCGGCCGACGTCGCACAGGCAGCCCGCAAGGTGGCTGCCGAGCTGGGTGCGCGCGTGGTGCTGGTCGCCGGTGACGTGCGCGCCCGCGCGCTGGTGCTGCATGCCCTCGCCGAGCTGGTGCCGCCGCAGGTCGAGGTCACCGAGACCACCGCCGGGGGCCGTGCCGAAGGTGCCTCGCTGGCTGCGGTCGAGGACGCCGCCCATGACGCGGTGCTGCGGGTTCGCTGGCGCGACCGGCGGGAGATCCTGGCCCGGCTCCAGCAGGGAGTGGCGCGTGCGGACTTCGGAGTGACCGGCATCGAGGCGGTGCTGCAGGCACTGCGCAGTGGTCAGGTCGAGACCCTGGTGATCTCCGACGATCCATCCTCCACCGAGCGAGCGTGGATCGGCGACGATCCGTTGCAGCTGACCCGGACCGAGCAGCAACTGACCGACCTGGGCATCACCGAGCCGCGGCAGGTGCGGCTGGATGCCGCGCTGGTGCGCGCGGTGGCGGCATCGGGCGCCGACCTGCTGGTGACGCCCAACGCGCATTCCTACCTGGTGGACGGCATCGGCGCGGTGCTGCGCTACGCGCGAAACCCGGGCACCGTGTCCTGACCGGCGCTCGCCGGAGGTGCCGCTGAGAAGGAGGTTCCACGATGACCGAATCCGACCTGCCCGCCGAGGCTGCCGAAGCGGACGTGATCGAGCAGCGCCTCGAGGTCGCCGGCGACGAGCCCGACCCGGAGCCGGTCGGCACGCCGGTGCCGGACCGGCTCACCGAGGCGGATCCGGCCGATCTGGCAGAGCAGTCACGCGAAGCCGGCTTCGACCCGGAGGAGTACGACGGAGCCGGTTCCTGAATGCCGCCGCGGATGAGGCGTGCACCGCAAGCACGGCCGTGTCCGGGAGTTAGCGAGTGCCCCGGACGAGCCGGGCGCGGATGCCGGCGGCGATTTCCCGCTCACGCTCGTAGAGCAGGCCGAAGGTGAAGCCGTTCTCGGTGGGTGTGGTGCCGGCGACCAGACCCAGTCGGTACAGGGTCTCGGCGGTCACCAGGCTGTCCTGGTGCTCTCCTAGCGCGTCCTGCAGTGCCTGGTTGCGGGCGGCCTGCTTGGCGGCGGCCTTCAGCCCGGAGGGCGCCACCAGCTCACCGGCGTAGCGAGCCCGCTTGGCCGCCTTGCGTGCCCGGTGCAACCGGGCCGGGTCCGCGCCGGCACGCCGCAGCCGCTTGTCGACCTTGCGCTCGGCCCGGTGCATCAGTTTGGCCAGCCGCTTGCCCGGCACCGGGTGCAGCGAAAGTCGGAACGAGTCCACCGCCGCCAGCAGCTCGGCGTAGCGCTGGCTGCGCAGCACCTGCTGAGCCGCGCGCCAGGCCTCGGCCTGCTCCCGGTCGAGCTCCATCTCGATGCGGGCACGCACCGGCCCGAGAACCTCGGGATCGGGCAGCTGATCGACCAGCGCGAGCAGTCGGGGCCGCATCACCTGCCGGTCCCTGATCTCGCCCAGCACGCCCGCCAGCCAGCGCAGTTCCTCATCCAGCGCCCGGCCGGCCTCTCGGTCGAGGAAGGTGCGCAGCGTCGATCGGTAGCGGCGGATGCCCACCCGGGTCTTGTGAATTGCTCCGGCATCACTGCGCCGCAACGCAAGGTCTCCGGACAGCATCGCCCGCTGCTGCTCCAGCAGGTAGGCACCGAGCAGGTCCTCGACCGGAGCCACCTCGCCTACCGCCCGGGCCAGCTTGGACCGGCCGGCCGACCGGGATGCGCCGCCCCGGCGCAGCTGCTTGCCTACGCGGGCCAGCAGCAGCTCGTCACCGGCCGGGCCAAGCTCCACCTCGACCTCGCGCCAGTCGGTGCGCTGCCCGGGTTCGGTCCAGGAACGCACCGTGTCGTCGGCGACCTCGGCCAGCACCTGGCCCTGCGCGTCGACCAGCGTGGTCGCCAACCGGGTGACCTCCAGGGTGGCCAGCGGCACCAGGTCCTGGCCACGGCGGACCCCGGCCAGCAGCGCCACCAGCTCGGCCGGCGGCGACTCGTCCTGGCTGTCGACCCGGATCTCCTCCCGAGCCGGCTCCTTCGGCACCTTCAACTGCCAGCCGGTGTCGGTGGTTCCGGTACGGCGCCGCAGCGTCATGGCAGCCGCCAGCAGCGCGCGATCGGGGGTGTCGAAGTACTGGCTACGCAGCTCGTGCCGCTCGCTGCGCAGCTCGGTCACCCGCTGGTCGACGGCACCCAGGGCCGGCAGCTCGAAGCCGGGTTCGACGTCGAACTTGTCTTCACGTTCCAGGTAGGACTCGGCCATCGCTCCATAGTGCCGACCAGACCACGCCGAACCCAAGAGACGCTCAGCGATCGAGGATTGCCCGCGTCTCCGGAGCGGCAGCCAGCGGCCGGCCACTGGCCAGGATGGCGCGGGTCAACGCGTCCACCGGTTCGCTGGCGGCGCGCGCGCTGCGCAGTAGCACCAGGTCCATCTCGCCCAGTTCGGGCAATCCGGCGGCGGCCGGCAGCTCCAGGAAGTCACCTGGCATCAGCGTGCGCGCCATCACCGCCAGGCCCAGTCCGGCCCGGACTGCGGCGATGATGCCGTTCACTCCCCGCACGGTGCAGGTGATCCGGTACGCGCGGTTGTCCCGCTCCAGTGCCTGCACTGCCACCGACCGGCTCTCGCTCGGTGCCTGGTAGACGACCAGCCGGATCGGTTCGTCCGGCGCTACCGTGCTTGCCTGGATGCCCGCCCAGACCAGCCGGTCGCGCCGGACCAGCGATCCCAGCGGCGCGACAGGTCCGGCGACGGTCTTGACGAAGGCCAGATCCAGGTGGTTGGACTGCACCCGTCGCTGCAGCACGGTGGTCTGAGCCACCGTCAGCTCCAGGTCGATACGCGGGTAGAGCTGACGGAATTCCCGCAGGATGCGCGGGATCTGGGTGAGCGCAAGATCATCGGTCACACCCAGCCGCAAGCGGCCGGACAGTCCCGAGCCGGTGAAGTAGCTGGCCGCCTGCTCGTGGGCGGCGAGGATGGAGCGGGCGAAGCCGGCCAGCGCTTCCCCATCTGCGGTAAGGGAAACGCTGCGCGTGTCGCGGACGAACAGCTCGCGGCCGACCGCATCCTCCAGCCGCCTGATCTGCTGGCTCACCGTGGGCTGTCGCAGCCCGAGCTGGTGAGCAGCCTGGGTGAAGCTGAGCGCCTGCGCAACGGCCAGAAACGTCCGTAGCTGTTCCGGATCGTAGTACCGAACTACCGAGTCATTCATGATTGCAATAACACTAATCTGATCAATATTGCTGCACAATGAGCAGCGGCGGTCGATGATGGTGCTGGCACACTTCCCACCGTTTGGATTTTCCGTTGCGCTCCGCCACGTTCGCCTCCTTTTCCGTTCGCAACTACCGCCTCTTCGCCACCGGCCAACTGGTCTCCAACACCGGAGCCTGGGTGCAACGCATCGCCCAGGACTGGCTGGTGCTGACCATCACCGGCAGCGCCACCGCGGTGGGCATCACCACCGCGCTGCAGTTCCTGCCCACGCTGCTGTTCGGTCTCTACGGCGGCCTCATCGCCGACCGCTACAGCAAGCGCAAGGTCCTGCTGCTGACCAACATCGCGATGTCCCTGCTGGCCGCGGTGCTTGCCGCGCTGGTGCTCTCCGCCACAGTGCAGGCCTGGCATGTCTATCTGATCGCCTTCATGTTGGGCGGTGTCACCGCGATCGACAACCCGGTCCGGCAGTCCTTCGTCAACGAGATGGTCGGACCGGACCAGTTGCGCAACGCGATCAGTTTGAACGCCTCGATCTTTCAACTGGGCGCGCTGATCGGGCCGGCGATCAGCGGCTACCTGATCGGCGCGGTCGGCGCGGGCTACTCCTTCGCGATCAACGCCGCCACCTACCTGGCTGCCATCACGGCGTTGCTGATGATCGAGGATTCCGATCTGCACAAGGGCGATTCGCGATTGCCCGCCGGTGCCCGGATGCGTGACGGGCTGGCTTTCGCCCGGCGCCATCCCGAGGTGCGGTGGCCGATCGTCATGGTCGGCGTGTTCGGCCTGTTCAGCATCAACCTGCCGGTCACCCTGGCCGCGTACGCGAGGTCGGAGTTCCATTCCGGCGCGTCCGGCTACGGGTTGCTGACCTCAGCGGTGGCACTCGGCTCCGTTGCCGGCGCACTGGTGTCGGCCCGCCGCTCCCGCACGCGGCTGCGCGGGCTGGCCGGTATCGGCGCACTGGCCTGCACGGCGCTCGTGGTGGCCGCCGGGTTCAGCGCGCAATGGCCTTACCTGCTCGTGCTCATCGCCATCGGTGCGGTGACCCTGCTATTCATCACCTCGGCGAACTCGGCGGTGCAGCTGGCTGCCTCGGATGAGCTGCGCGGCCGGGTGATGGGCCTGTATCTGCTGGTGTTCATCGGCAGCGGCGCGGTCGGTGGTCCGCTGCTCGGCGCGGTGGACCAGCATCTCGGTCCGCGGGTCGGCATGCTGCTGGCGGGCCTGGTGCCCGGTGTGGTGATGCTGGGAGTGGCCGGCAAGCTGGCCCACGACGGGAGGCTCAAACTCGGCCTGAGCCACACCAGCCGGCTGGTCGCTGTCGTCCCGCGCTGACGCGGGCGCACAGCCGGTAGAGTTGCACTCTCTGGTGTGCCGGGAAGTCTGGTCGGCGCCGTTGCGTGCTGCCCGAACCGACCGAGGGACCCGATGTCGATCGCTGCCATCCTGCTGCTGTCCGGACTGATCGCGCTGGCCGCGGTGCTGGCCAACCGTGTTACCGAGCGGCTCTACGTGCCGGCGCCGGCGCTGTTGCTGATCGCCACGGCCGTCGCGGTCCGTTTCATCCCTCAGCTGCACCGCCCGAACCTGCACACAGTCGACAACGTGGTCACCATCGCGCTGGTGCTGATCCTGTTCGACGGCGGGCTGCACCTGGGCTGGCCCCGGTTCCGCAGCGCGCTCAAGCCGATCACCGTGCTGGGCGTGCTGGGCACCTTCCTCACCGCTGCGGGCGCTGCGGTGGTGGCGCACTGGGTGCTCGGGCTCGGCTGGTTCCCCGCACTGCTGGTGGCGACCGCGATCGCGCCGACGGATCCGGCCGTCGTCTTCTCGGTGCTCGGCAAGCGTGAGATCGAGGGACCGGCCGGCACCATCCTGGAGGGCGAGTCCGGTGCCAACGATCCGGTCGGCATCGCATTGATGGCGAGCCTGCTCGCCGCCGGCGGCATCACCGCCGGTGCCGGCCTGCACGTGCTGGGGCAGTTCGCACTGCAGATGGCGGTCGGCGCTGCGGTCGGCGTCGTCGGTGGCCGGGCGTTGATCCTGTTCATCCGGCACGTCCCGCTGCCCAGCTCCGCGCTGCACCCGGTGCGCACCATCGGGTCCGCCTTCGTGCTGTTCGGGCTGGCGGACGTGCTGCACGGTTCCGGATTCCTTGCCGTGTTCATCGCGGGGATATCGCTCGGCGAGGCCCGGCTGCCGTACCGGCGCGAGGTCGAGCACGTGCACGCCGCTGCCGCCAGCCTCGGCGAGATCGTGGCCTTCGTGGTGCTCGGCCTGACCGTGAGCCTCACCGAGCTCTCGCACCCCCGGGTCTGGCTTGCCGGCATCGCACTTGCGGTGATCCTCACCTACGTCATCCGCCCCGCACTGGCCTCCTTCACCCTGATCGGTTCCGGGCTGGTGCGCAACGAGCGGGTGTTCGTGCTGCTGTCAGGGCTGAAGGGCGCAGTGCCCATCCTGCTCGGCACGTTCCTGCTCGATGCCGATCTGCCCGATGCGGAAAGGCTCTACGGCATCGTCGTCATCGTGGTGGTGTTCTCGGTGCTGGTGCAGGGCAGCACGCTGCCGGCGCTCGCGGCGGGTCTGCGAGTGCGGATGCGCACCGTCACGCCGCGGCCCTGGACCTTCGGTGTCAGGCTCACCGACGAGCCGGCCGGGCAGCGGGAGTTCACGATCGACGACGAGCTGGCCGGACGGACGGTGGCCGAGCTGGCCCGCGATCCCTATGACCTGTGGATCTCGGTGCTGACCCGCGCCGGCCGGCTGGTGCCGCTGGCGCCGGACACCGTGGTGCGCGCCGGGGACTCCGTGGTGGTGCATTGCGATCCGGACGAGTGAGGCCGCGCCCGGTACCGGCTCCGGCCCGGCCGCTGACACCGACCAATAGAATGGACGCCAACGATGACAGCGCTGCGAGGGAAGGTGCGACGACGATGAGCACAGCGAGTACCGACGCAGGCCTGACCGGCATGCTCAGCGGCCACGGTCATGATCAGCTTCGGGTGACCGTGCTGACCGGCGAGGTGCCACACCACGCACCGCGCGAGCTGGAAGGTTCGGTCACCCCGGTCTACGACGACGAGGGCCATCTCTACGACTGGCGCATCGACCCGGCGCACGCGGACCATTCGTTGCAGGCGCAGGATTTCCAGCGCTTCGCCGCCTGGCGCAGCGGTTTCGCCACCGAGCGGTTCCTGGGTGAGCGGGTGCTCATCGTCTCCTTCCTGGACTGGGCTTCGCAGAAGTGCGACGTCTCCACCCTGCAGGTGCTGCGGCTGGATCACTGTCACCTCAACGAGGGCAGGGCGCTGGCGCTGGACCGCCAGCTCGGTGAGCTCCGGCGCTACCTCGACGCGCACCCCGCCACCGGCTACGGCCTGTTCGCGAGCTCGGCGAGCAAGCCGATCCGGGGCCTGGTACCTGCCGACGAGCCCGGCCTGGTGCTCGGCCTCGGCTCGGACCGGGTGACCATCGCCGCCGATGGGCTGCGGCTGCACACCGTCGGGGCGGAGCATCTGATCCAGTCCTGGCAGGTCAGCGACGGCGCCGTGACCGCCAACGACGACCTGCAGCTGGGCAGCTCGCCGGCCGCGAGGCTGCTGCGCATCGTGGGCCGGCAGGCGACGTCCGTCCGGGTCGAGCGGTGCCCGCTCAGCTCACTGGTCGGCCCGCTGCTCAGCTTCGGCAAGGAAGCCGCCGACCTGGCGGTCACCGGCCGCACCGGGTTGTACTTCAGGTCGAGCTGGGCCTGATCGGCTG
Source organism: Jatrophihabitans sp. (assembly GCA_036261575.1). Classification (GTDB taxonomy): domain Bacteria; phylum Actinomycetota; class Actinomycetes; order Mycobacteriales; family Jatrophihabitantaceae; genus Jatrophihabitans_A. The sequence continues at coordinate 37,530 of DATAKO010000043.1, forward strand.
CGCCCGTACGCGGGCGGTGATCGTGCCCTCGCCGGTGACCACCGCGGCCGGTTCGGCAGTCGCGCCCTCGCCGGTGACTAGGGCGGCCGGTTCGGCAGTGGACCGGCCCAGCGCCACCATGGCGAGGCCGCCGGCCAACGCGGCCGCCACCAGAGCCCCAACCGGTACCGCGAGCAACGCCAGCCCTGAGACCAGCAGCACCGCCGTGATGATCGGACGGGTCACCGCGGCCGGAGCCTGCGCCGACAACCTGGCCCCGAGGTAGACCGCCGGCAGCGCGCCGAGAAGCAACGAGCCTGTGACGGCCAGCCGGACCTCGCCGAAGAGCAGGTGGCCGGCCGCTGCCGCTGCCACCAGCGGGATTGCCTGCACGATGTCGGTGCCCACCAGCTGCCGCGGCGTCAGTCCTGGATAGGCGAGCAGCAGCAGCGCGATGACGAGCGAGCCGGCACCGACCGAGGTGAGGCCGACCGCGACACCGCCGACGGCGCCGATCAGGACCGTGCGGAGCGGCCGCACCACCAGCACCCGGGCGGCTCGCTGCGCTCGTCGATCCCGAACCGCGCGCAGCACGGTTGCCGCGACCGAAAGCAGCAGCGCGACGCCGAGCACCAGCTTGAGTAGATGCTGGACCGACGCGGCGCGGCCGATCCGGCCGATGAGGACGGCACCGGTGAAGGCGGCGGGTACCGAGCCCAGCGCCAACCAGCCCAGCAGCCCGTGCTGAACGCTGCGACGGCGCAGGTGCACCAGCGCGCCGACCGGCTTCATCACCACGCTGGTGACCAGATCGGAGGAGATGGCGGCCAGCGGCGGCACGCCGAAGATCAGCACCAGTATGGGGGTGAGCAGCGCGCCGCCACCCATGCCGGTCAGGCCGACGAGCAGGCCCACCAGGGCGCCGGCAACGGTCAGGGTCAGGTCAAGATGCATCGGGAGTGACTTTCGGTGCGCAACGGCTGGGACGGTCAGCTACTCACCGTCGAACAGTCGCCTCCCGGGCGCCGCATCAGGTCCAGGTGCAGCCGGCGCACCGCGCTGAACGGCTGGCAGCTCCTCGACACCCGACCAGCATGCCCACCCCTTGCCGGGCATGTCAATAAGTCCGATAGACAAGCAAGGGGTGTGGCCCGTGCGCTGACCACTCCCGCTTGGTTACCGCACAGGCTGGTTACCGCGCCGGCGGGGATCAGTCGAGCGCGGCGATCAGCTTCGGCCGCAGTTCGCCCGGCTGGATCACCTCGTCCACCGAGCCGACCTCGACCGCGCGCCGGATGCTGTGGATGGCGTCGAACTCGGCCGCCACCTCGGCCAGCTTCTCCACCCGCACCGTCGAGCGCAGCTCGGTGAGCTCGGTCAGCAGCTCGGCGCGCCGGACCGCGTCCGACTCGCCGGCCACCCGTGCCTCCAGCGACTTCACCCGCTGGTCCTGGGCGGTGCGCCGATCGACATCGGCCGAGAACACCACGGCGGCGGCAGGGGCCCCGCCGATCACCGAGGCGAACGAGCCGTCCACCGCCAGCACCCGCATGTTCTCGTTCAGTGCCTTGGAGAACACCACGAAGGCACCGCCGTGATAGCGCGACACCACGCAGAACACGATCGGTCCCTGGAAGTTCACGATGGCGCGGCCGATCTCGGCGCCGTACTCCAGCTGCAGGTTGCGCATCGAGTCCGGCGAGCCGTCGAAGCCGGAGAGGTTGGCCAGCACCACCACCGGCCGGTTGCCGCTGGCGGCGTTGATCGCCCGGGCAGTCTTCTTCGACGATCGGGGGAACAGCGTGCCGGCGGTCCAGATGTCCGGGCCGTCGCTGGGCGGGAACCCGCGCCGGGAGATGGCGCGGGACTCGATGCCGATCAGGCATACCGGCCGGCCACCGAGGTAG
>DATAKO010000067.1:0-17567 GCA_036261575.1 Jatrophihabitans sp.
CACTCGATCTTGCTGCCAGCCAGCCGCCACCCACCAGCCCGGACAGTGCCCTCGCCAGCTGACCGGGCGGTTCGAGCCGGCTGGGCGTCATCGGCAGCTTGTCGACCGTGAGCTCCCCCGCGACGGCTGCGGCGGCGGCCAGCTTGACGGGTTGCGACCCCAGACGCGGTGCCCGGTTCGCCGAGGACAGCAGCACTGCGGCCACCCCCAGCGAGCTGCGGCCACCGGTAGCCAGGCCGAGCAGGACGCTGCGGAACAGGACGTTCATGCCTCGAGCGTAGAGGCCGCCGCGGCCGCGACCCGGTCCCGGTGCCGCGTGGCACTCTGGAGCATATGACGACAACCGAGACCCCCACCATCGCACTGCTCGGCACCGGCACCATGGGCCTGCCCATCGGCCAGAACCTGCTCGAGGCCGGGCTGCCGCTGCGCGCCTGGAACCGCAGCGCGGACAAGGCCGAACCGCTGGCAGCGGCCGGCGCCACCGTGACCGAGACGCCCGGCGACGCGGTCTCCGGCGCGGACATCGTCATCACCATGCTCTTCGACGCCGACAGCGTGCAGGAGGTGATGCAGCAGGCGCGCGGCCGATTCGCGCCCGGCACCACCTGGATCCAGCTCAGCACCGTCGGGCTGGACGGGGCCGAGCAGCTGGGCCGGCTGGCCGCCGAGCTCGAGCTTGCCTTCGTCGATTCCCCCGTTCTGGGCACCAAGAAGCCGGCCGAGGATGGCGCGCTGGTCGTGCTCGCCTCCGGCCCGGACGAGGCGCGAGCCACCTGCCAGCCGGTGTTCGACGCCATCGGCGGCAAGACGCTGTGGCTGGGAGCGGCCGGCAACGGCAGCAAGCTCAAGCTGGTCGCCAACTCGTGGTTGCTCGCCGTCGTCGAGGGCCTCGCCGAATCACTGCACCTGGCCGCCCGACTCGGCCTCGATCCCAGCCAGCTGCTGGCCGCGGTCAGCGGCGGGGCACTGGACGCCCCGTACGTCCAGCTCAAGGGCAAGGCCATGCTCGATCAGGACTGGACGCCGGCCTTCGCCCTGTCCGGCGCGGCCAAGGACGCCGGCCTGATCGTGCAGGCGGCGCAGCAGGCCGGTGCCGACATGGCCGTCACCGAGATCGCCCTCCGGCACCTGCGGCAAGCCCAGCAACAGGGTCACGGCGACAAGGACCTGTCCGCCATCTTCCTGGCCGAGCGCTCCGGCTCCGGCGCCTGACCCGGGCGCGCCGGCCCGGCCAGGCTCAACCGCGCCCGGGCTCGCCGCCTGCGGCCGCAGCCAGCCCGGCCGGCAGCGGATGGCTGTAGACGACGTGCAGACGCTGCGTGGCTCGCGTCATCGCCACGTAGAGGTCGCTGATCCCGCGGTGGGATGCAGCCACGATGGCAGCCGGCTCCACCAGCACCACGCAGTCGAACTCCAGGCCCTTCGCCTCGGCCGGGCTGATCACCGACAGCTGCTCGTGGTGCTCAGCGACGGCGAGCTCGGCGGTCATCGTCTCGTCCGTGCGGATGACCGCGACAGAGCGGCCGTCAGCCAGCTCGCTAGCCACGATGCCGGCCAGCCCGGCGGCGTCCAGATCTGGATGCAGGACGGGCGGCTCGCCGTGCCGGGCCGAGGTCACCGGGGATGAGTGCACGCCGGCTGCACCCAGCAGCGCGCTCGCCGGTGCCATCACTTCAGCCGGGGTGCGGTAGTTGACGGTGAGCTCGGCCAGCCGCCACCGGTCGGCCAGGTACGGCTTCAGCATCTGCTGCCAGGAGTCCGCGCCGGCGGCCGAGCCGGTCTGGGCGATGTCGCCGACGACAGTCATGGACTTGCTGGGGCAGCGTCGCATCAGCACCCGCCACTGCATTGCCGACAGCTCCTGCGCCTCGTCGACGACCACGTGCCCGAACGCCCACGACCGGTCGGCGGCGGCCGAGTCCAGCAGCGACTGCCGTCCCGTCTCCGGTCCGTAGCGCTCGGCAAGGGTGGCCGCCGTGGTCATCTGTGCCGCGTCCGGCGACATCTCCGATACCAGCTCCAGCACCCGGCCGGCGTACTCGCGCTCGGCCTGCCGGTCCGCCTCGGCCTGGCGGTCCACCGGTTCGGCCTCGGTGCCCAGCAACTCGGCCAACTCGTCCAGCAGCGCCACGTCGGCCGGCGTCCACGGCTGCTGCCGGTCCCGCGCCAGCGCCCGGCGCTCGGCCGCGGTCAGCTGCGGAGAGACCGCGGCCAGCAGCTCCGGCCTGGCATAGAGGTCGCGCAGCACCCGCTCGGGGGTGAGCGGCATCCAGCACAGGTTGACCTCGCGCCGCACATCCGGTGAGTGCCGCACCGCGTTGGTCAGCTGGACCCTGTTCTCCTCGTCCAGTTCGGTGCGCTGGGCCGCTGCCAGCCGCGCGGCGAGTTTGGGCAGCAGCTCCGAGACGAACCGCTCACGTCCCAGGTTGTGCGGCTTGCGCGACAGCTGCGCCCGGTGCCGAGCCGCCGACACGTCGGCGGGGGTGAGCTGGATGACGGTGCCCTCCACGTTCAGCTCGACCGGCCGGCGGGGCACCCGCTGGCGCGCCTTCACCGCCGCCGCCAGCACCCTGACCATCCGCAGATCACCCTTGACCGCGACGGCATCCTCCGCATCGACCCCGCGAGCGTCGATACCCGGATAGAGCTGGCCGGCACTGGCCAGCACCACACCCGTCTCCCCCAGGCTGGGTAGCACCTGGGAGATGTAGTCCAGGAATCGCGCGTTCGGACCTACCACCAGCACACCGGTACGGGCCAGCCGGTCCCGGTGGGCGTAGAGCAGGAAGGCCGCCCGGTGCAGTGCGACGACCGTCTTGCCGGTACCCGGCCCGCCCTGCACCACCAGCAGCCCGGCCATCGGCGCCCGGATGATCCGATCCTGCTCCGCCTGGATGGTGGCCACGATGTCGCGCATATGACCGGTGCGGTGCGCGTTCAACGCCAGCATCAGCGCGTCGTCGGCCGATACCGAGTCCGCGGTCCGGCCGGAGGCGGCGAACGCGGCCAGGTCCAACACCTCGTCCTGGATGCCGGTCACCCGGCGGTCCCGGGTACTCAGATGGCGCCGGCTCATCGCACCGTCCGGCTCGGCCGGAGTTGCCCGGTAGAACGCCTGCGCGGCAGGCGCTCGCCAGTCGACGAGCATCCTGGTGCCATCCGTACCGGTCAGCCCGATCCGGCCGATGTAGCGCCGGGTGCCCTCGAGCAGGTCCAGCCGACCGATGCACAGCCGGTCCTCGACGGCGTTGAGCCGGCGCAGCGTGTCCCGCTGCAGCTTGAGCAGCGCATCGCGCTCCACCCGTGCGCCCGGCGTGCCCACGGTGCCGGATCGCTCCAGTTCGGCCAGCGCGCTGGCCGCCTCCCGGCGCAGTTCGTCCAGCCTGGCGTAGAACTCATCGAGCTGCTGCTGCTCGGCGGCCAGCTCGTCCCCCGTCGACACGGCTATCGATCTTGCCAAACGGCCCGCGGCCCGGCTTCGCCGGAGGGCCTCAGCGGCTCCGAGTGGGGTCTCCCGGCCGCGGCGCATCGGCAGCCGCGACCTGCCGCTCACGCAGGTCGACCTTGCCCAGCTCGATCACCGACAAGCCGAGCAGCAGCATCAACAGGATCAACCCCGCACCGGAATACGGACCGCGGTGGATGTGCTCGTCGTAGACCAGGATGCCCACCACGATCGACAGCAGGGGGTCGACGGTGGCCATCGCGGGCAGGCTGGCGGTGAGCGGGCCGGCCTGGAACGCGAGCTGGTTGAGAAACAGCCCGATCGCGCCGACAACGATCACCGCGTACAGCTGCCACCCGGTCAGCACCGCCCAGACGCCGTGCGTCACCTGATCGGTCAGGGCTTTGAGCAGCGCCGCCGAGGCTGCGTACACTACGCCGACGGCGATGCCCATCAGCGCCGCCGCGTCTGCCGCGGGCTTGCGCCGGTGCGCCAGCCCGACGCACGCGAGCGCGAGCACGCCGCCCACACAGGCCGCGACCACCGCCGGCAGCCGGTCCGGGCCCGCTGGGTGCGGGCCGGACGGGTTGGTGCCGGCGAGGAACAGGAACAGGATCAGGCAGCTGGTGAGCACCAGCGCCCAGCGGACCTCGTGCGCGGTGACCGGCCGGCCCTGCCGCCGGCGCAGGGCGAGTGCGAACAGCAGGCCGGAGATCAGCAGCGGCTGCACCACGGACAGATCACCGAAGTGCAGTGCCACCACCTGCAGAGCCAACCCGATCACGTCGGTCAAGGTGCCGGCCAGCCAGAGCCGGTGCCGCAAGGTGGCGGCGGCGAACCGGGCCAGCGTCGCCGCCCGCAGCTTCGGCACGTCCGGCATCTCGCCGGCCGAGGAATGCTTGAGGTTGGTCGACGCGGCGAACGACAGCGCCGAGCCGAGGCTGAGGGCGACCACCGTCCATGGCACCGCCACCTGCCGCTCCCCACTCTCGCCGGCCACAGCCAACCCAGCCATCCTCGCGAACAGTAGCCCAGCGACCGTCGATTCCAGGCGGACCGGACCGGCACGTTCTCAGCAAGTTCCGGGCCGGGGCACGTCGTAGCATCGGTGCTCGTGTCCCGATCGCTGGTCTGCCTGCATGCCCATCCCGACGACGAGGCGCTGCTGACCGCGGGCACGCTGGCCCGGGCCGTCGCCGAGGGCCACCGGGTGACGCTGGTGGTCGCCACCGACGGCGAGGCCGGCCTGGCCGAAGCCGGTCCAGGAGGGCAGCTGGCAGCCCAGCGCGTCGCCGAGCTGGCCGAGTCGGCGCAGGCACTGGGCGTGCATCGGATCGTCAGGCTCGGCTATCCGGATTCCGGGATGGTCAACGAGCACGCCGGCTTCGCCGCGCTGGATCCGGCCGGGCCGGCGCGGCGGCTGGGCGAGGTACTCGCCGAGGAGTCGGCTGACCTGCTGCTCGGCTACGACAGCAACGGTGGCTACGGCCATCCCGACCATGTCCAGGTGCACCGGGTCGCCCGCGCGGCGGCTGCTCTCACCGGCGTCCGGTTGCTGGAGGCGACGGTGGACCGCACCGCGTTGATGCGCGCGCTCTGGCTGGTGCATCGCAGCGGGCTGGCCCCGGCCGACTTCGCGCCCGAACGCATGCGGCAGTCCTATGCGCCGCGGTCCGAGCTGACCCACCGGGTGAACGTGCGCCGGTTCCTGAACCAGAAGCGGGCATCGATGCGCGCACACACCAGCCAGGCCGGCGGCGGGACGGACACCCGCACCCTGGCGTTCTGCCTCAGGCTGCCGCGCCCCGCCTACCGGCTGGCGTTCGGGTCCGAGTGGTTCATCGAGCCGGGGCGACCGAGCCCGTCCGCGCTGATCGACGACATCTGGCACTAGTCCAGCGCGGCGCTGAGGCCGATCGCCTCGGCGAAGACCTGCGCGATGCTGGCGTGGCCGCGATCGTTGGGATGGAAGTAGTCAGCCGCAAGCTTGCCCTGCCAGCTGGTGGTCCGGCTGCCGCGCATGTCGGCCAGCACCACGCCGCGGTCGGCAACGGCCCGGTGCAGCAACCGGTTGACCGCCTCGGCGGCCGAGTTCGGGTTGGGCAGATTGGCCACCACGGCGCCGGCCGGCAACCGAGCCAGCATCGTCTCGAAGGCGGCCGGCAAGGATCTGCGCAGCCGCGGCTGGAACAGGTCGTTGGAGCCGATCAGGACCGTGACCAGGGCAGGTTCCAGCTGCCGCAGTACCGGCAGCTGACGCGCCACGAGGTCACCGACCCGCGCGCCGGAGACCGACAGGTTCAGCACCCGCAACCGCTGTCCCTGCCCGGTCAGCTCACCGGCCAACTGACCGACCCAGCCGCGGTCGAAGGCCGAGGCTCCGACGCCCTGGGTCAACGAATCCCCCAGTGCCACCCACAGCGGGCCGCTCGCGGCCATCGCCTCGGCGTTGGCCTGGCGCCAGGCTGCGGCGTACGGGCCGATCTGTTGCTGCACCTGGCGCACACCGGGCAGCAACCGGCCGGCCGCGGTCACGAATCGGCCCGGCGGCCGCCCGCTCAGGTTGTCGTAGTCGAAGCTCATGCCCGGCACCGGACCAGCAACCAGTCGTCCTGGCGGCCGCGGGCACGCCGGAGTTCCAGCTGCTGCCACCCGGTGGCGTGCAGCAACGCCCGCAGCGGATCCGGACGCCAGTAGACGAAGTAGCGCGGCTGCGCCAGCTTTCCCGGTACCCAGCGCTCGCCGTCACCCTCCTTCACCGAGAAGCCGAAGTAGCCCGACGGCCGCAAGGCCGCATGCAACTTCGACAGCACCGGCGCCAACTCGGCCCGGCTCAGATGCAGCAGCACCGCGTTCGCCCAGATTCCGTCGTAGGGCCCGCCGAGCGGGTCGGTGAGCACGTCCAGGCGCTCGGCAGCATGACCGAGCCGCTGCAGCCGGTGCACGAATGCGGCGGCGGCGTCGGTGCGGCGCACCTGCACGCCCTGTGCCTGCAACCAGTCGGCGTCCAGGCCTGGTCCGGAGCCGATCTCCAGCACCTGTGCGGCCGCTGGCAGCCCCGCGGCGAAGGCCTCCCGATGCGCGGCCTGCGCAGCACCGGGCGCGGGCGCCAGTGCCGCCAGGTACTGCTCGACACCGCTCTCGTAGGCGGCCAGGGTGCGAGGGTTCGTCATGCCAGCAGGTCCCTTGACACGCCGCCCTGATCACGTAGAGTGAGCAACGAAGTCGCCCCGTTCCTACTGTCTCCCCCGTGACAGCAGGGCCGGGGCGCTTCATCGTTCGCGGCCGGCAGGCCCGCATCGGACGCAGTGATCACAGCATCGGATCCGGGTCGAAGCCGAGTTTCACTTGGCCGGCTATGGCAAATCCCTGCGCGCTGAGCGCGTAGTGCTGACCGGCCGTGTACGCGTCGCGGAGGCATCGCTGCAGCGGATGGCTCAGGTCGACCGCTGGCGTGCCTGCAGTTTGATAACAGAGAGTAATCGCCTCGGTGGCCAACTCTGTCGCGAGCACGGCAGCGCTGCGAGCACCCGCTCGCAGTTGCGGTGACGGCTCGTCGCCGGCGTCGGCAGCCACCCGCAACGCCTGCAGTGCGCTGCTCAGCTGCGCCGCCCCCGCCGCCACCAGCGCCCCCGCCCGGCCGACCGCGGCCTGCACCGTCTCGCGGTCGGCCAGCCGGCTCGGAGAACCGAAGCGAACCCGTCCGGCAAGGCCGATCAGCTCGGCGATCGCCCGATCGGCCAGGCCCAGCGGAACCGCCCCGAGTACCGGGTAGAGCAACGAGCGCAGCGGTATCCGCCACATCGCGCCGGCCGGCCAGGGCTTGGTTGCGGCCAGGTCGATGGCCCGTTCGGCGGGCACGTAGAGCCCCGCCACGGAGTAATCGACACTGGCTGTGGCACGCAGCCCGACCGCGTTCCAGTTGTCGTGGAAGGTGACCTCGACCGCCGGCATCACGACGGCCCGCAGGCTGGGCGGCTGCCCCGGCTGCCCGCCGCCTGCGCCCCCGGCCGTTACCACGGCCGCGCCGATCACCCAGTCGCAGTGCTGCGTCCCGCTGCCGAAGCTCCACCGGCCGTCCACCACGAAGCCACCGTCGGCCTGGGCAGCCGCCCGGCCGCCCGGGGCCAGCGCGCCACCGCAGAGCGTGTCGGGCTCGGCGTACACCTTGCGCGCCACCGGTTCTGCCAGCACCGCACCGGCGATGTTGCTGGCCACGCCGGTCGCCGCGCACCAGCCGGTCGCGCCGTCGGCTGCAGCCAGCGTCCGGATCAGCTCGACCACCTCGGCAGGTTGCGCCTCGTATCCGCCCAGCTCGACCGGCACCCAGAGCCGGAACACGCCGGCCCGGTGCAGCCGGCGCACCACATCGGCGGGAATCCGGCCCGCCTGCTCGATCTCGGCACCGCGACCGGCCAGTTCACGGGACAGTTCCGCCACCGCGGCACGCACCTGATCCACTGACACCGCTAGATCGCCTCCCTGCGTTGCAACCACTGGAACGCCAGCCAGCCTGCCGGCACCGGAAGCCAGAAGGTGGCCAGCCGGAATAGCAGCACCGCGCTGATCGCTGCGGAACTGGCCATGCCAGCCGCCGCGAGCCCGGTTGCCAGCGCCACCTCGACCGCGCCCAGGCCGCCGGGAGTCGGTGCCGCGGAACCGATCGCGGCGCCGGCAAGGTAGACCACGGCCACCTGGGAGAACCGCACGTCGCCGGCGAAAGCATGTACCGAGAACCACAGCGCGCCGATGTAGCAGGCGTTGAGCAGCAACGCTCCGAAGACGCCCTCGGCCAGCTTGACCGGGCTGGTCACCAGGGCCAGCAGCCGGGGGGCGGCCTCGCGCAGCGGCGGCAGCAGCCGACCCAACGCCCAGCGCCGTACCGCCGGCACGGTCAGCGAGAGCGCGGCTGCGGCGACCAGCACGCCGATCGCCAGGAAAGCCCAGCCCGGGATCGGCAGGCTGTGTGGTGCCGAGGCGCCGGTCGCGGCCGCGAACCCGATCAGCAGCAGCACGTGCGAGACGCCGTTGACGACCTGGGACAAGCCCACGCTGGTGGCAGCTCCGGTGATGCTGACCCGCGCCTTGCGCAGGTAGCGGATGTTGATGGCCAGGCCACCGACGGAGGGTGGCGTGACGAAGCCGGCGAAGGCGGCCGCAACCTGCACCAGCGTGGTGCGGGCGAAGGAGAGCCGTTCCCGGACGTAGCCGGTCAGTGACAGGGCCGCAGCCGGGTAACTGGCCACGGACGCGGCCACCACCAGGGGTACCCAGCGCCAGCGCGCGGTGGACAGCACGGTGACGATGTCGACCGAGGACAGCTGCCCGACGATCAGGTAGCCCGCCACGATGACCGCAGCGATCGAGATGATGGTGCGGGGCCGGACCCGCTCGACCCGGACCGGCTCGGCGAGCTCGACCCGGCCATCCTCGGTGAGGGCATCGCGGACCGCCTCGATCAGGCCCGGATGCGTGCGCAGCGACTCCCGCGTTTCCCGTGCCAGCGCGACCGGCTGCAGCAGCGGGACGACGCCGCCCAGCTCGTCCTCGGTCAGCATCCGCCGCGCGCTGGCCACCGCCGCCTCCGCGCCCGCCAGCTGCGCGGTGGTCACCAGCAGCTGGACCCGGTCCAGGGCAACGCGCAGCTCGGTGGCGAACACCGTGCCGTCCTGCGGGATGGGCAGCAGGAACCGGCCGTTGTCATCGAGCACGATCCCGTCGGCGGTGAGACCACGGTGGGTGATGCCGTTGCGGTGCAGCCGGATCACCAGTGACCACAGCTCGTCCAGGTCATCCGGGCCAGGGTCGACGAGCGGACGGCCGAGCCGATGCTCGTAGGCCAGCACGATCGCATCCGGACCGCAGCGCACGCCGGCCACCAGCGCGGGGATCGGCACGCCGGCCTGGGCCACGGCCATCGCCAGCAGCGAGCGGTGCTCGGCGACCCGCTCCAGCGACAGCGCAGGAGCCGGCGCGATCTCCTTGCGAATGCGGATCAAGCGGTAGACGTTGTCCACGGCGCCGGACCGGATCAACTCCCGGTCCAGCACCTGCACCGTCAGCTGCGCGCCCGTGCGGGTGGTGGCCAGGTAATCGCGGCGGGCATCCTCATCGGACGGCACCCGGGCGAACCGTCGCAGCTCGATGCCGCGGCCGGCCAGCGCGGCGATCACAGCCACCGCGTTCGGGCGATTGCTCACCCGGCCGGCCGCGTACCGGACCCCGACGCCGACGAACGCACCGACCACCAGGCTGAGCGCCAGCGACAGGATCGAGGCTTGCGAGGCGGTGAAGACCGAGGCCACGTACAGCGCGGTGACGGCGACCACCAGCCCGCTCCACAGCGGCTCGGCGACGACCCCGGTAACCGCGACGAAGGCCAGCAGCGCGGCGAGGTAGGTGTCGAACGGGCGGACCGAGCCCTGCGCACCGACCCGGGTCAGCGACTCGTAGAGCTGGCTGCTCGGGTAGGCCGACACGATCCGGTCCAGGATCTCGATGACGCCGATCGCCAGCAGGCCGGTGAGCAACGCCTCCAGCAGCCGCCGGGTCTGGTTACGCACGATCTCGCGAACCATGAAGGCGATCGGCACTGCCAGCGCGCCGAAGGAGGCGAGCAGGCTGAAGGCGCGGATGAACACCCGGGGAACTTCGCCGAGCAGCCGGGCCAGATCCTGGTTGGCGCCGCGGGTGGCGTCGCGGGCGATGATCGCCAGCCCGATCAGGATCAGCCCGAGCAGCAGCAGCACGAACAACCGGACCAGGTCGATCGGGCGGCGGATCCGGCCGTCACGGACATCGACGATCTCAGTCTCGGGCGCCGGCTCCGTCCCGTCCGCGGTGACGGCCGCCCCTGGGTCCATCACCACTGCGCCCCTGGTTGCTCGTCCGCCGACTGTGTTTGCAGCGTATTACAGGCGGCCGCCGCGCCCGCTGAGGCCGGCCGCGGGGCGCCCGCTACTGGGCGCTGAGCAACCGCAGCCGGGGACCGCCTTCGGCGTCGCGCTGTGCCAACCACGTGGCCAGCTGCAGGTGACCCATCGGGCGCGCGACGTAGTAGCCCTGCGCGACGTCGCAGCCCATCGTCCGCAGCTCCTCCAGGGTGGCGCGATCCTCGATGCCCTCGGCCACGATCCGCAGTCCCAGCGCTTCGCCGAGCCCGATGATCGCGGTCACCAGGGCGCGGGTGGTCTGATCGTCGCCGGACAGGCCGGTGACGAAGGACCGATCGATCTTGACCTCTGACACCGGCAGCCGCTGCAGGTAGGACAGGCTGGAGTACCCGGTGCCGAAGTCGTCCAGCGAGATGCAGACGCCCAGCTCCCGCAGCGCGTGCAGCACCGGCAGGGTCTGATCCGGATCACCCATCACGCTGCTTTCGGTGATCTCCAGCACCAGCCGCTGCGCCGGCACTTGATTGCGGCGCAGCGCGGTGGCGATCCGGGCCGGCAGGTCCGGATCGCTGATGTTGCGCGCGGACAGGTTGACCGCGACCGTCACCGGTTCACCGCCGGCGGTGGCATCCCGGCACTGGGTCAGCGCCAGGTCCAGCACCAGCGGAGTGAGCGACTCGATCAGCCCGGTCGATTCGGCCAGGGGGATGAACCGGTCGGGGGTGATGACGCCCAGCGTGGGGTGGTGCCAGCGCACGAGCGCCTCGACCCCGACGATGGCCCCGGTGTGCAGATCCAGCTTCGGCTGGTAGTGCATGACCAGCTGCTCCGGGTTGCTGGTCAGAGCGGTGCGCAGGTCGGCCAGCAGCGCCAGCCGCTCGATCCGGCCCGAGTCCATGTATGCGCCGTACACGGCGATCTGGATCTGCTCGTGCTTGGCCTCGTACATCGCGGTGTCCGCCTGCCGGATCAGATCCGCGTCGAAGTCTCCCGCGTCGCTGACTGCCACACCGATGCTGCACTCGGCGGTGAGCGCCGCCTCGGCGAACCGGATCGGCTCGGCCAGCGCACGGTTGAGCTCGCCCGCGACGGCGACGGCCGCCTCGGCACCGCCCTGCAGTTCCGGCAGCAGCACGCCGAACTCGTCCGAGCCGATGCGCGCCACGACGGCTCCCTGCGGGGCCGCGGCCACCAGCCGCTCGGCCACCACCTGCAACAGCTGGTCGCCGGCGTCGTGGCCGAGGATGTCGTTGACCTCCTTGAACCGGTCCAGGTCCATCAGCAGGATTCCGGTGGCCGAGTTGCGAGCCTGCTCCTCGCGCACCAGCTGGGTCAGGTGGCTGCGGTTGATCAGACCGGTCAACGAGTCGTGGGTGGCGTCGTAACCGAGCCGCTCCACCAGCCGGGTGCTGCGCAGCGCGACCCCGAAATGGCCGGTCAGCGTCTGCAGCAGGGTCAGGTCCTCGTCGGTGAAGGTGGCCGTCTCCCCCAGCCGGTCGGCAACCATCAGGGTGCCGGTGGCCCCGGTGGCTTCCGGCAGTGGCACCACGAGCGCGTCGCGCAGCCCGCGATCGGTGAGCCAGCGCCGCACCGCACGGTCCTTGCTGGTGCGCGGCGCGAGTGTCGGCTCCTGCTGGGCCAGTGCTCGTACCAGCACCCAGTCGGAGGAGTCCAGCTCGGTATGGCCGACCACCAGCTGCTCGTCCTCGCCGATGGTCAGCACCATCGCCTCGCCGGCGGCCGAATACAGCCGTCCGGCGGCCGGGTCCAGCGAGTCTGCAATCAGCACCTGCACGCTGGCTGCCCGGAGCAGGCCGCGGATGCGCGACAGCAGTTGCTCGGCCAGTGACAGCAGCGACTCGGCGCCGACGCCGCCGGCCACGAACTCGTGCATCAGGGCCAGCGCCTGGTGCCTGCGGCGGGTGGCGGCGTAACTGCGGTAGATCGCGGTGCCGACGATCACCAGCAGGCCCACCAGGATGGCCCCGACCAGGCCGTCCTGCAGCAGCAGGATGACGATTACCGAGAACGCGGTGGACACAGCGCTGAGCAGGCCGGAGGAGACCAGCACCTCGGTGACATCGCGCCGCCCCAGCGGGGCGCCGTGCAGCCGGATCAGCAGCAGCACGAGACTGCTCATGAACTGGTCGATGCAGATGGAGGCGGCCATGATGGTGCACACCACGCCGATGCTCAGGTGCTGCTGGGTGCCCAGCAGGCTCCACAGCACCAGGCTGAACACCGCCGCTTCGAAGGCGTAGGCAGCGATGTTGTAGCAGGACTTGATCAGCCCCGGACGCTGGTAGATGAAGGCGATCAGGGTGCCGGCCAGCCTGGTCACGATGAACACGTGCGCCGGCAACAGCAGCGCCCCCAGCACGAGCGGGACGCCGGCGAGGGTGAGCGAGTGAGCCTGCCTGCGGAACTCGACGTTCATCAGGAACAGTTCTGCGACCAGGAAGAGCACCACCAGTAGCGGCAGCAGCAGCAGGTGCGGCACCGGCAGGGTCAGGATGCTCGGCGAGTACGTGCCGAGCGCCAGTGCCAGCGCACCGACACCGAGGGTGGCGCTCAGCGCGACCGTCCACTCGGCGGCATTCAGGTTGCGATTCATCTCAGGCCCGGTCGGCTCCGGACCGCATCGGATACGCGCCGGCCCGGCGTCGCCCACCGGTTCCGGGTACGCCGCGTCGGCGCGCCTGCAACGCGGTGCCGATGGCCATCCGTGGCCCCTTCCTCGCCCAAGGTCGCGATAGCTGGAATACCCGGCCTGAACACTAAGCGTAACTACAAAATTACTGAAAGTAATTGATCCGGTATTCGCATAGGTCCTGACAGCAGACCTATCGGCGGCGCAGTCACCGAACTGAGCCGGAATCAGCGAATTACCTACCCGCTGGACGGCCTGTGGGCGCGTCCGGTACCGGTCCGGGCGGCGGCTCAGGGTTCATGCGGCACACCCGCCGCGCTCGATTTCGGGCAGCTCCGATTACGCCCGCGCGAGCAGCTCGCCGGAATTGGTTTTCGACCGCGTCGGCACTGTCGCGCGCGGGCCGGCCGCGGGGTCAGCCCGCGCGAGTGAAGCCGACCTCTTGCAGCACCCAGCCATTGCCATCCGGATCTGCGAAATCAGCGAAGCTGGCGAAATCCCGGTGCTCGGGGTCGGCGCCTTCACACCAGCCGGAGGAACCCATGTACCGGATCGGGCTGACCTCGACACCCCGCCCCACCAGCTCAGCCCTGGCTGCCTCGATATCGGTCACGACCAGGTGCAACCCGACCACCGACCCGGGGCTGGCGCTGGTGATCCCGACGCCGAAGGAGATGGAGCACGCCGAACCCGGTGGGTCGAGTTGGACGACCCGGAACTGGTCGCCGGCTCGGTGGTCGACGTGCACGGCGAAGCCGAGCTGGTCGCGATAGAACGCCTTGGCGCGGTCCACGTCGGTGACCGGCAGCAGCACCAGCTCGAGCTTGTAGTCCATGCCGGGAGCCTAGTGCGCGCTGCGGACCGCGCCCGGTACCTGGTGCACTCAGCCGCAGCCGGTTCCCGTGCTGTACAGCGTGCGGCCGCGGGGATCCAGCTTGCCGCCGGCGTACTCCTGAGGCGTGATCGCGTTCCAATCGGAATAGCCGAGCGCGTACGGATAGGTCACCAGGGTGCTGCCGTGACAGGCCTTGAGCGCCCCCGGGTTCACGCTGGCACCATTGATCCGCACCTCGTAGTGCAGGTGGTAGTCAGGGCATGGATCGGTGTAGCCGCTGCTGCCGATGTGGCCGATCACGGTGTCCGGGGTGACCCAGGTGCCGGGCGCGACGGCGAAGTCGTGCAGGTGCACGTACACGGACTCCACGCCGTTGCCGTGATCGACGATGAGGGCGTTCTCCACGGTGCCCGGGCCGCCGCAGTTGCCGCTGCCCTGGCTGGCGATGCGCACCCGGCCGCTGCCGGCGGCATAGACCGGCGCGCCCGGCTTGTTGTCCAGCGTCTCGAAATCGATCGCCCAGTAGCCGTGGTAGTCGTTCTCGCAGTTGGACTTGACGCAGCCGACCTTCAGCGTGCTGTGAAAGGGCAACCAGGACGGGTAGCTGCCCACAGGTGCGCTGCTCGTCGGCATGGGCGACACGCTGGGGCGCGCCGGTGACTGGCTGCGCGAGGGCGCCGGGACGGCGAGCCTGCTCGCTGCTGAACTGCGCGCGGCAGGAGCGCTGCGGGACCGGCTCGCGGTGGTGCTACCCGCGGCCGCCGACGTGCGCGCCGGGGTGGTCGAGGGTGCGGCGCTGGTGGGCTGCGGCACGGCCGAACCGCGCGCCGTGCCGCGGGAGCCCGCGCCGGCCGGGCCGAGCCAGCGGATGCCGAGCACCAGCGCAGCGGCGAGGACGACCGCGATGGTTGCCCCCAGCAGCTGCCGGACCCTGCGATCCCGCCGCCGTCGCACCATCCGCACTCCTACCGCGTCCTACCGCGTCCTACCGTCGGGCGAGCCTAGCCTGCCAGCTGAGGGTCGGCCGGCAGTGCTGCCGGGGCCCCGAGCCGCCAGACCAGCATGCTCGCAGTGATCGACTGCGCGCACATCAACCCGATCAGGACCACCACCTGGAAGCGCGCGGCCGAGGTGGCGCTGGCACCGCCGAGCAGCGCGCCGACGAAGGCGCCCGGCAGCGTCACCAGTCCCACCGTTCGGGTCTGGTCCAGACCCGGCACCATCGCCTCGAACGCCGCCTCGCGCGCGATCGCGCGGACTGCCTGGCGAGGAGTGGCCCCGATCGACAGCCACGCCTCCACCTCATCGCGCCGCCGGCGCAACGCGTCGTGCAACCGGCGGCCGGCCAACGTCGCCGCGGTCATGCAGCCGCCGAAGACGATGCCGGAGACCGCGACCAGCGTACGCAGGTCCCGCGAAAGCACCGGCAGGCCGACGATCAGCCCGATGGTTAAGCTGCTGCCAAGGCCGCAGGACAGCGCAACCGAGGCCAGCGCGTCCGCCTGCGGCCGGAGCCGGCGCGATGCGGTCCACACCGAGACCGAGAACATCACCGCCAGCACCGCCACGACGGTCGCCGGTGCCGCGAACACACCGCGCAGCACGGCGGCCACGAACGCGAGTTGGACGATGGCCCGCACCGCCGCCAGCGAGACCGCGCGCCGGTGCGGGATGCCAGACCAGGTGAGCACCGCCAGTGTGACCCCGAGCAGGATGGCGATCCCGAGGGCCAACCGCAGCCACTCCGTCATGGCCGCACCCCGGCGCGATCACGGCCTGCGCCACCGCGGCGGCTGCCTGACGGATCGCCTGGCGCCGGCACGGCCGGTCGGCCCGCGCAGTGCCTCACCGCGCCGCGAACAGCACCAGGCTCGCCACGCCGGCCACGATGCAGTAGCCACCGAAGGGTCGCAGCGATCGGTTGGCCAGGTACCGGGTGAGGAACCGCACCGACAGGTAGGCCCCCACCCCGGACAGCACCGACCCGAACAGCACCTGGCCGCGGATACCGCTGCCCAGCGGGCCGAACAGGTCGGGCAGCTTGAGCACGCCGGCGGCGAGGATGACCGGGGTCGCCAACAGGAAGGAGAACCGGGCGGCGTCCTCGCGGGACAGACCGCGGAACATGCCGCCGGCGGTGCAGATGCCGGAGCGGGAGATGCCCGGGGCCAGCGCGGCGATCTGCAGCGCGCCGATCAGCACCGCGCGCGGCACGCCCATGCCGGCCAGCCGATGATCGGATTCCACCCCGGTCACCCGCTCGTCGACGTAGTCGGTGTTGACCTCGGGATCCCGCCGCCGCCAGGACTCGATGAGCAGCAGGATGATGCCGTTGATCACCAGGAAGATCGCTGTCGGCACCGGCCGGCCCAGCTCGGTACGGAAGAAGCGCTCGGCCACCAGCCCGACCAGCCCCACGGGTATGGTGCCCAGCACCAGCAGCCAGGCCAGCCGCTGGTCGGTGGTGCGCACCTCGCGGCGGCCGATGCTGGTGAGCAGGCCACCGATGATGCGTATCCAGTCGCGCCAGAAGTAGACGATCAGTCCGATAGCGGTGGCCACGTGCAGGCCCACGATGAAGGCCAGGTACGGCGACTCGGAGGCGTTGACGCTCAGGTCACGTTGCCAGGACCCGCCCACCCAGGCCGGGATCAGCACGCTGTGTCCCAGGCTGGAGACCGGAAACAGCTCGGCGACGCCCTGGAAGCCGCCGACAACGCCTGCCTCGAGCCAGCTCAGGTGGTGGGTCAAGTCCTGTTCCCTCCGGTCCGGGCCCGCCTGGTGCGGGCACCGCTCACTACTACCAGGCGGATCGTAGTGACAGTCCAGGCCGCCCGGCGCCGGCCGACCGGCGATTCCTCAGCTCTCCCGCCCCCGCGGCCTGTCCAGCGCACGCCCGCCGACCGCTCGGACATCCGGTAGAGCCCGCCGCAGCCTATCGGGGCCGGAGCCGCCGTCCCAGCTGTTCAGCCGTCGGCGCGATAGCTGAAGCGACCGGCGACCAGGGTGGCGTACACCGGCATGCGCTGCAGCACGTCCAGTTCACACCGCAGCGGATCGGCCTCACACAGCAGCAGATCGGCTGGCATGCCCGGCTCGATGCGTACCGGGTCGCGGGACGGATGCGCCACGCTGGCTGCCAGCGCTTCGGCGACTGATACCGCCTGCTCCGGGTGCCACGGCTCGCTGCCCCCGCGGCCCACCGCCGCGGCCATCGCCAGCCACGGATCCAGTGGTGCGACCGGCGCGTCGGAGCCGAAGGCAAGCACCGCCCCCGCGTCGAGCAGGCTGCGGGCGAGGTAGGCGCGCCCGGTGCGCCCGGCCCACAGCCGCTCAGCAACCGCACGGTCATCCAGGGCGTGCGCCGGCTGCACGCTGGCGATCACGCCGAGCTCTGCGAAGCGCGGCAGGTCGGCCGTGGCCAGCAGCTGGGCGTGTTCGATCCGGCCGTGCGCGCCGGAGGCAGCGAAGGCTTGCAGCGCCAAGGTGTTCGCCTCGTCGCCGATCGCGTGCACCGCGCAGTCGAAGCCAGCCGCAGCAGCGCGCCGCAGCAATGACCGCAGTTGTTCCGGGGGCACCAGCAGCAGCCCGTATGGATCGTCGCGCACACCCGGGTACGGGTCGCGGCAGTAGGCCGTCCGGGTGTTGAGCGAGCCGTCGGTGATCACCTTCATCGGCCCGACCTGCAGCAGCCCGCCGGTGCCGGCCAGGTGCTGTCCGCTGGCCAGGCCGCGCTCGATC
>DATAKO010000070.1:0-7652 GCA_036261575.1 Jatrophihabitans sp.
CTGCAGCAGTGGGTTCTGCGACCGGACGGTCCTCGGCTGCTGGTGACGGGCAGCTACCACCACGCTGACGCCGTCACCGACACGCTGGCGTCCGGCAGGCGCCGCAACACAGCGATGACCTGGATCCGCGGTCATGAGGGCCCGGTGACCCAGGACAAGCATTCCCCCGCTGATCGGCCGGTGATCGAGGACATCCAGCCCCAAGGCTGGCCTGAGCTGCGCATCTATGTCGCCTCCGACGGTTGGCGCCTGGTCATTGCAATCTGCCGGGACCTGCTCAACCCGCAGGCCGTCCATGCGCTCACTGAGGCTGGCGTGAATCTCGTCCTGGTCCCTGCGATGAGCGAAACGCTCGTTCCGTTCGCTGGCCCGGTCGCGCAACTCGTCGGCTCCAACCAGGCCATCGTCGCGATTGCCAACAACCCCGCTGACTGGTCTGCCGCGGGCCGCGTCGACGGGCAGCGGCCAGCCCGTGCGCTGTTCGGCCACCCCGGCTACGGGCAACTCACCCGGCCGGTGTCCAGCCCGGACACCGGACCGGGATATGCGTTGATGACAGTCGCATCCGGTCAGCTTCGGTGGATCACCGCACCCCCGGCCCGCCCGCGTCCGCCAGCGGCCCAGCCCGTCCCTGGCCAGACTCCCGATTGGGCTCGGCAGCTCGCTGTGCCATTGACGAGCTCGCCGCCGACTGGTTCGCTGACCGACCCAGTCCTCCTGCGCCCCGCCGCGGTCCTGGTGCTGCTCACCGACGGCCCCGCCGGACCCTCGGTGCTCCTGACCCTGCGGTCAGCAGACCTCAGCCACTACCCCGACGAGTGGGTCTTTCCCGGCGGCGCCTGTGACCCCGGCGACGCCGGGACAGCGGCGGCCGCACTGCGGGAAGCCTCCGAGGAAGTCGGGCTGGATCCGGGCAGCGTCGAGGTCCTCGGCCTGCTCTCGCCCTTCGCGCTGCCAGGCAGCGGCTTCTTTGTCACTCCGGTGCTCGCCTACTCGGCCACACCTCAGCACAACGGCAGCATCAACGCCGCGGAGGTTGCCAACCTCATGACGCTGCCACTGGCCGCGTGGACCGGCTCGTCGGAGTCCGGTTCGAACATTGCGGCGGTGTCCGAGCCGGGCTCCGGCAGGAACGACGTGGCGCAGCCGCCGCAGGGGGTCGCGGCGATGACCGCGGCCGTACTCGACCTACTGAACGGCAGGCTCGCCCGCAACAGCACGCCGCTGCCGGACGCCGGGAATAGCAACAGCACGCCGCACTGAGGCCTTACGTCCCTACCCCCACCGGGTATCTGAGCGCAGTGTGGGTAGACACCAATGCTCTAGGGAAGGGAACCGTGATGAGCCTGAGCAAGCGCCTGAGCCTCATCTTCAAAGCCAAGGCGAGTAAAGTGCTCGACCGGGCCGAAGACCCGCGGGAGACGCTGGACTACTCCTACCAGAAGCAGCTGGAAATGCTGCAGAAAGTCAGGCGCGGCCTGGCGGATGTAGCGACCAGCCGCAAGCGCGTCGAGCTGCAAGCCCAGCAACTGAAAGCCAGCGCCGACAAACTGCAGCAGCAGGCAGCCGCCGCGGTCGCCGCCGGCAGAGAAGACCTGGCCCGCGAAGCGCTCACCCGCCGCTCCGCCGCCCAGCAGCAGCTGTCCGACCTGGCCCAACAGCAGGCCACTCTGCAGGGCGAGCAGGACAAGCTCGAAGCAGCCTCCCAACGGCTGCAGGCCAAGGTCGAAGCGTTCCGCACCCGCAAGGAAACCATCAAGGCCAGCTATACCGCCGCCGAAGCCGAAACTCGCGTCGGGGAAGCGGTCTCGGGTATCAGCGAGGAAATGAGCGACGTCGGAATGGCGATGCAACGCGCCGAGGACAAGACCGCTCAGATGCAGGCCCGCGCCGGCGCCATCGACGAATTGCTCGCCTCCGGCGCGCTGGAGGACGCCACCGGCTCCACCAAAGACGACATCCAGGTCGAACTGGAACGCATGTCCTCGAAATCCGACGTCGAATCCGAACTGGCCAAACTCAAGTCCGCACTGCCGGCAGGTACGTCACCAGCGGCGTTGACCGCAAGCGAAAGCACGCCGGAGGCGACGTCATGATCGTGCGCATCATCGGCGAAGGGCAGCTCGACGTGCCCGCCGAGCACCTCCACGAGCTCAACGAACTCGACACCAGCCTGGCCAAGGCTGTCGCGCAGGGAAACGAGCCGCTGTTCGCCCAGGATCTGGCACGGCTGCTCGATCGGGTCCGAGAGCTCGGCACACCGCTACCCCATGAGCAGCTCAGCGTTTCCGACTTCATCCTCCCGAGCACCGACGCCAGCCTGAGTGACGTGCAGGCGCTACTGGGCGACGATGGCCTGATCCCAGGATGACGCCATGAAAACCCGCTTCGCACCGGACCGAGGACTAACCACCAGGATGCTAGCCACCACATTCCTGCTCGGACTGCTCTACGTGGTGTTCGCCGTTGTGCTCATCGCGCTGCTGAAAAGCGCGGCCCTCGCGGTCGCCCTCGCCGGTGGCCTGCTGTTCGGGCAGTACTGGTTCTCCGACCGGATCGCGTTGTACGCGATGCACGGCCGGATCGTCACACCCGAGCAGGCGCCGGAACTGCACGCCGTCATCGACCGGCTGTGCGCGCTGGCCGACATGCCCAAACCTGCGGTCGCGATCGCCGACGTCGACGTGCCGAACGCGTTCGCAACCGGCCGCAGCCCGAAACGGGCAGTCTTGTGCGCCACGACAGGGCTTCTGCGCCGTCTCGATCCCGAGGAACTGCAAGCGGTGCTGGGACACGAACTGTCCCATGTTGCCCACCGCGACGTCGCGGTGATGACTGTGGCCTCCTTCCTCGGTGTGCTCGCCGGGCTGATCACCCGCTTCGGTCTGTACGCCGGGCTCTTCGGCGGCATCGGCGGAGGCCGGAATCGCGGAAACAAGCAGGACAACACCGCGCTGGTCCTGATGAGCGTGGTCGTTGTGTCCGCGGTCGTCTATGCGGTGTCGTTCCTGCTCACCCGAGCACTATCGCGCTACCGGGAGCTGTCTGCTGACCGGTCGGGGGCGTTGCTTACCGGGCGCCCCTCAGCACTAGCGTCGGCATTGACGAAAGTCAGCGGAGAGATCGCCCGCATCCCCACCCAGGACCTGCGCCAAGCTGAGGCGTTCAACGCCTTCTTCTTCGCCCCGGCTCTAGCCCCCGGGTTCAGCTTGTCCTCACTGTTCTCCACCCACCCGCCGCTGGAACGTCGCTTGGAGCAGCTCGCGGTCATCTCACGCGAGCTCGGGCAGGCGGTGTAGTCATGGGGTTCCTCGACACGCTGCTGGGGCGCAGCAGACCTGTTCAGCCGAACCTGGACCAGCTGTTCGGGCTGCCCGCTGCCGCGATCACTCTGCAGGCCAGCACCGGTTTCCGTCCCACCGGCGTCGGGTCGGTCTGTTTCAAGGGTGCCGAAGGCAGCGGATTCGGCGGTCTCCGCGAGCAGGTGGAGCAGCTGCTCGCCCTCGACGGCGCCAAATTTGGCGAGCGCACCGACAGATACGGCTTCACCTGGCTCGTGCGAGAAACCACGCCGCCGGACCTGGAGGCGCTGGTCACCGATTTGCACGCGGTCAACTCCAGCCTTGCCGAGGCAGGGTTCGGCCCGGCGCTGCTGTGCACTCTGGTGAACTTCACCGACGGCGGGCAGACGTTGTCGTTGGTGTATCTGTACAAGCGGGGCAGCTGGTACCCCTTCGCACCGACCGGCCCGGACAGCCGCGACACCGCCCTTGAGCTGCAGATCCGGTCGATCATCGAAGACGACCTCCGCGTCGAACAGGACCTCGCCCGTTGGTTCCCCGTCTTCGGCGCCCCGGGCCTCTGACCAACCCGCCGCACCGCCCCGCCGCGAGAGGAGGCGGCGTCCCACTTGTCTCGGAGTCGCGTGAACATCGCCGGCAAGAATGAGCGGCTACGGCAAGGACGGTCCCGGGACGGATTCCGATGTTGCGGCGAACTGCTGCGGGGCGTGCGCGAACTTGTCCCGGCAGTGCACCGAACAGAACCACCAGGTGCGTCCGGCGTAGTCGCGCCGCGGGCTGTCGCCCGTCTCGACGGGCATGCGGCAGACCGGATCGGTTGCCATGGCTGCGAGTTCGCGGAAGCGGCCGTCTTCTAGCCAGAGGATGCGGTCGGCGATGTCTTTGAGCCGCTGGTCGTGCGAGACGATGATGACGCTTCGTCGGTCCCCGGGTGGCCAGTTCGCGCAGCAGTCGGGCGATGTCGCGGCCGTTGCCGGAGTCCAGATTGGCGGTGGGTTCATCGGCCAGGATGACCGGCGGATCGTTGGCCAGCGCGCGGGCGAGCGCGACGCGATGTTTCTCGCCACCGGAGAGCTGCTCGGGGTGGAACGTCAGCCGGTCGGTCATGTCCAGACGGATCAACAGCCGAGTCGCGCGGTCGCGGGCGGGCCGGCCGGTGACACCTGCGAGGTTGCAGGCCAGTTCGACATTCTCGACGACGCTCAACGCGCTCAGCAGATTGAAGTCCTGGAACACAAAGCCGAAATGCTTCGCGCGCAGCGGCGGCAGCGCCGCCTCACGTCCGGTACTCAGGTCGGCGCCGTCGATGAGGATTCGGCCCGAGGTCGGTCGCTGCAAAGCGCCGAGCATGAGCAGCAGGGTGGTCTTGCCCGATCCGGAGGGGCCCATGATCAGCACGACCTCGCCGGCATTGACGTCGAAACTGACATCGTGAACGGCGGACACCGCGAGGGGTCCAGCGCCGTAAGTCTTGGTAAGTCCGCGCACCGACACGGCGGCGGTTGCTGTACTCGTGAGGTTCTCCGAAAGGCATTTGCAGGATCGACGGCGACTACTCGCCGTAAGGGCAGGACAGCGCCCAAGCCGCCGATGACGAGGGCAGTCACCGCGACCCGGACGACGCTGCTCGGCTCGATGGTGACGGTGATAGTCGGGCTGAGCCGACCGATGACCGCGGCCAGCGTCATGGCCAGGGCGGAGGCCAAGGCGACCGCGACCCCGACGGACCAGATGGCTTGGGCGAGCACGACGCCGACGAGCCGGGCGGTGCGGGCTCCGAGGGCTTTGACGATGGCGTGTTCGCGCAGGTTGGCCTGGGTGAGGGTGAACAGCGTCAGCCCGATCTCCGCCTGGGCGATGAGGAATGCGACGATCGACATGATCTGCATCAGGTCCGCGCCCATATCGGTAACTAGAGACGCCTCCTGCCGGATGAACTGGGCCCGTGTCTGCACGGTGTCGCCGGGCGTCGCTGCAGCGATCCGGCCGGCCAGTTCGGTGGTTGTGACGCCCGGTTCCGCGCCGGCCAAGACGTAGGCAAGGGCGGAGCCGCGGCGGCCGACGAAATCGGTCATGCTTATGAAGGCGATTGTGTTGGTGATCGTGGTGCCGCCCCGGAAGATGCCACTGAGGGTGAAACGGGCACCGAAGACGCTAACGGCGTCACCGAGCCGGAGCCGGAGTCTGCCGGCCGCTACCTGCTCGACGATGATTTCCCCAGCCTTGGGCGCGTGGCCGGAGGTGAACCGGCGCGGACCGGCCCGGCCGGTGGTGGGGTCATAGCCGATTACTTAGGACAGCTGCTGCCTTCCGTCGGCGCTCTGCAGGAACGTGGTGGCAAACCGGATGCCTTCGGCCCAGGCGCCACCTTTGACTGGCGACACGCGGCTCCGTGTCGCGGGGTCGAGGATCGACACCGACATGTGCATGGTCCGCACATCGCGTGCGGAGACGATCACGTCAGCCTGCGAGGACCGCAGGTAGGCCGTGGTTTGCCTGATCGAGCCGTCGAAGATGCCCTGGAGCAGCAGGACGAGTAGCAGCGCCGCGGCCACCCCGCCAGCGGCGAGCGCAGCGCGGCGCCGGTCGGCGAACAGGGCACGGCGGGCTAGTGGCACGCGGCCCGTCATGACGCCCTCCGGTAGGCAGCTGAGGGTTCGAGGGTCGCGAGCTGCCGAGCGGGGATGATCGCTGCCATCAACGCCATCGCTACGATGGCCGCTGCCGCCAGCGCGAGGGTGCCGGGAGTGGCCAGCACGCTGAATTGCGGTCGGACTGCCTGGATGATCGCCCGGCCGGCGAGGAAGAACAGCCGTCCGGCGAGCAGGCCGAGGCCGGCGAGGGTGAGCGTGTGGGCTAGCGCCAGCCGCAACAGCCGTCCCTGGGCGCCGCCGAGGGCCTTGACGATGCCGTACTCGCGGCGCCGTTCGATGACGGCGGTGTAGGTGGTCAGCGCGATGATCAGCGTTCCGGCCGCAAAGCCGATGCCGACCATCAGCCGGATGGGTGAGCCGAAGATGTCGGTCGCCTGGGTGAGGTTGGCTGCCGCAACTTGGCTTCGTGGCAATGCGTTCAGCCCGGCGGAGCGCAGCCGCGCCAGGACACCGGACGGGTCGCTCGTGTGGGCCAGGACGAAGCTGGTCGTCGCCGCCCCGGTTAGCTTGCCCAATGCGTTATGCGTGAGGAAGACGTAGTCGAACGTGAATCCGGTTGTGCGGGACAGGCCAACGACGCGCAGGCTTCGGCCCGCCACGTCCAGTCGGTCGCCGAGGTGGATGCCGTGCCGCCGCGCCAGCAGGGCCCCGGCGGTGATCTCATCATCGGCTGCGGGGGCGCGGCCCTCAGCGATCGACCATGCACCGCCGCGCTGCCCGGGCTCGGCCTCCACGACGTAGACGGCGACCTTGTGGCCGTGCAGCGTCAGGATCATGTAGGCGGTTCGGACCGGGGCAGCCCACACGACGCCCGGGTCGGCTCGCACCCTGTCGAGCACCGCGAGTGGGAGGGTGCCGACGCCAGCTGTCAGGTCGCGCACACCGGGCTGCATTACGTACACATCCGCGCCCGACCGGTCGGTGTAGACGGTGGCCTGCTGCTGAATGCCGGCCCACATCCCCTTCAGTAGCAGAATCAGCATCACCGCCAACCCGACCCCGCTCACCCCGGCGACGAGCCGCCGTCGGTCCGCTGCAGGTTCCGTCGAGCCAGCGGGACAGCACCCCTGCGGAGCCACCCTCGCCGCCGACTCATCTACCGCCTCCGCGGCGGGCCCGGCGGTTGAACCACCACGCGAGCAGGCCAATGACGGTGAGCCCGACCCCGATGCGGGCGAAGCCCACTACGCCGACAAGATCCGAGGTGCCCACCGCGTCCAACCTCATCGCAGTCCGCCGCCTATGCGTGGTGGTCGAGATGGCTGACGCCGGGCGGCTTCGGAGTACTCGCTGGTCGGGCGCCGCTGATCGCCGGGCCGATGACGAACGCCGACAACGCGAAGAGGGCAGTGAACACCACAAGCCCGAACGCGGGGGCCCGCCAAGTGCCGAACCGGCGGTACAGCCGGGCCAGCAGCGGCACCGACGCGAGCAGCCCCAACACCCCGAACAGCGCCGTCCCGGCGGCGCCGGTGACCAGAGCAGTGCCGAGCAGCAGCCCGGCGTGATGCAGTACGTGCGGCGCTAGACCGGCCACCGCACCGAGGAGACCGGTGAGGGCATGCCACGCCGTCACCAACCTCGAACTGCGCGCCGACGTGCTGCGCCTGCTCGCGGACTCGGACAGCCGACTACCTTCCACGGCCGACACCTCCAAGTAGCCTCCGCTGGCGTTCAGCTTCGCCGCCGCAGAGCG
>DATAKO010000073.1:0-15040 GCA_036261575.1 Jatrophihabitans sp.
GACCGTCCACGATTCACGTCCAGGTGAGGCGCGCAGCACCGGTGCGCTGTCGCTGCCGGGCTTGCTCGCCGTGCTGGCCCTGATGCTGGCCGCCTGCAGCGGCTCGCCGAACACCCGGCCGGCCTCGGCCGCTGCCGGGGACCCGCACACCGCGCGCATCACGATCACGAACGACCGGTGTGTGGCCGACCGGGACAGCTACGACGCGGGCGCGATCACCTTCGCCGTTTCCAACGTCGGGGCGACCGGCATCACCGAGTTCGAACTGCTCTCCGGTGAACGCATAGTGGGTGAGAAGGAGAATCTGCCACCGGGCTTCTCCGGCACGTTCTCGCTCAACCTCGAGCCGGGGACCTACCAGATGTACTGTCCCGGCGCCGTCACCGCGCGGGTACCGCTCACCATCACCGGAACCGCGACCAGCACACCGGCCAGCGACACCCGCAGCCTGCTCGACCGAGGCACCGCCGGCTACGGCACGTACGTCGAGCGCCAGATAGGCCAGCTGCTGGCAGCGACGCGGCTGTTGGCGACGACGCTGCGTGGCACCGACCTTGCCGCGGCGCAGGCTGCCTACGCGCATGCACGCCCCTACTACGAGCGGATCGAACCCGTCGCCGAGTCGTTCGCCGGGCTCGATCCGACGATCGACATGCGCGCCGATGCCGCCCCGGCCAGCCAGCTCACCGGCTTCCACCGAATCGAATACGGGCTGTTCGGGCAGCGGCGACTGGCCGGCCTCGCCACGGTTGGCGACAGCCTGGTTGCCAACGTCCACAAATTGCAGGCGCTCACGGCCGGGCTGGCATTCCAGCCGGCAGAGCTCGCGAACGGCGCCGTGGAGCTGCTGGACGAGGTTTCCCGCAGCAAGATCACCGGTGAGGAGGAGCGTTACTCACACCTCGACCTGCTCGACTTCCAGGCCAACGTGGAAGGCTCGCAGCAAGCATATGCGAACCTGCAACCGGGGCTGCAGCGCATCGACCCGGCGCTGACCAGCACCATTGCCGGCGCGTTCGAGCACGTCGATCAGCTGCTGGACCGCTACCGCGACACCTCCGATCTGTCCGGCTTCGTGCGCTTCTCGGCACTCACCGCTCCGGACAAGACCGCGCTCGCGCAGGCCGTTCAGTCAGTCGCCGAACCGCTGTCCAGGGTCGCCAGCAAGGTCGTCGGCGCGTGAGCACGAGGAGCGCGTCGGCGACACGGGGCGACAGCGATGAGTAGCCGGTTCACGCCCAGCAGGCGCAGCTTTCTCACCGGCCTCGGCGCAGCCGGCGCGGCAGGCGTCGGCGGCTATGGCCTCGGCCGGGCCTCCGGTGCCGCAGGCGCTGCCGAACCGGACGCGCGGATAGTGCCCTTCTACGGCGAGCATCAGGCAGGCATCGCCACCCCCGCACAAGATCGGCTGGCCTTTGCCGCCTTCGACATCACCACTCTCGACCGGCGCGCGGTCGCGGCGATGCTGGGCAGCTGGTCCGCGGCGGCCTATCGCGTGACGCAGGGACTGCCGATCGGCGCGACCGAGACTGCGCCACAGGCGCCGCCGATCGACACCGGTGAGGCCCTGGGCCTAGGCCCGGCCCGGCTCACCGTCACGGTCGGCTTCGGCCCGTCGCTGTTCGACGACCGCTTCGGCCTCGCGCACTACCGGCCCGCGGCGCTCGCGGAGCTGCCGTCATTGCCCGGTGATGCCCTGGATCCACGCCGCAGCGGCGGTGATGTGTGTGTGCAGGCCTGTTCGGACGATCCGCAGGTCGCCTTTCACGCCATCCGCAATTTCGCGCGGATCGCCCGGGGCACCGCGGTGCTGCGCTGGTCCCAGCTCGGCTTCGGCCGCACGTCGACGACCTCACAGCAGCAGCCGACCGCCCGCAACCTGATGGGCTTCAAGGACGGCACCAACAACATCAAGTCCGAGGCGGCCCAGGACCTGCGCGACTTCGTGTGGGTCGGCAGCGAGACCGATCAGGACTGGATGCGCGGCGGCAGCTACCTGGTAGCCCGACGGATCCGGATGCTCATCGAGTCCTGGGATGCAGACTCACTGGCCGACCAGGAGCGGGTGTTCGGGCGCCGCAAGGACACCGGCGCACCGCTCACCGGCTCACGCGAGTTCGACCCGGTCCAGCTGGCGGCCCGCGGTGCGGACGGCGGCCCGGTGATCGCAGCAGCGGCTCACATCCGGCTCGCCGCGCCGGCAGGCAACGGCGGCCAGAAGCTGCTGCGGCGCGGCTACTCCTACACAGACGGCATCGATCCGGTCACCGGGCAGCTGGACGCGGGCCTGTTCTTCATCGCTTTTCAGCGGGACCCGCGGCGCCAGTTCGTAGCGATCCAGCGGCGTCTGGCCGGTGCCGACCTGCTGAACGAGTACATCAAGCACACCGGCAGTGCCGTGTTCGCCATCCCGCCCGGCCTGGCGGCAGCGGGTGACTGGTACGGCAAGGGCCTGTTCGGCTGACGTGCGCCGACCGGACGGGCGTCGGGGCGTGCCGGTCGAACCGGGGCGGACAACCAGCGAGGGCCGTCCCCGAGCGGGGACGGCCCTCGGCCGTGAAGCGAAATACTGCTCAGTCGGCGAAACCGGCGGACGCGGCCGGTGCCGGCTGCGACTCGTCCAGGCGTTCCGATTCGTCGGAGATGTGGGCATCCAGGGCGCGGAGCTTCGGCGCGTACTCCCGGCCGTGGTGAGCGCAGAACAGCAACTCACTGCCGGCCGGCAACGTGACGCGCACGTACGCCTGAGCCCCACACCGGTCGCAGCGGTCGGCTGCGGTCAATGGCTCGACGGTCAAGGTGCTTGTCACTGATCCCTCGTTTCTTGCGAAGACTTCTCGCTGTTCGGTTTCGCGGACTCGGGCCTCACCTGCTCAGAGCCCCATCGTGTCCGTCCAGTACATACAACCAGCTGAGGCGCGCCGTAGTTCCGCGACGGAGGTGATTGAGTTGTGTTTCGCCCCTGGCGAACAGCGGAAATACCCCTGTAACAAAGGCGAACCTGCATTCACCACCACCCGAAAGAGACTGCTGCCAAGCCGCACCGTACCGGGTGGCGCGCGCCTCGGGCGCACCGGTCCTATCGGCTGCCGAACCGTCCGCCTGAGCCGAGCAGAGGCTCAGAGCATCGCCATCAGGCGGTCTCGACGTGCCTCGAGCAGCTCCACCGAGGCCGACGCTGACGGCGGGCCGGGCACCTCCGACCGCAGTCGCGCGTGCAGCTGACCGTGCGGGGTGCCGGTACGGGCCGCCAGCACGGCCACCAGCCGGTTGACCTCCTTGCGTAGCTCCGCCGCAGCGCGCCAGCTGGTGCGCGCCTGTGCCGCATCCTCGTCGCGGTCCGGCAGCGGCTCGGAGTCGAAGAGCGCGTCCTGGCTGCGGGCCTGGCTGGCCCGCTTGCGCAGCTCGCCGTCACGGCGAGACAGCAACGCGGCTGTCTGCTCCGCGGTCAGAAGCCCGGGCAGCCCGAGGAATTCCTCCTCGTCCTCGCTCGGCGCCCGATGCTCGGTGCCGGTGTGCGCCCGGCCGCCGTGCAGCACGTGCGCAAACTGCGCCTCCGCCTCCAGCGCCTCCCACTCCAGCAGCTCGGCAGAGGCGCGCTCCGGCGCCTCCTCGGCCAGCTCATCCACGAGCTCCAGCGCGGTGTCGGAAGAGGCCGGCGGGGGCAGCACGTGGTTGCGCTCGGTTTCCAGCTCAGCGGCCAGGCTCAGCAGCGGTCGAACTGCCGGCAGGAACACCGTCGCGGACTCGTGACGTCCGCGCGAGCGAACCACGCGGCCCACGGCCTGGGCGAAGAACAGCGGAGTGCGGTAACTGGTGAGCCAGGCCAGGCAGGCGGCGCGCGGCACGTCGACGCCTTCGGAAACCATCCGGACACACACCGCAATCCGCGGGCCGCCGTCAGCGAACTGGGCGATTTTCTCGCTGGCCTTCGGGTCGTCGGACAGGATCAGGTACGGCCGCTCCCCCGTGACTCGGTGCACGATCTGGGCGTACGCGCGCGCGTCGTCCTGGTCCGAGGCCAGCACCAGGCCCGCCGCGTCCGGCATGCCCGACTCCCTCAGGTGGGTCAGCCGCTCATCCATCGCCGCGATGACGTGTGGCACCCAGTCGCCCTTGGGGTCCAGCGCGGTCCGCCAGGCGGCCTGCTCGGTCGATTTCGTACCGGCGTCGGTGAGCGAGGCGGCGATCACCTCACCGGCGGAGTTACGCCACCGCGACACCCCCGTGTACGCGGCGAACACCACTGGGCGGACCACGTGATCCCGCAGTGCGTCGGCGTAGCCGTAGCTGTAGTCGGCGCTGGACTCCAGCCCGCCCTGCCCGTCCGGCTCGTAGCGCACGAACGGGATCCGCTCGCCGGCCGTGGTCCGGAACGGGGTCCCGGTCAGGCACAGCCGCCGGGTCGCGTTGTCGAACGCGAGCGCGACCGCGTCTCCCCAGCTCAAGCCGTCGCCGGCGTGGTGAATCTCGTCGAGGATGACGAGCGATCGTCGGGTGGTCGCGCGCGCCGCGTGCAGCGTCGGCTTGCCCGCCACCTGGGCGTAGGTGGTGACGTAGCCGTGCCGGTCCGTCGGTACCGGACCAACCGAGTTGGACAACGACGGGTCCAGCCCGATGCCGAAACGCTCGGCGGCCTCGGCCCACTGCGTCCGCAGGTGATCGGTGGGCGCGACCACGATGATCCGGTCGATCACCCGGCGGGTGATCAGATCGACGGCCAGCGACAACGCGAAGGTCGTCTTGCCGGCGCCCGGCGTCGCGGTGACGAGAAAGTCCTTGCGCGTCTCGGTGTGGTACTTGGCCAGTGCCTCGCGCTGCCACAGACGCAGCCGGACTCCGGTTGAGCGGCGTTCAGACAACTTCGACGCCACCCCTTTGAGCCTTGCTCTTGCCGTACCGACTGACCGGTCCAGGTTAACCGGCCGCTCCGGCGGCGCCGGTCAGCGACCCGCCTGGTCCTCCAGGTTGCGCGGCACGGGTGCGGTCCAGTGCCGGCGCAGGGCGAGCATGCGAAAGAGGAACACCACGACGGCGGTGCCGACCAGCCAGGGCGCGCGCAGCACGTGCAGCGCGTTGCCGAGACAGACCAGACCGGCGCCGACGAGCGCGGCCACGGCATAGATCTCACCGCGCTGCAGCACCACCGGAATCTGGCGCAGCAGGATGTCACGGATCAGCCCGCCTCCGATCGCGGTGAGCACGCCGATCACGGTGGACGCCGCCAGCCCCAGCCCGGCCCGCAACGGCGCCTGCGTGCCGGTGACGGCGAACAGCGCCAGTCCGGCCGCGTCGAGAACGAGCACCGGTTTGCGCAGCCGGGCCACCTGCGGATGCCAGACGAAGGCGATAGCGGCGGCCAGCGCCGGGGTGATCAGGTAGGCAGGATGGCGGAAGGCGTACGGCGGGTTCGCCGCGATCAGGGTGTCCCGAAGCACGCCGCCGCCGAGCGCGGTCACCGAACCCACTACGAGCACGCCGAACAGGTCGAGCCGGGCCCGCACAGCCGCCAGCGCGCCGGACAGCGCGAAGACGAAGACGCCGATCAGATCGAGCACCAGCTGGGTGCTTGATTCGGTCATCGCCTGCACCTGCCGACTCTATCGCCGGGCGCGGCGGCGTGTCCGGTGCCTGCGCCGCCAGTCCGGCTTGGGACACTGGAGCGGATGAGCGAGCGACGCGGCAAACAGTCAGGGCACCGATGAGCCGTCGCCGAGCCATCCGCACACTCGTCGTGCACACCGTCAGCCGAGCCTGGAGCGACCGGATCCTGGGGCTGTCCGCCGAGGCCGCGTTCTGGCAGCTGCTGTCGATGCCGTCGCTGTTCCTGGCGCTGCTGGCGGCCCTCGGCTACTTCTCCGACCTGGCCGGCACCGACACGGTGAACGAGGTCCAGCAGAACCTGCTCAACGGCTTCTCCCGCGCGTTCAGCACCGAGGTCGTCGATCAGCTCATCGCG
This sequence comes from Jatrophihabitans sp., assembly GCA_036261575.1. Taxonomy (GTDB): domain Bacteria; phylum Actinomycetota; class Actinomycetes; order Mycobacteriales; family Jatrophihabitantaceae; genus Jatrophihabitans_A. The sequence goes on from DATAKO010000073.1 coordinate 5,960, forward strand.
CCGCTGGTGCACGAGGTGCTCAAGCAGGGCCGCGCCGACGTGCTGTCGATCAGCTTCGCGCTCGCGCTGTGGGCCGGCTCCTCGGCGACGGCGACGTTCGTCAACACCATCACCATCGCCTACGGCATGCGGGATCTGCGCGGCGCGGTACGCAGTCGGCTGCTGGCGCTCGGCATCTACCTGGCCTCGATCCTGGTCGGCGTGATCGTGCTGCCCGCCCTGGTGCTGGGCCCGACGGTGCTCCCCAGGCTCTTTCCCGAGGGCGCACGACACACCGCGGATGAGGTGATCAGCCAGGCCTACTGGCCGGTCGTGATCATCCTGCTGCTGCTCGGCCTGACGAGCCTCTATCACCTGGCGCCGCCGCAGCGGCTGCCGTGGCGGCGGGGCCTGCCCGGCGCAGCGCTGGCGATGGTGATCTTCCTGGCCGGCTCGGCCGGCCTGCGCAGCTACATCTCCTTCATCGTGGCGCACAACCACGCCTACGGAACACTGGCCGCTCCGATCGCCGCTCTGCTGTTCTTCTACCTGCTGGCGCTGGGGGTGTTGCTGGGCGCGGAGTTCAACGCCGAGATTGAGCGCACGGCCCCGACCCGAACCGGCGAGCGGCACCGGCCAGGACGTGGCTGGCGACCGGTCCACACCGGCGTGCTACCGCAGGTTCAGGAGTCTCCGCCCGGCAGCGATTCGTAGATCTCCTTGCAACGTGGGCACACCGGCGATCCGGGCTTGGCGGCGCGGGTGACCGGGAAGACCTCACCGCACAGGGCCTCGACCATGGTGCCCAGCACGGCGCTCTCGGCCACCTTGTTCTTGCGGACGTAGTGGAAGACCTTGTTGTCCTGGTCGGCGTCGGAGGTCTTCGGGGCGTCCAGGGTCTGGGTAGTCACGGCCTTGATTGTGCCACCAGAGCGCCGTTGCGACCGGGGCGTGCCACCGGGTCCGCGGGGCGGCGGAGGTTCAGAGATCGATGATGCGCGGTGTCGGCTCGGGGTCCGGCTCGCCGGCGGTCGGCTGCGAGCCGTCGGTGAGCTGCCGCGGCCCGGCCTGCACGCCGGGCACGAACCGGCGAAACTGCAGCTCCTTCTTCGGCGGGCGGTCGTTGGCGATCAGCACCGCGCACCAGGGCAGCACCATCGCGCCCACCACGAAAGCCAGCGCCAGCCAGCCGGAGACCTGATAGGTGGCCACTGCTGCGATCAGGCACAGGATCCGGACCGACATGGTGAGCACGTAACGTCTGCGGCGGTGGTCGAACTCATCCTCGACGTTGATCGGGGCCTCGGTGATCAACACCGGCCGTTCAGGGTGACGAGAGGCAAGCACCCTCTCATGGTGCCACCGTTTCCACGGCCCGGTCGGGGGGCCACGGACCCCCCGTCCCAGGGGCCGCTGCGACCCGGCCGTGCAACCCGTGCAGCGGACCGGGGACGATGGCTGCATGCCCTCCGCCCCGACGATCGTGTTGCTGCACGGCCAGCCCGATACATCGGCGAGCTTCCTGGCGCTGCGCCGTGCCCTGCGTGTCCGCCGTCCCGGCGTGCGGGTACTGGTGCCCGACCGCCCGGGCTACGGTGCGAACCCTGCGGGCCCGAGCGACTACACCGGCAACGTGCGTTGGCTGCGCAGCTGGCTGGCGCGCAACACCGACGGCCCGGTGGTTCTGGTGGGCCACAGCTGGGCCGGTGGCGTCGGCATCCTGCTCGCAGCGTCCGAACCAGCCTTGCTGGAACGGCTGGTGCTGCTGTCCTCGGTCGGCCCGGCCTGCCTGCTGCCGATCGATCCTTTCCTGGGCGCACCGGTGCTCGGTGAATTGATCGCCTTCGGCACGCTGCAACTCGGCCGCCCGTTCATCGCGCGGCGGGCCGGCAGCCTCATCATCGACCGGCAGCACGAAGCGGATCAGCCGTGGGCGCGGGCCAGCGGGCTCGCGATGCGCTTCCGCCCGGTCTGGCGCAGCTTCCTGCACGAGCAGCGGGCGCTCTTGCGCGAGCTGCCCGCCATCACCGAGGCGCTGCCGTCGGTCGACCGGCCCACGCTGGTGATCCGCGGCGAGCATGATCGGCTGATTCCGGCCGCTACCCCGGCTGCACTGGCTGCGGGCATCCCGCAGGCGCGCTCGCTGGTTCTGGACGGCGCGCACGACCTGCAGCTACGCCAGCCCGGTCCGGTCGCCGATGCGATCGTCGACTTTCTGGACGGCCCGCAATGACCGCGCCGATCCTGCCGCTGCCGGTGCTCGATCGGCTTGGCGTGGCAGTGCGCCGCAATTTCGGCTCAGCACAGGTGAACCAGGCGCTGGGCCTGCTCGGGCAGGCCGCGCTGTCCCGCTCAGACCTGGCCGGCGTGCGGCGCGCGGTCGGTGGCGGGACGCCGACCGAGGTGCTGATCCGGCTCTTCCTGCTCGGGCTGCCGGTGCCGAGGAACCAGGTGGCTGATGCGCTCGCACCGCTGACCGTCGCCGAGGCGGTGAGCAGCGGCTTGCTCGTTGCCGACGCCGATGAGGTGCTGGCCGCGCTGGACCTGCGCCCGTACTCCGAGGAAGGCGGCCCGGACTGGTGGGTGCTGTCCGACCTCGGCGCCGACGTCCGGCCCGGCCGGCTGGATCCCGAGCACGTACTGGGCATCGGGCAGGCCGCAACCACACTGGCCCAGGCGGTGATCCGTGACCCGGTCAGCCGCGCCCTGGACATCGGTACCGGCTCCGGGGTGCAGGCCCTGCACCTGTCCCGGCACGCCGCCTCGGTCACCGGCACCGACATCAGCAGCCGCGCCCTGTCCTTCGCCGCCGCCAACGCACACCTGAACGGGCTCAACTGGCAGCTGCGTGCCGGCTCGCTGCTGCAACCGGTGACCGGCGAGCAGTTCGATCTGGTGGTGTGCAATCCGCCCTTCATCGTCGGTCCGGGGTTCACCGCGGACGATGTCGGATTTACCTACCGAGACAGTGGATTCTCCTCTGACGGGGTCTCCCGGCAGCTCGTGAGCGGGCTGCCGGGGGTGCTGGCCGAGGGCGGCACCGCGCAGTTGCTGGCGAACTGGGTGATCGGGCCGGACGGCGCGGGGCCGGATCGGGTTGCCGGCTGGCTGCCCGAGCACGGCGTGGACGCCTGGATCTGGCAGCGCGAGGTCGCCGAGCCGGGCGAGTACGTCTCCCTCTGGTTGCGTGACGGCGGTGAGCAGCCGGGAACCCCGCTGTGGCAGCGCCGCTACGACGGCTGGCTCGACTGGTTCGCCCGCGAAGGCGTCGCCGCGGTCGGCATGGGCCTGGTCACCATCCGGAGGACCGACCGGGCCTCACACATCGTCGCCGAGGACGTGCCGCAGGCATATCAGCCGCCGATCGGCCCGGCCATCTCCGGCTGGCTGGACCGGGCTGCCTGGCTGGCGAGCGCGGACCTGCTCGGGTCGCGGCTGCGCGCGGCTCCCGACCTGGTACGCACCGATCAGTCACTGCTTGCGGGCGAGGAGGGCTGGCAACCCCGGCTGACCCAGCTGCGTCAGTCCGGCGGCATGCGCTGGGAGTTGGAAGCCGACGATGCCGTGTGTGGCCTGGTGGCGGCCTGCACCGGAGGCGTCACGGTCGGCGTCCTGCTGCAGCTGGTTGCCGAGCTGTCCGGGCTGCCCGCCGACGACGTCCGGGCCGGGCTGGTGCCGGTGGTGGCTGATCTGGTCGCGCGTGGATTCCTGCTGCCCGGAGGTGCTGGCTGACGTGCGCGCGGTGCTGTCGCGGGTGACCGAGGCTTCGGTCACCGTCGACGGGGAGGTCGTCGGCCGCATCGGCGCCGGCCTGCTCGCGTTGATCGGTGTCACGCATTCGGACACCGAGCAGACCGCCGTCGCGTGTGCCCGCAAGATCGCCGGAATGCGCATTCTGCGCGACGGTGATCGGGATGAGACCGCAGCCGACGCCGTCCGCGCGCCGGTCCTCGTTGTGAGCCAGTTCACGTTGTACGGCGAAGCGACCTCCGGGCGCCGTCCGAGCTGGTCGGCAGCGGCGCCGCGAGCCGTCGCCGAGCCACTGATCGAGACGCTGGTGTCGGAGCTTCGCCGACTGCAATTACCAGTGGAAACGGGCAGATTCGGCGCCGTGATGGCAGTGGCGAGCGTGAACGACGGGCCGTTCACGATCCTGCTGGAAGTGTGAACCCGCACCGCCCCGATTGGCTCCCCCGTGGCCGGCACACCGTCACGTCCGCGATCAGCCAGCGCAGCCGTCGCGAAGTCAAAGTATGCGCACAGCAACTATGGGAACAACAACTGCGTCTGAACGTTGTACTCAGCGGGAGAAAAAACCCCGAGCCCCAGGGACAGGACTCCGACGTGACGCAATCTGCCACCACCACTCGCAAGCCGCGCAAGCCGGCCTCCCGGGCGCTGCCGGGTCACCGGTCCACGCGGGCTACCCCGGCCAGCCCCGAAAGCGCGACGAAGACGAAGACCACGAAGAAGAATTCGGCCGCCGACGCCGAGCCGTTGCAGGCAGCGGCGGAGCTCGAGGCCACCGCGCTGGCCGACATCGCTGAGGAAGAGACGGCGACCGCCGACCTCGATGAGGTGGTGCAGGCGGCTGACCTGGTGCGCTCGTACTTGAACGAGATCGGCAAGGTCGCGCTGCTGACCGCCGTCGAGGAGGTCGAGCTTTCCAAGCGCATCGAGGCCGGGCTGTACTCCTCCTACCTGTTGTCGTCGTCGAAGAAGATGGCGATCGCGCGTCGACGGGAGCTGCAGGCACTTGTGGCAGACGGCGAGCGCGCCAAGGATCTGCTGCTGCGGGCGAACCTTCGCCTGGTGGTCTCGCTGGCCAAGCGCTACACCGGCCGTGGGATGCCGTTCTTGGATCTGATCCAGGAAGGCAATCTGGGTTTGATCCGCGCGGTGGAGAAGTTCGATTACACCAAGGGCTTCAAGTTCTCGACCTACGCGACCTGGTGGATCCGACAGGCCATCAGCCGTGCGATGGCGGACCAGTCCCGCACGATCCGGCTGCCCGTCCATCTGGTGGAGCAGATCAACAAGATGCAGCGGATGCGCCGCGAGCTCGGCCAGTCGCTGGGTCGCGACGCCACCGACGAGGAGATGGCGCACGAGCTGGACATCACGGTGGATCGGCTGCACGAGTTGGTCGATCACGCGCGCGATCTGGTGAGCCTCGACCAGACGGTGGGCACCGAGGAGGATTCCTCGCTGGGCGACTTCATCGCCGATGCCGAGGCCACGAAGCCGAATGAGGCAGTCGAGTTCGAGCTGATGCGCCGGCAGCTCGGCCAGATCCTGGACTCCCTCGAGCCGCGGGAGGCCGCGGTGGTCCGGCTGCGCTACGGGCTGGCCGACGGGAACCCGCACACCCTGGACGATATCGCCCACAAGTTCAACCTGTCCCGGGAGCGGATTCGCCAGATCGAGCGGGAGACGATGGCCAAGCTGCGTCACCCGTCGCGGGCACAGTCATTGCGGGATTACCTGGACGCATAGCCGGCGCAAGTCGGCCCCGTGGACCCGGCCGCAGACGCTGGGCGAGTCACGCGTGTAGTCCGTCCATAGATCGGCGACACGGTCCACGGATCGATAGGCATCCGCAGGCGGCGGGTCAGCTCAGCGAGCTGGCCCGCCGTTTGCTGTGTGGCGAACCGGCCGTTCGTCGGTACGAGTGGTCGAGCCGCGGGGCCGTGTGGCATCGAAGGCGCGCAGCGGTGGCCCCGGCGTGCAGCGGAAAGATAGCGTGGCCGGATGGAGCCACTCGAGGCGTTGCGGCGGATCGCCTTCCTGCTCGAGCGAAGGCTTGAACCCTCTTACCGGGTAAAGGCATTTCGCAACGCCGCCGAGGTCGTGCTGGCCGCGGGTGACGCAGAGATCCGCAGGCGGGTCACGGCGGGCACCTTGACCGAACTGCCAGGGATCGGCAAGGCCACCGCCGCGGTCATCGCCGAGGCGGTAGCGGGTGGGACGCCGGCCTACCTCACCCGGCTCGAACCCGGCTCCGGTCCACTGGTCGAGCTGTCCGCCGAGGCCGCGGGCATTCTCGCTGCGCTGCGCGGCGATCTGCACACCCACTCCGACTGGAGTGACGGTGGCAGCCCGATCGAGGAGATGGCCGTGACCGGCATCGAACTGGGCAACGCCTATCAGGTGTTGACCGACCACTCCCCCAGATTGACGGTGGCGCGTGGCCTTACCGCCGACCGGCTACGCAGCCAGCTCGATGTGCTTGCCGAGCTGCGGCCGCGACTGGGCGACTTCCGGTTGCTGTCCGGGATCGAGGTCGACATTCTCGACGACGGCAGCCTCGACCAGGAGCCGGAGCTGCTGGGCGAGCTGGATGTGGTGGTGGCGTCGGTGCACTCGAAGCTGGCCATGGACGGGCCGGCGATGACGCGACGGATGCTGAAAGCCATCGCCGATCCCCACACGAACGTGCTGGGCCATTGCACCGGCCGGCTGAACGGAGGCAAGAAGCGGCAGCAGAGCAGCTTCGACGCCGAGGCGGTGTTCGCAGCATGCGCGGAACACCGGGTGGCCGTCGAGATCAACAGCCGTCCGGAGCGGCTCGATCCGCCGGATGAGCTGCTCCACATGGCCGTCGCTGCCGGCTGCCTGTTCAGCATCGACACCGACGCGCACGCCCCCGGCCAGCTGGACTGGAAGCAATACGGCGCGGACAAGGCCGCCCGGTGTGGCGTGCCGGTGGAACGGATCGTCACCAGCTGGCCGGTCGAGCGGCTCCTGGAGTGGGCCGGTAAGGCTGGCGAATGATCTGCGGCCGCGTTTGCGGTGGTGAGATCTTGCGATGGTGAGATCTTGCGATGGTGAGATCTTGCGGTGGCTCACTCTGCGGTGGCTATCGGGCGCCCGGGATCGGTGATCCACTCGCTCCACGAGCCCGGGTAGAGCACCGCCGGCACCCCGGCTTCGTGCAGTGCCAGCACCGTGTGGGCCGCCGTCACGCCGGAGCCGCAGTACACGCCCAGCGGCTGGCCACCATCGCTCGTCGCCGCAGTCACATGCCGGGCAAAGCGCTGCCGGATGGCCTCCGGCGACAGGAATCGGCCGGTCTCATCGACGTTGCCGGTGGTAGGGACGTTGACGGCTCCGGGAATGTGACCGGCCACCGGATCGATCGGCTCCACCTCGCCCCGGTAACGCTCGGGTGCGCGCACGTCGAGCAGTCGGCCGGCGCGTCCCCAGTGGGCCGCCTCGTCGGCGTCCAGAACAGGCAGCGCGCCGGGGCGAGCCACCGCGGTGCCCATCCCGGCCGGGGGCACATCCGTCGACACCGGCTGATCGGCCGCCAACCACGCCGCGTAGCCGCCGTCGAGCACGCGCACATCGACGAGCCCGACCCAACGCAGCACCCACCAGGCGCGAGCGGCCGCGACCCCGCTGTCACCGTCGTAGACGACCACCCGGTCCGTGTCGTGAACGCCCCAGCGCGTGAGGGCCCGCTGCAACACCGCCACAGCCGGCAGCGGATGCCGGCCGGCGGCGCCGGGCGGACCAGCCAGGTCACGGTCCAGGTCACACCAGCGGGCGCCGGGCAGGTGCCCGGCCAGGTAATCCTCGTACAGCGCAGGCTGGCCAACCCGCCAGCGGACATCGAGGATGACCGGCGGCGCCGGCGAGGCGATCAGCTCGGCCAGTGCCGCCACCGAGACCAGTGCGCGGGGGAAGTCTGCAGGCATGCGATCGGTTCTAACATGGTCCGAGCAGCTTCGTCGCGACGAGGCGGCCGTCCTGACCAGCTTGCCGGCTCGCAGCCGGGATGAAAGGCCGTAGCCGTGAACCACCACCACAGCGATCTCATCGACACCACCGAGATGTACCTGCGCACCATCTGGGAGCTCGAGGAAGAGGGTGTGATCCCGCTGCGTGCCCGTATCGCCGAGCGGCTCGGTCAGTCCGGGCCCACGGTCAGTCAGACCGTGGCCCGCATGGAACGCGACGGGCTGGTGCACGTGGAAAGCGACCGGCATCTGGCGCTGACCGACGAGGGCCGCCACCTCGCCACCGCGGTCATGCGCAAACATCGCCTCGCCGAGCGGTTGCTCAAGGACGTGATCGGCCTGGAGTGGGAACTGCTGCACATCGAGGCGTGCCGGTGGGAGCACGTGATGAGCGAGGCGGTGGAGCGGCGGATCGTGGCGATGCTCGATGAGCCCCTGGTCTGCCCCCACGGTAACCCCATTCCAGGCCTTGCCGAGCTGGGTATACCCGGCAACGAGGCGTCCAGCGAGGCGCTGCTGCCGACCCTGGCCGCCTCGGTGACCGGCGATCAGGTCACCGTGCGGATCGAGCGGATCAGCGAGCTGCTCCAGCCCGATGCCGAGGTGATGCGTGAGCTGAACAGCCGCGGGTTGATCCCGGGACTGTCGGTGTCGGTGACCCGGAAGCCGGACGGGCTGCATCTGGCAGGCCGCGACGACCTGGCCCCGGTGAGCCCGGAGATCGCCGAGCACATCTTCGTATCGCTCCCCGCCTGACTGCACCTTCTCCGTGGGGTGCGGGGCCGAGCAGGTCGGTTCAGCCACCAGGCTTGCGAAGGCACGGGGTGGAGTGCGGGTCCAAACCCGACTGCACCGCTTCGATGAGCAGGCGAGCGGCCGAGTAACCGGGATCGGACCGCAACGCGCGGTCGGCGGCCTCGCAAGCCAGCGTGCCGGATCCCGAGCGCCAGCGGTCCCAGCCGTAGAGGAACATCGGTGCCGCGTCATAGGGCGCTGGCAGGGCCGAGTGCAGCTGGTGCAGCAGCTGGCCCAATGAGACCGTGCGGGAATCCACGGCTAGCCACACCTCGTCCCGGATTGCGGTGTCTCGCAACGCGACGCCGAGCCGAGTGATGCGTCGGTTGCTCAGCACCTCTCCCAGCTCGCAGTCCAGCCCGGCCCGGGTCGTGGCCGCCAGCTCGCTCCGGCGGACACGCTCAGGAACCTGGCTCTGCAATAACGTGGTGAGCCGCTGCTCTGCGCGGTGCAGTGCGGGCATCAGCTTGGCGCGCGCCGGCTCCGGCCGGCCGGTCAGCCCGGCGAGCAGGCTGGCGCGGTCGGGATGGGCGACCAGGCCGGCGTAGGTGAGCTCCGCGGCGGT
>DATAKO010000080.1:0-29312 GCA_036261575.1 Jatrophihabitans sp.
GCAGTACCGTGAGTGCCAGTGCGAGTCCGCCGAGCAGGATGGCGATGACGCCCAGCACGAGGGCGGCGGTGGCCGTTGCGCTGCTACCGGAGCTGCCGGCGTCAGCCGCCGCGGTGGTGCTCGCAGCAGCGGCCGGCGACGCCGTCGTGCTGGCGGCCAGCTTCAGCGTCGGTGCGGGATGCGCCGGCTCGGCACTGCTGCCCGGCGCGGGCTGCTCGATCCACGACACCACGCTCTTGTCGCTGTAGGTCTGGATGACCTTGAAGGTCATGCTGCTGGCCTTCGGCAGCGGGCCGGCGCTGATCACGAACTGCTGGAACTCCCCGGGCTTGATGCCGCTGGCCGCGCTGTCTGCCTTCCAGTCGATGACACTGATCGCCTCGGACACCGGCCCGTCGTCAGTGGTGATCGGGCTCGGCAGCTTCGTCTTCGTCACGGTGAACGACCAGCCTGGAACCGGCTTCACCGCCACCGAGGCCAGCGGCTGGTCAAGCGGCAGCTGCAGCTTCAGCTCGGTGGTGCTGGCCGTATCGGATTCGGAGGGCACCTGGAACGTCACGACGGCGTAGCCACCGGCGACCGCATCCGGGCTGCTGACGGTCACGTGTGCGGACGCGGAGACCGCAGCCACGACGAGAGCGATCAGCATGCTGGCAGTCATGATGGTGAGCGCGCCACCCCGGCGCAGAATCGTCATGTCGCATCTAGTCGTCCGGCTGCCCCGGGTGGTTCCGCCACGGCCGGTGCCGGTGGCGGGAGTCACAGCAAGGCCCTCGCAGCACAGGCGCGATGGTGCCGAGGGCGGCCCGAGCTGGCGGACGTTCGGGCTAACCTGGAGTGCGTGACGAAGCCGCAACCGGCGACCGGTCCAGCGCCTGGCCGCACTCGCAACACGCGACAGTCGGCGGCCATCGAGCAGGCCATGCGCGGTGCCGACGGCTTCCGTACCGCGCAGGAGTTGTTCGACGTCGTCCGCGCGAACGGCCAGAAGATCGGCCTGACCACGGTGTACCGGCACCTGAACCTGCTCGCCGATCACGGCACCGTCGACGTGGTGCACCGCGCCGACGGCGAGGCGCAGTTCCGGCTCTGCGGTGCCGCGACGGAATCCGCGGAGTCCGGGCACCATCATCACGTCGTCTGCCGCGTCTGCGGTCGCAGCGAGGAAGTCTCCGCGCCCGAGGTGGAGGCCTGGGCGGAGGCGGTTGCCCGCAAGGCGGGCTACACCGACATCAGCCACACCGTCGAGGTGTTCGGGTTGTGCCCGGAGCACTCCAGCTAGCCAGCGCGTGACCGGCGGCCGAGAAGCGCGGTCCAGCTCGCGGCGAGTGCGTATTGCGCGGTCGCCACGCTCATGATGGTGAAGCTCGGCGGCAGCGTGCTCCATGCGTAGCTGGCGGCGACACCCAGCCAGAGCGCCAGCACGCTGAGCACGGCGGCCAGCGCCAGCCCGTGCCAGGGCCGGTCGGTCAGCCGCTGCGCGGCCGCGGGAGGCGCTGCCAGCAGCGCGAAGAGCAGCAGCGCGCCGACCGCCTGGCTCGCCTCGGCCGCGGTGAGCCCGACCAGCGCGAGGAAGGCCGGCCCCAGCCAGCGCACCGGCACTCCTCGCGCCTGCGCGACCTGCGGATCGATGCTGGCGAAGAGCAGCGGCCGGGCGATGGCGGCCAGCGCCAGCAGCACCACTGCCGCGATGAGCACCGCAAGCCTCGCGGCCGAGGGGCCGATGCCGAAGATCGAGCCGAACAGGACGCGGGTGCCGGCCGCACCATCGGCTGTGGAGGAATGGCTCGTGAAGTAGGCCAGAAAGAAGACACCGAGGCCGAGCACCCAGGCGAACACGACGCCGGTGACAGCATCGTCGGCGGCCGCCGGGGCACGTCCGGCGAGCAGCCCGAGCGCCAGCCCGACGACCACGGTCGCGGTGATGAGGCCGAAGCGGAGGTCAAGGCCGGCGGCAAGGGCTGCCACCGCCCCGGTGAAAGCCACATGCGAGAGCGCATCGGCGGCGAAAACCTGGCCGCGCAGCACCACGAAGTAGCCGACCAGCCCGGAAACCAGGGCGATCGCGGTCCCACCGACCAGGGCGTGCTGGATGAAGGCGTGCGACAGCATGTGCCCGATGCCGGTGATCGGATCGGCGGCGCGGGTCATCATGCCGGCGTCCCGACCGTGCCGCGCCGGCCGAGCCGGTCCGCCGCGGCGCGATAGCCCGCTGCCAGCAGGAAGATCGCGAACGCGACAGTCGTGACCCAGAAGCCGATCGGGTAGGGCGAGAAGAAGGCGATGCCCTCGCCCAGCCAGGTGATCAGCAGGGCGATGCCGACCGACAGCAGCATCCCCAGACCGGGCCGGGCGGTGAGCCGCGCCGCGGCTGCGGCCGGCGCCACGAGCAAGGCGAACACGAGCAGGCTGCCGGTGATCTGGCTGGTGGCAGCCACCGACACCCCGAGCAGGACGAGGAACACCGCAGCGAGCAGGCGTGGGCGCAGCCCACGGGCGCGGGCCACCTCGGCGTCGACGCTGACGAACAGCAGCGGGCGGGCGATCACTGCCAGTACCAGCAGGCAGATCAAGCCCGAGCAGAGCAGCACCAGCACCTGATCGTCGGTCACGCCGATGATCACACCGAACAGCAATCCGTTCAGCTCGCCGCTGAAGCTCTGCGTCAGGCTGATGAACAGGAAACCGCAGGCCAGTGCGAAGCCCTGCACGGTGCCGATCGCGGCCGAGCCCGAGCCGCGGCCGGTCGCCCGGCCGGTGCCGGGCAGCCCCGCTATCACCAGGGCGGCCGCGACGCACACGCCGAAGTACCCCACCGCGGCATTCACGCCGAGCCAGAATGCGGCCGCCGCGCCAGGGAATCCGATGACCGAGAGGGTGTGGCCGGCGAATGTCTCGCGGCGCAACACCATGAAGTAGCCGATCACCCCGGATACCACGGCGACGATGGTGCCGGCGCGCAGCGCGTTGAGCATGAAGTGAAAGCTCAGCAGTTCGCGCACGTCGAGAATCAGGTTCCAGCTGAGACCGCCGGTCATCGGTGCTCGGCGTGCAGGTCCGGCTGGCCGACCACGACCAGACCGCCGTGACTGTCGCGCAGCACCTCGATGGGTGTGTCGTAGAGCATGCTCAGGGTTTCTGCCGTGATGACCTCCTCCGGCGTGCCGATCACCGCCCCGCCGTGCGCTAGATAGATCACCCGATCGAGGTACGGCAGGATCGGGTTGACATCGTGCGCCACCAGCAGCACGGCCACGTCCTCGGCCCGGCAGACGTGCTGGATCAGCGCGCTCACCCCGGCCTGGTTCGTCACGTCCAGGCTGTCCAGCGGCTCGTCGAGCACGAGCAGATCTGGGCGCCGCACCAGGGCCTGGGCGATCAGCAGCCGCTGCTGTTCCCCGCCGGAGCACTGGCCGATCGGGCGGGCGGCGTAGCGCTCAGCGCCCACCAGCGCGACAACCTCGTCGACCCGCTGCTCGGCCAGCCTGGCGTTGCGACCGCGAAACAGGCCCGGCAGCGGTAGGCCCCAGCGGTCGCCGTCCCAGCCCAGCCGGACCAGGTCGAGCCCGCGCAGCGGGGTGGACGGCTCGAAGTGCCGTCGCTGGGGCAGGTAACCGACCGCAGGGTTGCCGCGCCCGGCCGCCCGTCCGAGCACCTCCACCGAGCCCTGCGCGAGCGGATGCAGTCCCAGCACGGTCTTGAGCAGGGTCGACTTGCCGACGCCGTTCGGGCCGAGCACCGCGACAAACTCGCCGCCGCACACCGTGAGATTCACGTTCGACCAGATCGTGCGGCCGCCGACCCTGGCGGCGGCGTCGGTCAGCCGGACGACAACTCGGCCGTCCCGGTCGGACCTCCGCTGTGCGGTGTCCACCGTCAGCGCCCGGTCGCGGCGGCCAGCGCCGACTGCAGCGCGCTGAGCTGGCTGACCTGCCAGTCCTGGAAGCTGGCACCTGCCGGCGTCAGCGTCTCGGTCACGGCGCACACCGGGATCCCCGCTCGCCGTGCCGCGGTCACTTGGGCCGATACGTCCGGAGTTGAGTTCTGGCTGTTGTAGACGTACACCTTGAGCTGCCTTCCGGCCACTTGGTTGTCGATTGTCGCCTTGTCGGCAGCGGACGGGTCGGTGCCCTCGCTGACCGCCTTCAGAAAGCTGGGCGGCGTGATCAGATCAAGGCCGAGCGCGGCAGCCAGCGGCGCGAAGATGCTTTCGCTGGCGCCGACCGGTGTACCTGCATACCTGGCGCGCAGCTGCGAGATCAGCTGGTGGTAGCGGCCGAGCGGTCCGCTGTCGAAGCCCTTCCGGCGCTCGGCGAAGTACCCGGAGTCGGCCGGGTCGACCCGCTGCAACGCGGCGGTGATGGCGTCGGCGACGGTGTCCACGTCGGTCGGGGAGTACCAGCGGTGCGGGTTGCCGCCGGCAGGCGTGCCGGTCAGCTGACCCACATCCAGCACCTGCCTGCCCGCGACCGGATTCGCCTTTACCGCCTTCGCGGCCCAGGAGTCGTAGCCGACGCCGTTCTCGACGAAGAGCTTGGCGGACGCGATGAGCCGGGCGTCCGCCGGCGTCGGCTCGTAGTCGTGCGGATCGGTGTTCGGGTTGCTGATGATGGCGATACTGTGCACGCGATCGCCCCCGAGCTGGGCCAGGATGCTTCCCCAGACGTTGATGCTGGCAACGGCCACGACCGTGCCGGACCCGGTACCACCGCCCCGCACCGGTGCGGTGGTCGCGCACGAAGCCAGCGCCGCCGTGCACAGCAGCCCCGCCAGCAAGCGGGCGGACGACGCGCGAGACATGCGGGCTCCCGGAGGGTCACGAGGCTGACAGCGAGTGCCGTCGCCATCCACGCTAGCGCTTATTGAAATTCGTTGTCAATTTCACTGCAGTGGGTCAGCTGAGGGCGGAGGCGCGGCCTGCCAGTAGCGAGAACCGACCGCAGCCCGGTCGGGTCCGGTTTGACCAGGTCCAGCTGGAAGGCTCCTCAGGCGGCCGTGCGGGCGCGTCCGCGATGCGCGGTTTGAGGGGTCCCCGCCGGGCCAAATAGGGCACTCGGGCGGAAAAGTAAACGCGGCGCTGCTGGAGTTGACCTGCCTCCGCGCGCCGCTGGATGAACCATAGCGGTTGGCTGTGAAAAAGTAAACCGACCGAGCGGTCTTTTCCGCGCTGGCCAAAACGGGCATTCCCCACCCAGGTACGCAACCGAACGCCAGCCGCTAGACTCCTCGGCAATCGTTGGAACGAAAGGCGAAACCGGTGCCGATGCAACAACGCGCAGTGCTCACCCGAGCGCGCGTGTTGACTGCGGCCGCTGAGGTGTTCGCGCGTACCGGTTTCCTCGCGGCCAGCATGAACGACATCGTCGACCAAGCCGGCGTCACCAAGGGTGCGGTCTACTTCCACTTCGCGAGCAAAGAGGCGCTGGCCGTCGCGGTGGTGGAGGAGCAGTTCCGGCAGTGGCCTGGAGTGGTCGCGGCGATAGGGGCGCACTCACCGGACGAGCTGACCGCCATCGTGGCTCTCACCTACGAGGTGGGTGCGCGATTCCGCGACGACGTGCTGGTCACCGCGGGCATCCGGCTCTCCTTCGAACGCGGTCTGGTCAACGCCGACATGCCCACGCCGTTCGTCGGCTGGGTCGGCCAGTTGCAGACCATGTTCGGCCGGGCTCGCCGCGCCGGGCTGCTGCGAGCCGGCGTGCAGCCGGCGCCGACCGCGCGCGCCCTGGTCGGCTCGTTCTTCGGCGTCCAACACGTCTCGGAGATCCTGACCGGCCGGCAGGATCTGGAGATCCGGCTCGACGAGTTCTGGAAGATCTTCCTGGTCGGCATCGCCGCCGAGCCGGACTGGGCCGCCATGCAGAGAGACGTGCGCAAGGTGCGCGCCGCACTTCGGCGTGAGCTGGTGCGGGAGGAACTTCAGGCCGCCGGAGGCTGACCCACCGGCCCGATCCGGAGCTCGCCCCGGGTGGTGACTTGCTCGGCCTGGCTGATCTCGAACTCGATGGCCTGTGGTGAACTGCGGCGGACGTCGATCAGTACATCCGGGGCAAGCTCGGTGAACGACGGGCATTCCATGTGGCAGCCCAGCAGGCGGTAGCCGGCCGGCAGGGTCTGGCTTGCTGCCTGCCACGCGGCATCGATCAGCAGCAGGCCGGGGACGTGGTCCAGCGGGTGGTCGAAATACACCGGATGATCCAACGGGACGAGCAGCCGCCGGCGCGGGAAGGCGGGGTCGGGGGCGGCGATCAGGGAGTCTGCCGCGCTGCGCCACCGGGACGGCGACGGCACGGCGACGGTCACTGGACCGTCCGGCAGCTGCGTCCGGTGCCGCTCGCGAAGTGCCCTGAACGTCGCCGGCGACATCCAGGTCAGCGTGCCGGTGCCGGTGGCGAACCGCTTCTCGCCGTGGCGGAAGTCCAGGATCACCGTCATTGTCCGCAAGCTGCCTGACAGCATTCGGATGTCGACGCACTCGACCGAGATGGCGATATTCGTCGCGGCCAATTCCGTGCGCGGTTCACAGTCCGGTGTCAGGGTGAAACCGATGTCGCGCATGATCGAGTACTGATCACGGTCAACTCCGAACCCGAAGTGCGACAGCGCCAAGCCGGTTTGTCGCACCGTTTCCAGAATCAGCATCGGGTCGTGCCGGCCATCGGCATCCGGACGGTAGACCCGGTGCGAGCGCGGCCACTGCGCCGCTACCTCGAAGCTCGACTCGCCACGCCGGACCAGGTCGGTGAGCAGCACTTCGGCGAGTGCATCTCGATGCACCAGTCGCCGATCCACGGTCCGGCTCCAGTCGAGCTCGACCGCTCTGCGCTCCATTCCGGCGTCAATGAGCACACCGCCTCCCCGTCCCCATGGTGCCTCGCTGTCGGACCGGACGGTAATCGTTGCCCGACATTTAGGAAAGGAGTTGCGAGGAGGAAAAGTCGATCTGTAACAGTACGGGTCTATCTTTAGGACGAATTGTCTTGATCTGGCGGTCCGAGCGCCAAGGATAATCGCGCTCCGCTTACAAGTTTGACGTCAAAGTGACTGCATGTAATCGGTGCGCTCAGCTCGCAGGGCCGACGTCGTGCAGCCGGATTACCGCCTCACCGGCGGCATCGCTGGCAGCCAGCTCGACCTCTGCGGTGATCGCCCAGTCGCGGTCACCGTCCGGGTCGTCCAGGATCTGCCGGACCAGCCAGCGGTCGGGCTCCTTCTGCAGCACGAACAGCTCCCCTCCGCGCGCGGTCGCGCCGATACCGATCCGGTCGTATTCCGCCCAGTAGCCGGCCAGCGCCTCGCGCCAGGCAAGTTCGTCCCAGCCGCTTGCCGTATCGAGGACGCCGAGCTCGGCGTATGCGTGGCGGGCCGCCAACTCGACGCGCCGGAACATCGCATTGCGGATCAGCGTGGTGTAGGCGCGGGTGTTGCCGGTCAGGGCGCGCGGCGGGGAGTTCACCGGAGTCGCCGGCTGGGCCGCCGGCTCGGCAAGCTGTTCCCACTCGTCGAGCAGGCTGGAATCGGTCTGCCGAACCACCTCGCCCAGCCAGCTGATGAGGTCCTGCAGTTGTTCGGTCTGCGCCGCTGCGGGCACGCTCGAGCTGAGCGCCCGGTAGCCGTCACTGAGGTAGCGCAGCACCAGCCCCTCGGATCGGTTCAAGCCGTAGAAAGCAACGTATTCGCTGAACGTCAGTGCCCGCTCCCACATGTCGCGAATCACCGACTTTGCCGAGAGCTGGTGGCCCAGCAGCCAGGGATGCCCCTGGCGGTAGGTCGCGAAGGCCGCCTCCAGCAGCTCGGCCAGCGGTCGCGGATAGCTGATCTGTTCCAGCCGCTGCATCCGCTCCTCGTACTCCACGCCGTCGGCCTTCATCGCCGCGATCGCCTCGCCCCGCGCCAGGTTCTGCTGGGCCATCAGCACCTGGCGTGGGTCGTCCAGGGTCGCCTCGATGATCGAAACGACATCGAGCGGGTAGCTCTCACTCTGCAGGTCGAGCAGGTCCAGTGCGGCCAGCGCGAAGGTGGACAGCGGCTGGTTGAGGGCGAAGTGAGCAGGCAGGTCGACGGTGAGCCGAATCGTCCGGCCATCCGCGTCGGGTTCCGGCAGGCGCTCGATGACTCCTGCTGCCACCAGCGACCGATAGATCTGGATCGCCGAGCGCACGTGCTTGCGGGCGTTCAGCGGCTCGTGATTGTCCGTGAGCAGCCGGCGCATGGCCGCGATCGGATCACCCTGGCGGGCAAGCACGTTGAGCACCAGGGAGGGCGTCACCGCGAAGTGCGAGGTGAGCGGTTCGGGCGCGGCGGCCTGCAGCCGGTCGGAGGTGTTCTGCGACCAGGACACGAAGCCCTCGGGGGCCTTCTTGCGCTGAACCCTGCGCCGCTTGCGCTCGTCGTCACCGGCCTTTGCCAGCAACTTGGCGTTCTCGATGTCGTGCTCCGGCGCCTGCACCACGACCGTGCCCGCGGTGTCGAAGCCGGCCCGTCCGGCCCGGCCGGAGATCTGGTGGAACTCGCGCGCCTGCAGTTGCCGGGTCCGCCGGCCGTCGTACTTGCTCAGCGAGGTCAGCAGCACGGTGCGGATCGGGACGTTGATGCCCACACCCAGGGTGTCGGTTCCGCAGATGACCTTGAGCAGCCCGTCCTGGGCGAGCTGCTCGACCAGCCGCCGGTACTTGGGCAGCATGCCGGCGTGATGCACCCCGATGCCGTGCCGGAGCAACCGGTTCAGCGTCTTGCCGAAACCGGAACGGAACTGGAAACGGGAGATGGCCTCGGCGATGCGGTCCCGCTGCTCTCGGCTGGCGACCTTGATGCTGGTCAGTGCCTGCGCCTGCTCCACCGCGGCGGCCTGGGTGAAGTGCACGACGTAGATGGGTGCCTGCTGGGTTTCCAGCAACTCCGTCACGGTCTCCTGCAGGCTGGTGACCGCGTAGTAGTGAAACAGCGGGATCGGGCGCGCGACCCCGGTGATGACGGCGGTGTCGCGGCCGGTCCGGCGCGTCAGGTCGTCGGAGAAGAAGCTGACGTCACCGAGGGTGGCCGACATCAGCACGAACTGGGCGTCGTTGAGCTCCAGCAGAGGCACCTGCCAGGCCCAGCCCCGGTCCGGGTCGCCGTAGTAGTGGAACTCGTCCATCACCACGATGCCCGCCTCGGTGCCGCGCCCCTCCCGCAGTGCCAGGTTGGCCAGTACCTCAGCGGTGCAGCAGATGATCGGGGCGCCCGGATTCACGCTGGCGTCCCCGGTGAGCATGCCGACGCGGGCCGTGCCGAACACGGCGCACAGGGCGAAGAACTTCTCGCTCACCAGCGCCTTGATAGGAGCGGTGTAGAAGCTGCGCCTGCCCTGCGCCAGCGCGGCGAAGTGAGCCCCGGTCGCCACCAGCGACTTGCCCGATCCGGTCGGCGTGGCCAGGATGACGTTTGCCCCGGACAGCAGCTCGATGAGTGCCTCGACCTGGTGCGGGTAGAGCTCCAGTCCGGTGCTGCCGGCCCAGTCGGCGAACGCCTCGTACAGCTGGTCCGGGTCGGGCCCGATCTCGACCGCCTGCTCGGCCAGCGCGCCGACGATCACAGCAACCTGGTCGGCAACGGCTCTTCGGTAACCGTTCCGTCAGCGTTTCGGGTTACTCGATAAGCTGATTTTCCCTCGAGTTCGGTCACCGCCTCGACCCAGCGGGTGCCCCGGTAGAGCACCCCGGCGCCGTCGTCGGTGGCATAGCCGTCGGGCAGGGTGCCGTCACCGATGAGCTCGTGGAACAGGGGCCGCCGCTGGCTCTCGCCGTCGTAGTGCACCCCGTTGGAGAAGGGGATGAGGCCGAGACCGTCGGTCACGGGCCGCAGCGTCGGCCCGAAGGAGTCGGTGGTGCCTCCGGCGTGCCAGCAGATGGAGCCGGCCGACACCCCGGTCAGCACCACGCCGGCCTGCCACGCGGCCTGCATCGCCTCGTCCAGGCCGTGCAGCCGCCACATCGCCAGCAGCCCGGCCACGCTGCCACCCCAGACCCAGATCACGTCCTGTTCCAGCAGATGCCCGGCGGGGTCCGGCAGGTTGGGCATCGGGAACAGCGCCAGATGGCTGGGTTGCAGGCCGCGCAGCAGCGCCGCTCCGTAGAAGGTGCGGATCAGGTCAGAGTTGTCGCCGGATGCCGTCGCCAGGAAGCACACCTTCGGCGCGCGTCCGGTGACTCCCGCCAGCTCGATGGCGTAGTCGGTCAACGGTCCCACCTCCCAGCGGTTGCGCGCCGAGGGCACGACGCCGCCAGAGGTAGCCAGGATGGTGGGTTCGTCAGCCGTCATGAGGTCCCAATCTAGGCGAAGCCGACGTACCCCGGGTGGCCGGGCCGTGGCCCGCACAGTGGTCCGTGCCTGGCCGGCAATCGACTAGATTGGAGGGTGATGACGAGCGCCGACAACACTGAGAAATCCTTCGCCGAGCTGGGCCTGCCGGAACCGCTGTTGCGGGCGCTGGCCGAGGTCGGCTACGAGTCACCGTCGCCGATCCAGGCAGCGACTATTCCACCGTTGCTGCAAGGACGTCACGTGGTGGGCCTGGCGCAGACGGGTACCGGAAAGACCGCCGCCTTCGCCCTGCCGCTGCTGGCCAGGATCGACCCGCAGGACCGCAGCACGCAGGCCCTGGTGCTGGCGCCGACCCGGGAGCTGGCGTTGCAGGTGTCGGAGGCGATCAGCAAGTACGCCCACCACCTGCCGCAACTGCAGGTGCTGCCGGTCTACGGTGGCTCGTCCTACGGCCGCCAGCTGGCCGGTTTGTCCCGCGGCGCGCAGGTGATCGTGGGCACGCCGGGCCGCGTCATCGACCACCTGCAACGCAAGTCGCTGGACCTGTCCGGGCTGCAGTTCCTGGTTCTCGACGAGGCCGACGAGATGCTGCGGATGGGCTTTCAGGAGGACGTCGAGACGATCCTGGCCGAGACTCCGGAGAGCAAGCAGGTCGCGCTCTTCTCCGCGACCATGCCGGCGCAGATCCGCCGGATCTCGCAGCGATACCTCAGCAATGCCGCGGAGATCTCGGTTGCGGCGCGCACCGTGACGGCAGCCAACACCCGCCAGCGCTACCTGATGGTGAGCAATGCCCAGAAGCTGGATGCGCTGACCCGCATCCTGGAAGTCGAGACCTTCGACGGCATGATCATCTTCGTCCGCACCAAGCAGGCGACCGAGGACCTGGCCGAGCGGCTGCGCGCCCGCGGGTTCGCCGCCGCGGCGATCAACGGCGACCTGGTTCAGGCCCAGCGGGAAAGGACGATCGCCCAGTTGAAGGCGGGCACGGTGGACCTGCTGGTGGCCACCGATGTCGCCGCCCGGGGACTGGACGTCGACCGGATCAGTCACGTGGTGAACTTCGACATCCCGACGGACACCGAGTCCTACGTGCACCGGATCGGCCGCACCGGCCGTGCCGGGCGGACGGGCGAGGCGCTGCTGTTCGTCACCCCGCGAGAGCGGTACCTGCTCTCGGCGATCGAGAAGGCCACCCGGTCGTCGCTGGCGGAGATGGCCGTGCCCAGCGCCGAGGACGTGAATTCGACCCGCAAGGCGCGCTTCGCCGACTCCATCACTGCCGCGCTGGATTCCGCGGAGCTGCCGGTGTTCCGCGAGCTGATCGCGGCCTACGCCGACGAGCACGACGTGCCGCTGGCCGACGTGGCCGCTGCGCTGGCGGTGCTGGCCCAGGACGACAAGACCTTCCTGCTGGAGCCGGATCCGCCCCGGCGGCCGCGCGAGCTGCCGGCGCGGGAAAGTGGCCGGCCGCGCACGCCTGCCCGGGTTGCCGGCACCCGCAAGCCACGCACGGATCAGCGGATGGCCACCTACCGGATCGGGATCGGCCGGCGGCACAAGGTCAAGCCGAATGCCATCGTCGGCGCGATCGCGAACGAGGGCGGCCTGACCCGAGGCGACTTCGGGCACATCGACATCCGGGTGGATCACTCGCTGGTGGAGCTGCCGGCGGACCTGCCCGCGGCCACGCTCGCGGCACTGTCCGGCACCCGCATCTCGGGCAAGCTGCTCGGGCTGACCCGTGAAGGCGGTGGCCGTAGCGAGCACCGCGGCACCGAGCGCGGCGAGCGGCCGAGAGCCGACCGTGCCGAACGGCGCAAGCCCAAGCCTCACTACTGAGGACGCATCCCGCGCCCTCGAGCGACCCACAGCGCCCGAGCCGGCCGCCGGGCCGGCGAGTGCACCGCCGTTCAGGCGGCGATGGTGGCGCGCGCGCCGACGAAGTCCTCGGTGACCAGGATGCCGGCGGCTCGCAGCGGGCCGTCGGCCGCCCAGCCGGCGTCGGCCGGCTCGCTCGCAGGCACCGGGCGTCGGTGCGGGCGGGCAAGCAGCACCGCGCCGAGCGCGCGAACCAGCAGCGCCGACTCGCGCTCCAGATACACGTGTGAGGTGAGCAGGGCCCACGCCGGGCCGTCGCCGTCGGGGACTAGGCCCAGCAGCCGGGTGTCGAAGCGCAGCTGGCGAGCAGCTGCCAGCGGCAGCTCGGCCAGCAGCGGCGCGGGCCAACCCCGCGACTGCGCATCCGCGGGCAATGAGACCCGAACCCGTTCCGGACCGAACTCGGCGGCCAGCGCGCCGGAGGTGTAGGCGGCGGCCAGCGCGCCATGTACCGACGAGTACTCGAAGCTCAGCAACCGTGGCATTGTTCATCCCTCGCGTCCGCAGTTCGACGGACACCAGTGCAGTGGACGCCGATGACGAGGGCGTGACGCGGCTGTGTCGGGCGGGCAATTTCACGGACCGGCTGGGCCGCGTGTGCGCGGCGAACAGACCCGATGCCGGCGCTACGTATGGCGGAGGATAGGGGATTCGAACCCCTGAGGGCTTGCACCCAACACGCTTTCCAAGCGTGCGCACTAGGCCACTATGCGAATCCTCCGCGGAAGAGAATACGGGTAGGCCGCCGGCGTCCGCGATGCGGGTCCGAGTGCGGCGGCGATTTCCCGCTCGCGGCGGCGCCGCACTAGACTCAGTGCCCAGACCCCTCGCGTGGCGCTCATCCTGTGAACCTCCCCAGGGCCGGAAGGCAGCAAGGATAAGCAGGCTCTGGCGGGTACGCGAGGGGTCCTTTGCTGCCTGCCGCGCTGTCGGCCGGCCCGGCTATGGTGGTCCGCGTGGCTCTGGCGCTCTATCGGAAGTACCGCTCGGCAACCTTCGCCGAGGTGATCGGGCAGGAGCATGTCACCGGCCCGTTGATGCACGCGCTCACCGCCGGGCGGATCAACCACGCCTACCTCTTCTCCGGTCCCCGCGGCTGCGGCAAGACGTCCAGTGCGCGCATCCTGGCGCGGTCGCTGAACTGCATCCAGGGGCCGACGCCTACCCCCTGCGGGGTCTGCGACAGCTGCCGGGATCTGGCGCCCAACGGCTCCGGCTCGATCGATGTGATCGAGATCGACGCGGCCAGCCACGGTGGCGTCGACGATGCCCGCGACCTGCGCGAGCGCGCGTACTACGCGCCGGTGCGCGACCGGTTCAAGGTCTACATCATCGACGAGGCGCACATGGTGACCACGCAGGGCTTCAACGCCCTGCTGAAGCTGGTGGAAGAGCCGCCGGACTTCCTGGTGTTCATCTTCGCCACCACCGAACCGGACAAGGTGTTGCAGACCATCCGGTCCCGTACCCACCATTACCCGTTCCGGCTGATCCCGCCGACTGTGCTGCGGACACACCTGGAGAACATCTGCAAGGCGGAGGGCGCCGTCGTCGAGCCGCAGGTGTTTCCGCTCGTGGTCCGCGCCGGGGCCGGATCAGCCCGTGATTCGCTGTCGGTTCTCGACCAGCTGCTGGCCGGTGCCGGTCCCGAGGGTGTCACGTATGCGGCGGCGGTCGGCCTGCTCGGTGTCACCGACGCGACCCTGCTGGACGACATGACCGACTCGCTGGCCGTCGGCGACGCGGCAGGCGTCTACGCCACCATCGACCGGGTGGTGGAGGCCGGCCACGATCCGCGCCGGTTCGCCTCCGACCTGCTGGAGCGGTTTCGAGACCTGATGGTGCTGGACGCGGTGCCCGACGCCGTGGACAAGGGCATGATCGACTACCCCGGCGATCAGGTCAGCCGGATGGCCGATCAGTCGCGGCGCATCGGCCTGGCCACGCTGGTGCGCTATGCCGACATCACCCACACCACGCTGACCGACATGCGCGGCACGACCTCGCCCAGGCTGATGCTCGAGCTGCTGTCGGCCCGGATGCTGCTGCCCGACGCTGCCACCGACTCGGCGGCCCTGCTGCAGCGCATCGAGCGGCTGGAGCGCCGGCAGGGAATGTCGGACGACCAGCCGGGGCCTGCCCGCCCGTCCGCCGCGGTTCGACCGAATGAACCGTCGGCCGCGAGACCGACTGCGCCGAGCTCGGCGAACAAGACTCCGGCAGTCCCTGCCCAGGCTGCGGCCCAAGCTGAAGAACCGGCCCCCAGCGCACCGGCTCCGAGCGCACCGGCCGCCGGTGTACCGGTGCAGGCGGCGGCGGCCGAGCCGAAGCCTGCCGCCGAGCCAGCCGCTGCCGCCGAGCCAGCCGCTGCCGCCGAGCCTGCCGCTGCCGCCGAGCCGAAGCCTGCCGCTGCCGCCAAGCCAGCCGCTGGCCCCGAGCCGGAGGCTGCCGCTGTCGCTGAGGCCGCCGGAGACTCGGTCGGGCTTCGCCGGCAGTGGCCGCAGATCCTGGACCGGGTGAGGGATAAGAGCCGGCGCACCCGCGCGCTGCTCGACAACGCCCCGATCGGCTCAGTCGAGGGCACCGCGATCACGCTGGCAGCAAGCTCGGCCGTGATTGCCAAGATGGTCGGCGAGGAGAGCAACCTGGCAGTGCTGCGAGAGGCTCTGGCCGACGTGGTGGGCGGCGGCTGGACGATCCAGGTCAGCACCGGCAACCCACCTGCCGCTGCCACGCGCTCGGTGGCAGCTGTGGGCGAACCCCCCGCTCCGCCGCCTCCGCCGCCGGTGGACGAGCGAGACGGCGTCGATGAGGAGACGGACGCGGTGAGCCGGCACGACGCCGGCGCCGGTGATGCCGAGGCCGCAGCTCTGGCGCTGCTGCAGAACAGCCTGGGCGCCCGGCCCGTCGAGGGTCGCGGGTGAGCGGGCAGCCGGCGCTTCCGCTACGGGTGTGCTTCGTCTGCACAGGCAACATCTGCCGGTCACCGACCGCGGAGGTGGTGTTCCGACAGCTGGCGGACGAAGCAGGCCTGGCCGGCCGGGTGCTGGTCGACAGTGCCGGAACCGGCCCGTGGCACGCCGGGCACGACATGGAACCGCGGGCGCGGCACACCCTGCTCGCACACGGCTACCAGCCGCACGAGCACGTGGCCAAGCAGTTTCTGGCACACCACTTCGACGAGCGTGACGTGGTGCTGGCCATCGACAGCGGCCACCTGTCCCGGCTGGGCAACCTGGCGCGGCTCTCGGCCGATCCGGAACAGGCGGCAAGCTCGCTCAGCCTGCTGCGATCCCACGATCCGAGCGCCGGGGCAGAGCTCGACATCCCCGACCCGTACTACGACGATGCGGAAGGCTTCGAGAACGTGCTGGAGCTGACCGAACGAGCCTGCGCCGGGCTGCTGGCCGCGCTGGAGCCCCAGCTGCGCGGGTGATCAGCGCGCTGCCAGCCAGCTGAGGATGCCGGCAGCGACCGCATCGGCCAGCCGCTGCCGGCCCGCAGGTGAGGTTTGCAGTGCCGCGTCGCCGTCGTTGCGCATGTTGCCCAGCTCAAGGAAGGTCGCCGGCACGGTCGCGAGGTTCAAACCGGCCAGGTCATCCCGCTTCAGGTACCCCTCGCTGCCGAGGTAGCTGGAGACGGTGAGGCCGGAGCCGCGCAGCAGTGCGTCGTGCTCGGCGACGCTCAACCGGTGCGAGGCCGCCGCCACCGCCGGCCCCGCTGGTTGCCGGTCACACTCC
Source organism: Jatrophihabitans sp. (assembly GCA_036261575.1). Classification (GTDB taxonomy): domain Bacteria; phylum Actinomycetota; class Actinomycetes; order Mycobacteriales; family Jatrophihabitantaceae; genus Jatrophihabitans_A. The sequence continues at coordinate 15,924 of DATAKO010000080.1, forward strand.
TCGACGTGAAAGCCATGCCCGTCCGGCGGTGCGCCATCGGCATGGATGGACACCACTGCCGCCACACCGGACCGGTTGCCGATACGGGCTCGCTCGTCCACGCACGGACCCACGCCGGTGTCCGAACTGCGGGTCAGGATGACCCGGACACCGCGGGCTTGCAGCACGTTGCGCGCGCGCAGAGCGACGTCCCAGGCGAAGGCATGTTCCGGGTAACCGGTGCCGTTCGTCTGCGTCCCGGTGGTGTCGCAGGCCTTGGCCTGACCGAACCCGGAATCGACCAGGCGGCCGATCGCGGTGGCCGCGTCGGCGTTACCGCCGTTGTGACCGGGATTCAGCACGACGGTCGCCGTGAAGCGGGGTGGCGAGGGCACAGTGGATCGCGAGGCCGCCGCAGAGCGCGCCGGTACTGGTGCTGCTCCCGCTGTCGAGGCCTGGGCCGCGCCGGCGGTCGATGACGGCCCCGCCGGTCCGGGGGAACCGGTCGGCACCGGTCGCTGGCTACAGCTTGTCAGTACCAGTACGGACACCACACCGATGCCGAGTCGCAGCCACACAGAGGTCAAGACTGCCAGAGGGGCGGGTTAGGCTGGCCCAGGATCGGCCCGCGCCGGACCGTCACCGCCGAATACTGACCGGGAGAACGACGTGCGACCAGGTGGCCAGCCGAACATGCAGCAGCTGATGAAGCAGGCGCAGAAGATGCAGCGTGACCTCGCCGCGGCGCAGGCCGAGCTTGCCGAGGCGCGGGTCGAGGGCTCTGCCGGTGGGGGTCTGGTGACCGCGACGGTGACCGGCAACGGTGAGCTGTTGGCGGTGCGGATCGATCCGAAGGTGGTCGACCCGGAGGACGTCGACACGCTGCAGGATCTCGTGATCACCGCGGTGCGCAACGCGACCAGCCAGGCCGGCGAGCTGGCTGCCGACAAGATGGGCCCGCTCACCGGCGGCCTTGGCGGTGGCCTCGGCGGGCTGGGCATTCCCGGCCTGTGACGCGAGTGGCATACCGGGTGCGGCCATGATGTACGAGGGCGCTGTCCAGGACCTGATCGACGAGCTCGGCCGGCTGCCGGGCATCGGCCCCAAGAGCGCCCAGCGCATCGCCTTCCACCTGCTGGCTACTGACGCGGTCGACGTCGAGCGACTGGCCAGCACGCTGCGGCGGGTCAAGGCTGAGGTCAAGTTCTGCCGGATCTGCGGCAACGTGGCCGAGTCGGACGAGTGCCGGATCTGCCGCGATCCGCGACGGGACCCGACGGTGATCTGCGTGGTGGAGGAACCCAAGGACGTGGTCGCGGTCGAGCGCACCCGCGAGTTCCGGGGCCGCTACCACGTGCTGGGCGGGGCGATCAGCCCGATCGACGGCGTCGGCCCGGATGACCTGCGGGTGCGCGAGCTGCTGCAACGGCTGTCCGACGGCACCGTCACCGAGCTGATCCTGGCGACCGACCCGAACCTCGAAGGCGAGGCGACGGCGACCTACCTGGCACGGCTGATCAAGCCGATGGGGTTGACCGTCAGCAGGCTTGCCAGCGGGCTGCCGGTCGGTGGTGACCTCGAGTATGCGGACGAGGTCACCCTCGGCCGGGCGTTTTCCGGCCGCAGATCGGTCGAATGAGCTACGAAACCGCCAGATAGATGATGAACTGACAACATGACCATGCACGACCCGCCGGGCGAAGACTCTCGCACCGGCGCGCCGCCGGTTCCGGCGGTGGTTCCGGCGCAGCCGGAGGACGCGTCCCAGCAGTTGATGCCGGCGGCGGCTGACCTGTCGGCGGCGCCTGCGCCCGATGCACCGGTCCCGTCCGCGCCTGCACCCGTGCAGTCCGCGCCGCCTGCCGGTGGCCTCTACGGCCAGCCCTACGGTCGGACGAACTACCAACCGCAGCCGGTTCAGCCGCACGCGGGCTATCAGCCGCACATGGGCTACCAGTCGCAGCCCGGCTACCAGCCCTACCCTCCGGGCCCGGCCGCACCCGCCGCCGCGTGGCCACCTGCCGGCTGGGCGCTGCCCTCCGCGGCCGGCTCCGGCCGGACGCGCCGGCTGCGTCGGGTGCCGTTGCTGCTCGCCGTGCTGGGGCTACTGGCCGGCGTCGCAGCCGGCGGCCTCGCGGTTGCGCAGTACCAGGCCTCGCGTTCGCCCCGCCAGATTGTGCAGAACTACTTCGCCGCGCTGGCACACGGCCGCGCGGCAGATGCGCTCGGCTACGCCGCGGTGCCGCCGCGCGGCAGCTATCTCACCGACGCCGTCCTCAAGCAGCAGCTTGCGGCGGGCGCGCTCGGCAAGGTGCACGTCGACGACGTGACCGTGCAGGGCAGCGAGGCCACCGCGGACGTCGACTATACGCTGGGGTTGCACAGCGGTCCGCGGCTCGTGCACGACCAGCTCCAGCTGACCAAGCGAGGCTCGGGCTGGAAGCTGCAGACGGTGGCCCCGCAGGTCAGCGTCGGCGTCAGCTCCACCGGTGGTGACCGGGTAACCCTCGCCGATGCCGTGCTGCCCGACCACTCCATCTACGTGTTCCCCGGTGCGCTGCCGGTGGACACGGACTCATCCTCGTTGCAGGTACAGGGTGATCCCACCGTCCGGATCGCCGATGACGGCCAGAGCGTGGCGATCACGGTCGGCCTGACAAGCAGCGCCAAGGCAGATCTCACCAGGGCTCTCACCGCGGCGCTCACCAGCTGCCTGAGCGGCAAGTCCGCCGACGCCAACTGCCCGCAGGTGGACGACGACCGCCCGGTGCCCGGAACACTGCGCGGCACCGTCGCCCCGATCACCTCCGGCATCAGCATCGCGCTGGATTCCGCCGGAGCCGGCGAGATCGCGCTGACCGGACAGGTCAGTGTGAAGGCGACCTGGAGGGTATGGGACTTCAACAACCAGGCAGTGGCGAAATCGGGAACCACGGACCTGTCCGTCCACGCGGTGGCCTCGCTGGCCAACCTCGAGACCATTTACTGGAGCGCGTCGTGACCGGCCGCCGTCGGGGGCGGCGATTGCTGCTCGCCTCGGTCGCGCTGCTGGCACTTGCGGTGCCCACCCTGATGCCCGCTGCGCCTGCTGTTGCCGCGCCCGGGCCGTCCGAGGCGCCGGAATGGTGGTTCGACAGCTGGCAGGTGCCGACCCTGTGGGGCGGCGGCGCGGACGGCCACGGCATCACCATCGCGGTGATCGACACCGGGGTCCAGGCGAGCGTGCCTGAATTGTCGGGCAAGGTGCTGCCCGGCGCCGACTTCATCGGCAACGGGACCGACGGCCGCACCGATTTCGACGCCGAGGGCTTCTCGCACGGCACCGCTATGGCCTCGATCATGGTGGCCCGGCCCGGCCTGGGCAACATCGAGGGGCTGGCGCCGAACGCGCAGATCCTGCCGATCTCGGTGCCGCTGCACGGTGTGGTCAGTCACGGCACGCCGACGCCGAACGCCACCTCGACCGCGATCAACTGGGCCGCCGACCATGGCGCCAAGATCATCAGCATGAGCCTGGGTGGCGTCCGTGACGAGGAGGAGGACGGTCCGGATCCGTGCCCTGCCGGCGTGCAACAGGCGGTGCTGCACGCGCTGCGCAAGGGCGCGCTCGTGGTGGCGGCCTCCGGCAACTCCGGCGACGCGAACTCCCCGGTCGAAGAACCGGGCGTGTGCCTCGGGGTGGTGTCGGTCGGTGCGGTCGACCGCAACCTCGACGTCGCGTCCTTCTCCTCCCGGCACCCGTACCTCACCCTGTCCGCGCCGGGCGAGGCCATCCCCACGCTCAGCCGGGATTCGGCCTATATCGGCGACGGCACCTCGCAGGCAACCGCGATGACCTCCGCTGCCCTGGCGATGGTCTGGTCGAAGTACCCGACCGAGACCGGTCGCCAGATCCTGACCCGGGTGCTGGACACCGCCACGGACCGGGGGCCGAAGGGACGGGACGCGGCCTACGGGGTAGGCGTGATCAACCCGGAGGCTGCGATCAGCGCCGGCGTGCCGGCCGCGACCGCCGCCAACGAGGTGTTCGACGGCGTTGCGCCGCTGCTGGCCAGCCACACCACCACGAGCACTCTCAAGCCGGCCAAGCTGCCCGCGATCACCAGGCAGTTTCCCGGCGGTGACTACCGGGTCAGCGCCGACTCCGGCGCGCCGCCGAGCCGGGTGGTGCTGCTGGGTGCGCTGGCGGTAGCGCTGCTGGCGCTGGCTGTGGTGGCCCTGGTTGTCGCGCTGCGGCCCGCCCGGGCACCGTCCGCCCAGACCGTACCCGGCTGGACCGGGCCGCAGTGGCCGTAGTAGGGGGCCGGTAGCCTCGGCAACGGTCGACCGGCGGTGTCGGCCGGTCCCGGACGGCGATGCCCGGCCGGAGCAGCTTCGGACAGGGCACGGGGGTGGGCATGGCCCGGTACGTGATCATCGGCGGCGGCATCGTCGGGCTGGCCACCGCCCGTGCCATCATGCTGGCCGACCCGCAGGCTCACCTCGTCCTGCTGGAGAAGGAAAACGGGCTCGCCCAGCACCAGACCGGTCGCAACTCGGGCGTGATCCACTCCGGCATCTACTACCCGCCGGGCTCGGCCAAGGCCGTGATGTGCCGAGCGGGTGCGGAGTCGATGTCGCGGTACGCGCAGGAGCACGGCATACCGGTGGTGCGTACCGGCAAGCTGATCGTGGCGACCGAACCGGATGAGCTGGCGCGCCTGGACAAGCTGTACCAGCGTGGTCTGGACAACGGCATCGAGGTGTACCGGCTCGGGCCGGACGAGGCGCGCGAGCACGAGCCGTTCGTGAACGCCCTTGCGGCGATCCGGGTCACCTCCACCGCCATCACCGACTACCCGGCGGTGTGCCTGGCGCTGGCCGATGAGCTGCGTGTGGCCGGGGCTGAGCTGCGACTGGGTACCGCGGTGACCGGCCTTGTTGCTCGCGGCGACGAGACGCTGGTGACCAGCACCGCGGGCGAGTTCGTGGCCGACGTGCTGGTCAACTGCGGTGGGCTGCAGGCCGACCGGCTGGCGCTGGCCGACGGCATCGAGCGGCTGGATTCGCGGATCGTGCCGTTTCGGGGGGAGTACTACGAGCTGCGGCCGGAAGCTCGGCACCTGGTCAAGGGCCTGATCTATCCGGTGCCCGACCCGGACTTCCCGTTCCTCGGCGTACACCTGACGAAGATGGTCGACGGTTCGGTGCACGCCGGCCCGAATGCCGTGTTGGCGCTGGCCCGGGAAGGGTACGGCTGGACGACCATCCGGCCACGGGACGTGCTCGACGTCGCCCGGTTCCCCGGGTTCTGGCGGCTGGCCCGGCGCAATTTCGGCGAGGGCATGACCGAGGTGGCCCGATCGCTGTCCCGCAAGCGGTTCGCCGCCAGCCTGGCCCGGCTCGTGCCCGGTATCACCGAGGCCGACCTGTTGCCGAGCAAGGCCGGGGTGCGGGCGCAGGCGTTGAAGTCGGACGGCAGCCTGGTAGACGACTTCCTGATCCGCCAGCGGGGTCGCAACGTGCACGTACTGAACGCGCCCTCACCTGCGGCCACCAGCTCCCTGGAGATCGGCAGGCACATCGCCGGCCTCGCAACTGTCCGCTGACCCCGGCTCACCCACCGGCATTGTGCGGCCCGAAAAGACCCGATTACCCGCCTAAACGGGTCCTTTCGGGCCGCACAATGCCAAGCGGGGTGGGCGGTTAGCTGGCGGTGTCTCGGGCGATGCGGTTCACGCCGCTCATGACGGCGCGCAGCGAAGCGCCGACGATCGACTCGGAGATGCCGACGCCCCACAGGACCCGGTCACCGACCTCGATCTCCAGATAGGCCGCCGCCTCGGCATCCCCGCCGGTGGTCAGCGCGTGCTCGGAGTAGTCGAGCACCCGCAGGCCGACCCCGCCGAGCCCCATGTCGGGCTCGGATACCGCCTGGCAGAAGGCGTTGATGGGCCCATTGCCGACGCCGGTCACGTCGTAGTACTTGCCGAACGCGCGCACCCGGGCGTTGACCCGTGTCATCCCGCCGTCGTCGGCGGAGGAGAACGAGGTCAGCGCGAAGGTGGCATCGGAGTCGAAGAGGTACTCCTGCTCGAAGATCGCCCACATGGTTTCGGCGCTGACCTCGCCGCCGGCGTCCTCGGTGTGCCGCTGGATCACCTGGCTGAAGTCGATCTGCAGCCGCCGCGGCAGATCCAGCGAGTGCTCGGTCTTCATGATGTAGGCGACGCCACCCTTGCCGGACTGGGAGTTCACCCGGATCACGGCCTCGTAGGACCGGCCGACCTCCTTCGGATCGATCGGGAGGTACGGGATCTGCCAGGGCATCTCCGAGACCGGCCGGCCGGCGGCCCGCGCCGACCTTTCCAGCGCGTCGAAGCCCTTCTTGATCGCGTCCTGGTGCGAACCGGAGAAGGACGTGTACACCAGGTCACCGGCATAGGGGTGCCGCTCGTGCACGCCGATCCGGTTGCAGTACTCGGCGGTCCGGCGGATCTCATCGATGTCGGAGAAGTCGATCTCCGGGTCGATGCCCTGGCTGTACAGATTCAGCCCCAGGGTCACCAGGTCGACGTTGCCCGAACGTTCCCCGTTGCCGAACAGGCAACCCTCGATCCGGTCGGCGCCGGCCAGCACTGCCAACTCGGCATCGGCAACGGCGGTGCCCCGGTCGTTGTGGGTGTGCACCGACAGCGCCACGTGCTCGCGGTGCGGCAGGTTGCGCGACATCCACTCGATCTGGTCGGCGTAGACATTGGGGGTGGAGCGCTCGACGGTGCAGGGCAGGTTCAGCACGATCTCGCGCTCGGCCGAGGGCTGCCAGACGTCCATCACCGCCCAGCAGATGTCCAGCGAGAACTCCAGCTCGGTGTCCATGAAGATCTCGGGGGAGTACTCGTAGCCGAACCGGGTCCCGGGCAGGTACTGCTCGGCGTACTTCATCACCGCCTGGGTTCCCTGGGTGGCGATGTTGCGGCACTCCGCGCGTCCGTCGCCGGCGAAGCCGAAAACCACCTGGCGAAACACCGGGGCGGCCGCGTTGTACATGTGCACGGTGGCCTGCCGCGCACCGACCAGCGACTGCACCGTCCGCTCGATCAGTTCCTCGCGGGCCTGCGTCAGCACCGAGATGGTGACGTCCACGGGAACCCGATCGCTCTCGATCAGCTCGCGGACGAAGTCGAAGTCGGTCTGGCTGGCGGCGGGGAACCCGACCTCGATCTCCTTGTAGCCCATGCGGACCAGCAGGTCGAACATGGACCGCTTGCGGGCGGCGTTCATCGGGTCGATCAGGGCCTGGTTGCCGTCACGCAGGTCGGTGGACAGCCACCGCGGCGCGCGGGTGATGGTGCGGCCTGGCCACTGCCGGTCGGGCAGGTGAACCGGGGCGAACGAGCCGTAGCGGTGAATCGGCATCCCGGAGGGACGCTGGTTGGTTCGCCGGGTCGGGTCGACATACTTCTGGGTGATGCCGGTGTGGGTGATGCCGTTCTGGTTCATGCCGAAGCTCCTCAGCCGAAAGCAGGATCAACAAGGGCTGTCGGCGCAACACAACGACCCGCGACGAGGGGCCGACCGGAGCTGGTTCGGCGATGAACCTAGCTTCCCTGAGCCTCGTCACGGCCGCCAAGCAGAAGCAGCGTGCGCATGATGTCTCGAGCCTAACAAACACGGGCGCCAGGTGCAGGCGCAGCCTGACCCGGTGCCGCCGTGCGCTGGCAGCTCGAACCGGTTTGCGCTGGTATTCTATGGCGTCGCTGAATTCCGCGACGCCCGTGAGCCTGTCTCCCGACGCGAAAGATGACCTGACCCTGTGGAACTCGAATCCGACGACCTGAAAGCCCTCTACGGCAACCGGTTCAATGCCGAATCCGAGCAGCGACAGGACATCTGGGAGGTCCTGTGCTCGGACTTCTTCCAGAAGTGGGTGCCGGCCGATGCCACCGTGCTCGACCTGGCCGCCGGCCACTGCGAGTTCATCAACAACATCAAGGCCGGTCGCAAGATCGCGGTCGACCTCAACCCCGACGTCAAGGTCCGCGCTGCCGAGGGCGTCGAGACGCACGTGCTGCGCTCGGACAAGATGACTGACATCCCCGACCACTCCGTCGACCGGGTGTTCATCTCGAACTTCTTCGAGCACATCAGCCGCGAGGTCATCACCGCCACGCTGCTCGAGGTGCGCCGGGTGCTCAAGCCAGGCGGCCAGTTGCTGCTGCTGCAGCCGAACGTGCGCTTCTGCGGCAAGGACTACTGGCAGTTCTTCGATCACATCACTCCGGTGGACGACCGCGCGATGGAAGAGGCGTTCGCCCAGACGGGCTACCGGGTGGTCAAGAGCATTCCGCGTTTCCTGCCTTACACCACCAAGAGCCGGCTGCCGTCCGGGCCGGCGCTGGTGCGGCTGTACCTGAAGGTGCCACTGGCATGGAAGGTGCTCGGCGCCCAGGCCTTCATGGTCGCCACCCCGGCCTGACCGGCCGGCTACTCCCGCAGCGAGGCCCCCGCGACCACGAGGTTGCGGGGGCCTCGTGGTTGCGGCGGTCAGCAGCTGGCGCCCTGCGTGGTCTCCTTGAACCGGTAGAAGTGGCCGCCCGGCAAGGTGGCGGTGGTGGTCAGCGGGCCGTCCGGACCGGTCATCGCGGCCAGGTCGGCGAAGGCCGGCCGGATGCCGGGATCGAGCACGTCGGTCACGCCGTACTTGCGCACGATCGCCATGATGTCCTGCAACGAGCCGGCCGGCAGCTGCACGGTCGGGAAACCGGTGGCCTGGCTGATCTCCCACGGCTGGCGGGTCATCAGCACCACCGGACGGTGCAGGCATGCTTGCTCGGCCTGCAGCTTGCTGGTGTAGCCGACGACGCCCTGCCCCACCTGGTTGTTGTAGCTGACTACGCTCTCGGTCTGCTGCTTGAGCGTGGGCAGCGGGCCGATGACCAGGATGACGGCGACGATCACGATGAGCCACCAGTGCGGCCTGATCCGGACCAGGCCGGCCATCGCGACGACGATGAGCAGCGTGCCGATGGTGACGAAGCTCTTCAGCGTGGCGCCGGCCGCGACCAGCGGCGCCAGCTGACCGTCGAGCAGCACGGACAGCAGCGCGAACGTGCCCGGCAGCAACCAGGCCGACTGCAGCACGGCTTGTACCGACGGGTGCCGGTACGCCCGGTATACCGGCGCCAGCCAGCGGCGCCGCACGTGCGAGTCCGGCGCGGCCTGGCTGCTGTCCCAGCGGTCGGTGGCTGGGCGCACACGGCCCAGAAACGCCCCGAACAGCACCAGCAGCAGCACGAACGACCCAGGCGTGATCAGCTGGGTCATGATGCTGGGAAGAGCGGAGAACGCACGCTCGCGGGTGCTCACGTAGTAGTGCAGGCCCCGGCCGCCGAGGATGAGCGACAGCGACTTGGGAACGTGGGTGGCGAACAGCTCCTCGTAGGAGGTGATGTAGGGAAACGCCGCCGACGCCGGCGGGAACAGGGTGCGAAAGTGGCGCAGGTTCTCGACGAAGAAGTACGCCATCGCGGGCAGGTAGCCCGCCAGCAGCAGGCCGAACCGCAGGTACCAGCGGCTGTGCCTGGTCCAGGCCAACGCGCTGAGGCCCATCGCGATGCTCAGCAGCAATCCCTCGCTGCGTGACAGCGTGGCGAGAGCGGTGAAGGCACCGGCCGGCACCCACATCCAGGCGATGCGGCGGGCGTAGACCGCGGCCGCCACCGCGCACAGGCCGAAGGCCGCCAGGTAGATGGTGCTCTCGGTCTGCATCGCATACCGCGAGGTGCCGGGCTGCACCAGCACCACGACAGCGCCGAGCGCGGGCGCCCAACTGCTGTGCGTCAGCTCGCGCAGCAGCGCGTAGACGGCGGCGCAGAGCAGCACGGTCAGCAGGATGGCGACGTCGATGGCGGCGGTGAGGCCGCCGCCGGATTCCAACCCGAGCGCCATCAGCCAGGACGGCAGCGGCAACCAGTAGTCGAAGGCGTAGTGCGTGAGATGGTCCTGCGGCACCAGGAAGTGCCACACGTAGTTGATGGTCTGCCCTTTGGCGGCGTGGATGTTCTGCGCGACGTTGTAGTAGAAGGCGGGATCGGCGTGGCCCGGGTAGCGGGCCTTGTGCGCGTACTGCCAGCGGTAGCGGGTCACCAGCAGCGTGGCGATGAGCGCGATGGCCGCCCAGATCAGTTCCGCGTGGCCGGCGGCGAGCGCGCGGAGACGGGGAACAAACCGGCGCGGCGCCGGGACCTGGTCCCGGCGCCGCGTGGTGACGACTGTCATGTGGTGCTGGTGGAGCCGCTCAGAGGCGGCCGTCGTGCACGGCCTCGGTCACCCACGGGATGACCTCGTCCAGCATCACGTCCAGCGTGGTGGTGCACTCGAAGCCGAGCACGTCCTTGGCCTTCTGGACGTCCGGCACGCGCTTCTGCACGTCGTACTCGAATGCCTCGTCGCTGACCAGGGTGAGCGGCGCGTCGCCCTTGATCTTCTTCCAGATGACCTCGGCCAGCTCGCGGACGCTGGTGCTCTCCGGCGTCGAGATGTTGAAGTCGTTGTTGAAAGCGGCCTCCTGCGACATGCACTCGACGATGCCCTTGGCCAGGTCACCGCCGTAGGTGTAGTGCCGGATCTGGTTGCCCTCGCCCAGGATGTGCAGCGGGTCCTGGCCCTTGACGATCTTCTGCACGATGTCGGGGACGACGTGGCTCATCGCCAGCTTCACGTTGCCGGAGGCGATCTCGACGTCACCCAGCGCGCGGCCCTCGCCGATGCCGACGCAGTTGAACGGACGGACGATCGTGTAGGGAAGCTTGTACTGGTCCCACGCGGCCTTGGCGAAGTACTCCACGGCCAGCTTCTGGAAGCCGTAGGACGACAGCGGCGGCGGGATCTTGCGCTCGTCGCCCTCCTTGGAGGGCCAGTGCTCGGTCGACTCGAACACCATCGAGGACGACAGGTAGGTGACCTTCTTCAGCTTGCCGTTGCGGTGCGCCTCGATCGCGGCGTCGCACTGCGAGGCCATGATCCGCTCGTTGGTGGCGAGCAGGTCGTAGGCGTAGGCGTGGAAGTAGGAGATACCGCCGATCAGGGCCGCCCCGGCGATGAAGTGGTCGCAGTCCGAGAGCAGCTTGACCATCAGGTCGACATCGCGGGCGTCGCCCTCGATGAAGTCGTAGTTGGGGTGGTTGTCGTAGGACTTCACCACCGGCCCGTACTTGGAGTAGTTGTCGATGCCGACGACGGAGTAACCGCGACCGAGCAGTTCCTCGACCACATAGCCGCCGATGAATCCGGCCGACCCGGATACCAATACCTTCTGGTTCTCGCTCACTTGTTTCGCTTCCTCGTCGGTTTGTTGTTCTGCAGGGCGATCTTGCTGGCTGCCGCGGCAACCTGTTCCGGCGTCATGGGCTTGCCGAACGCGAAGCGGTACCAGCGCAGGTACCGCGGAATCCAGGCCTTGAGCTGGAAGTTCGATTCGCCGAGGGTCCGGTCCAACCAGATGGTGGGCACCTCAGCCACCGGCCGGCGCAGCCGCCGGGCCTTGGCGGTGAGTTCCAGGCCGATCTCGAAACCGCTGCGGCTGTCGATGCCGACCTCGCGGATGAAGTCGGTGGAGTAGGCCTTGAACGAGTTGGTGGCATCCCGGGTGCCGACCCGGCCGAACAGGCTCAGCGAGCGGCCGGCGGTCTTGGACAGCAACGACTTGAACATCGGGCCACCGACCTGCTGGCCCCCTGCGCTGTAGCGGCTTGCCGCCGCGACCACGACGCCGCGGTCGACCAGCCTGGCCAGCGCGTCGATCTGGCGCGGGTCGTCGCAGCCGTCGGCCATGGTGACGACCACCACCGGGTTCTTGACCTGATCGATGCCGTACCGGATGGCGTTGGCCGGCCCGCGCCCGTACGTGCTGATCAGGGTGTGCAGCCGCGGCTCGCGCTCGCTGTAGTCACGCAGCACCGGGACCGTGGTGTCCTCCTCGAAGTCGACCACCACCAGGATCTCGCACTCGGACTCCACCGAGTCGAAGATGCGCTCCAGCACCGGGACGATGTGTTCGCCCTCGTTGTAGGCGGGAATCACGACGGAGATCGCCAGTGCCACTACCGCTCACCGCCCCCGGCCGGGGTGCCTGCCGCACGCATCAGACGGTGGTGCCGCGGCCCAGCACGTTCCACACGTCGGCGACCGGCGCCGACGGGCTGAGCGTGCGGTATTCCTTGTGCGGGGCACCGATGATCAGGATGTCGGAGTTGGCCAGCACGGTCTCCAGCGGCTGCAGGTTGGCGTCGACCGTCACGTAGGGATCGGTGCACAGCACCTCCTTGGCCCGGAACTCCAGGATCCGCTTGAGCTTGTAGGACAGGCTGGAGCGGATGTCGTCGCTCTCGCCCTTGAAGGCCATGCCGAGGATGCCGACCCGGGAGTTGGCCAGGTCGTACTTCTCCTCCAGCTTGGACACAAGGTAGAGCGGCAAGCCTTCGTTGACCAGCATGGCGGAGTGGCCCAGCACGAAGTGGTTGTCGGTGAAGGCGGCCAGCTGCATCGTGTCCTTGAACAGGCACGGCCCGGCCGCGAAGCCGGCGCCCGGCATGTCGTTGGCGCGCGGGTAGTCCTGCGCGAGCGCGCCGCGGATGCGGTCGAAGTCAAGGCCCTGCTCGTTGGCCATCACGTAGAACTGGTTGGCGGCGGCGAACTTGATGTAGCGCCAGGTGTTGGTGAACAGCTTGGCGAGCTCGGCCTCTTCCGGCTGCAGCTCGACGATGCTCTCGGTCAGGTGGCCGAACAGCCGGCCGGCCCGGGCTCGCACCTCGTCGGTGCGCGCGGACACGATCTGCGGCAACGAGAACAGCTCCTCCATCGCCTTGCCCTCGGCGATCCGCTCGGGGCAGAAGGCGACGTCGACGCCCAGGTTCTCCTCGGCGACCATCCGCTCGACCCGCCGGGTCACGCCCGGGTAGACGGTGGAGCGAAGCACCAGCAGCTGGCCCTCGCGGAAGTACTGCTTGCACTCGTCCAGCGCTCGCGGCACGGCGTGCGGGTCGGGGTTCAGGTGCTCGTCCACCGGGGTGCCGATGACGACGACGATGTGCTCGCCGCGGCTGACCACGCTGGCGTCGGTGGTGGCGTCCAACCGGCCGGCCTCGAGGACCCGCTGCAGTACCTCGCTGGCGCCGTTCTCCATGAACGGCAGCTCACCGGACAGGATCATCTTCACGGCTGCGTCGTTCAGGTCGTAGATGCCGACCTTGAGTCCGCGGTCGGCGAACGCGATGGCCAGCGGGAGTCCGACGTGACCGCCGCCGCCGACGACCACTACGTCGAAGTCGAAGGATGCTGTTGAAGCCATGCGCGAGATATCCGTTTCTGCTCTGCGTGTCCGGAAGGTGCGGTGATCTGAACCATAGTTGCTGTGAGGGGCTGGGTTGG
>DATAKO010000102.1:0-3723 GCA_036261575.1 Jatrophihabitans sp.
CAGTTGATGCTTGACCGGATACCGGTCGCCCCGACGTTGCAGCACCCGAGCCCGGATCTGGGCGCTCAACTCGCCCCCACCGGTGCCGGACGGCGCCGGGTTGCTGTCGCTCACGTAAGGAGGCTATGCCGAGCGGGGCGTCCGGCGGCTACGGGGCGGGCGGTGCCGGCAGCGCGCAGGCGGCCGATCCGCCGGGCAGCTGGTGCCGGTGCCGGGCGATCCAGCGGTAGGCCGGGCGAGCCACCAGCCGCAGCGGTGGCCGGGCCAGCGGGGCACCGACCCAGCGCCACGGTCCGCCGGCTGCAGCCGCGGCTGCGGCGAAGGCGTCGCTGCCGTAGCTGACGAGCCCGGTCGCGCTGCGGAACGGGATCTCGGCCTGCGCCCGGACGGGATCGATGCCGAGCGCGGGCAGGTCGACGCTCTGCATGGGCACCACCTCGACCCGCCGCCAGCTCCGCTGCAGCAGGCCGGCGACCCTGGTGCAGAAGCCGCAATCGGCGTCGTAATACAGGCTCACGAGTCCAGCGTACGGTCGCAGCCGGACCGGCCGCGCGTGGTCGTGGCACCCGCCCTGGCACCGGCTGGTATACCGGCTAGTCCACCAGCCAGGGCTGCCGTGGCAGGCTCAGCGGACGCCGCACCCGGTGCGGCAGGCCGAATCGAGCGCGCACGCCGGGACTCCACAGCGGCCGCAGCATGGGGCCGGCGGGCTGGATGCCGGCGGCCGCGACCAGGTTCTCCTCCAGTTCCGTGACCTCCGCCTCGTGCAGGGTCCAGGCCGGGTGCTCGTTTGGGGTCCACAGACCGAGGCCGGCCAGTTGCGAGTGCATGCCCCAGCGCGCGGTCAGGAACACCTCCAACTCGGTCGGGTGCACCGGAGCACCGACCTGCACCCCGATGCGCGCGTGAGCACCGCTACGCCGGCGGACCGTCCACCAGCGCCGCGAACCCAGAGCCATGTCGGCGATCCGGTGCCCCTCGACAGCCGGGTAGCCGGCCGCCTGGATGGCGGCATTGCGGTAGGGCACCCCGATCGCTCGCGCGGCGGTCACCACCACGCTGCGATCGCAGTCCAGGGACCGGAACACCACACCGTGCCGTCCGTGCTCGTCCACCGAGTAGAGCCGGACGTTGACCTCGAGGAAGTCCCCGAGGTAGGGGATGGGTCGGTTGCGGAGCACCCCGGCGCGGCGCATCCGGAACGGCACCAGACCGACGTAGCTGACGCCGTCCACGACGTCCGGCCGGCTGCCGGATGGGAAGAACCGGGCGATCGCCGCGGGGTCCACCGGCCAGTGCAGGAACGCCAGGTCGCACCACAGCTGGTCGAAGATGACCGGTCGCTGCAGCCCTGGCGGATCTGGCGGCACCTGCACCTATTCATGGTGCGACCGGCCCGGCAACCGCTGCCAGCCAGGGCCGGGAGACTGACCTCACACGGCCACGCTGAACGCCCGCGGCCCGTAACCCCACCCGCGGCCGGCGGCGGCCGCACCTGCGGCTCCGTAGGATTCAGCCATGCAACCGACGCCGCAGTCCCGCCCCGGCGGACCGCTGCGGCCGCGGCTGATCAAGCTCGGGTCCTTCTTCGGCGTCGGCATCTACATCACGCCCAGCTGGCTGCTCGTCGTCGCGCTGATCACCCTGAGCTACGGGGACTTCATGCGCGAGGTGGTGCGCGGCGCCTCCCGGCAGAACGGCTACCTGCTCGCGCTGCTGTTCGCGGTCGTGATCGGGCTTTCGGTGGTGCTGCACGAGCTCGGCCACACCGCGGTCAGCCTGCTGCTGGGCCTGCGAGTGAAGCGCATCGTCGTGTTCCTGCTCGGCGGGGTATCGGAGCTGGACGGCGAGTCCGGCCGGCCCCGCGACGAGTTCGCGATCGCCGCGGCCGGCCCCGCCGCCTCCCTGCTGCTGGGCGCCGGGTGCTGGGCGCTCAGCCTGCTGCCGCCCACCGGCTCGGCCGCCGCGGTACTGCTGCTACTGGCCGCCTGGAGCAACGTCGTCATCGCCGTCTTCAACGTGCTGCCTGGATTGCCGCTGGATGGTGGCCGGCTGCTGCAGGCGCTGATCTGGCGACTGAGCCGGTCGCGCCTGACCGGCGTGCGGATCGCGGCGCAGGCCGGCCGCGTGCTGGCCATGTTGCTCACCCTGGCAGTCGTGCTCGCCAACGCGCTGCTGCGGGGCGCGCACACGGACACCCTCACCATCACGGTGCTCGGGCTCACCGTGGCCGGCTTCCTCTGGCTGGGCGCAAGTCAGGCGCTACGGGCCGCGCAGCTGGCCGACCGGACCGGCTCCTTCGAGCTGAGCCGGTTGATCCGGCCGTCGGTCTATCTCGCGCCGACCGTACCGGTCTCGGAGGCGGTCCGCTACACGGCCGAGACCCGCACCTCGGGCATCGTGGTGATCGACGGCGATGGACGCAGCCGCGCGCTGGTCGACGAGGCGGAGCTGGCCCGGGTGGGCGCCCGCCAGCGGCCCTGGACCACTCTGGCGGAGGTGTCGCGGCCGCTGGAAGACGGCCTCATCCTGCGCGATGACCTGAACGGTGAGCAGGTGCTTGCCGCTGTCCGCGCCACCCCGGCCTCGGAATATCTGGTGGTGAGTGCGGTGGACGGGGTCAGCCGGGGCGTGCTCGCGGTCAGCGATGTGGCCCGCGCACTCGGGTTGCGATACCGCGCCAACTGAGCCGGCCGGTCCCGCTAGTGTTGAGCCCCGTGCCTGTAGACCCGCACTTCCAGATCGGTGACCGAGTGCAGCTGACCGACCCCAAGGGCCGGCTGCACACCGTGACGCTGGAGCCGGGCAAGGAGTTCCACACCCACCGGGGTGCGATCAAGCACGACGACCTCATCGGCGCACCCGAGGGCTCGGTGGTGCACTCCAGCGCGGGCACCGGCTACCTGGCGCTGCGGCCGCTGCTCACCGACTACGTGCTGTCCATGCCGCGTGGGGCGGCGGTGATCTACCCCAAGGACTCCGCGCAGATCGTGGCGCAGGCCGACATCCATCCGGGCGCCCGGGTGATCGAGGCGGGAGCCGGTTCGGGGGCGCTCACCTGCTCCCTGCTGCGCGCGGTCGGCCCGACCGGTTCGGTCATCTCCTACGAACGCCGGCAGGACCACCTGGAGCACGCCGAGCGCAACGTAGGCACCTTCTTCGGCGAGCACCCGGCGAACTGGCAGTTGCGGCTGGCTGACCTGGCCGAGCATCCGACCGACGAGATGGCCGACCGGGTCATCCTGGACATGCTCGCGCCCTGGGACGTGCTACCGACAGTGGCCGGCTGCCTGCGTCCTGGCGGCGTCGTGCTCGGCTACGTCGCCACCACCACTCAGCTGTCCCGGCTGGTCGAGGCGCTGCGGGATTCGGGCCAGTGGACCGAACCGCACGCCTGGGAGACGCTGGTGCGCAACTGGCATGTGGTCGGGCTCGCGGTTCGTCCGGATCACCGGATGCAGGGCCACACCGCCTTCCTGGTCACCGCGCGGCGGCTGGCGCCAGGGGTGGTGGCGCCGACCCGGCAGCGCAGGCCCGCCAAGGCAGCCGAGCTGGACGAAGCCTTCGGGCTGGCCGGTGCCGAACCTGGCGCGGCCGGATCGGAAGCGCCCGAGGGTGCGGCTGCGGTGAAGGTCCGCCGGCCGCTGCCCTAGCTGTTCTGAGCACCGACGGTGGTGACGGCGCCGCAGCCGGCCGGTCGGGTGTCAGCAGGTGCGCAGTGCT
>DATAKO010000079.1:0-10227 GCA_036261575.1 Jatrophihabitans sp.
GTGCCTCGCAGGCGCTGGGCGAGCAGCTGGTGGCCCACCCGGACAATGCCCTGGCGCTGGCCGAGCCCTACCAGCTGGCCGGGGCACGGCAGCGCATCATGCGCGCCGTCGGCGCCGATCCGGAGCAGCCGGTCACCGGCACCGCAGGCGCGCCGGCCGCACTGGCGGGCGCGCCGGCGGTGCTGGCGCTGCGGCATGCCTACCGAGCGGAACTGGTTCGGCTGGCTGCCGCCGACCTGGCCTTCGAGACGGAGCTGGCAACGGTCAGCAAGGCGCTGGCGGACCTGGCCGGAGACGTGCTGCACGCCGGCCTGGCGGTCGCGCGGGCCGGACTGCCCGAAAATGCGACCCCCTGCCGGCTGGCCGTCATCGCGATGGGCAAGACCGGCGGCCGCGAGCTCAACTACGTCTCCGACGTCGACGTGATCTTCGTGGCCGAACCGGCTGGGGGCGCCGACGAGTCCGCCGCGCTGGCAACCGCCACCAAGCTTGCCAGTGAACTGATGCGCATCTGCGGGCAAGCGGCGTGGGAGGTGGATGCCGCGCTGCGGCCGGAGGGCAAGTCCGGGGTGCTGGTTCGCACCGTCGCCAGCCACCTGGCCTACTACGAGCGCTGGGCCAAGACGTGGGAATTCCAGGCGCTGTTGAAGGCTCGTGTGGTGGCCGGCGATGCCGAGCTCGGCCAGGCCTATCTCGACGCGGTGTCACCGTTGATCTGGTCGGCGGCCGAGCGTCCCGACTTCGTCGCCGACGTCCAGGCGATGCGCCGCCGGGTTGTCGAGCACCTGCCGGCGGACGTGATCGACCGCGAGATCAAACTGGGCCCCGGCGGCCTGCGCGACGTGGAGTTCGCGGTGCAGCTGCTGCAGCTGGTGCACGGTCGCAGCGACGAATCGCTGCGGCAGCGCGCCACCCTGGACGCGCTGGCCGCACTGCGCGATGGCGGCTACGTCGGGCGCGATGACGCGCTGAGCCTGGCCGACGCCTACACCTTCCTGCGGATCGCCGAGCACCGGCTGCAGCTGTTCAAGCTGCGCCGCACCCACCTGGTGCCCGCGGACGAGGCGGCGTTACAGCGGTTGGCCCGCGCGATGGGCTTCCGGCCGGACGGCCGTGGCGATGCGGTCGCGGTGTGGCGATCGGAGTGGGCCCTGCACGCGCGTGAAGTTCGGCGGCTGCACGAGAAGCTGTTCTACCGGCCGCTGCTGGAGGCGGTGGCCCGGGTACCGACGGACGCGCTGCGGCTGACCGAGGACGCCGCGCGGCGGCGGTTGGAGGCCCTCGGCTACAGCGACCCGTCCGGCGCACTGCGTCACCTGCAGGCACTCACGGCCGGCGTCTCCAGGCGGGCCGCGCTGCAGCGCACGCTGTTGCCGGTGATGCTGTCCGCGCTGGCCGACGCGCCGGATCCGGATGCCGGACTGCTGGCCTACCGCCAGGTGTCCGACGCACTCGGCGCATCCCCGTGGTTCCTGCGCCTGCTCCGTGACGAGGGCGCCGTCGCCACCAGGCTGGCGCGGCTGCTCGGCACGTCGCGGTACGTGGCGAACCTGCTCGTACGGGCCCCCGAGGCGCTGCAGCTACTGGCCGATGACGAGCAGCTGCGGCCGCGTCGCCGACCGGAGCTGGAGCTGCTGATGGCGACTGCGGCCCGCCGCCAGGACGGGCTCGTGCAGACCGCACACGCCGTTCGCAGCCTGCGCCGGGTGGAGTTGCTGCGGATTGCCTTCGCTGACCTGCTGGGGCTGGCAGGCGACGCCGAAGTGCGCACCGCGCTGTCCGAGCTCGCCGATGCCACCCTCTCCGCCGGGGTGTCCGCGGCGCGCCGGTTGGTGGCCGCAGAGCTCGGCCTCGCCGAGCCCGGCGTGAACTTCGCGGTCATCGCCATGGGCCGGCTGGGCGGTCAGGAGATCGGCTACGCCTCCGACGCGGACGTGCTGTTCGTGTTCGACGCCGGGCCCGGCGTGCCGGAGCCGGCCAAGCAGGCGCACCGGATTGCCGAGCGGCTGCGGGAACTGCTCACCGCTGCTTCCTCCGACCCACCGTTGCGGCTGGATGCCAGCTTGCGGCCGGAGGGCAGCAGCGGCGCGCTGGTGCGGTCGCTGGACTCCTACGCCGAGTACTACGAGCGATGGGCCTCGATCTGGGAGGCGCAGGCGTTGCTGCGGGCGCGGTTCGTTGCCGGCGATCCGGCCCTCGGCGAGCGGTTCATCGAGCTGATCGAGCCGCGCCGTTACCCTCCGCGGGGGCTCCAGCCCGAGCAGGTGCTGGAGATCCGGCGGATCAAGGGCCGGGTGGATGCCGAACGGCTGCCGCGCGGGGCCGATCCCCACACGCACACGAAACTCGGCCGCGGTGGCCTGGCCGACATCGAGTGGACGATCCAGCTGCTGCAGCTGCGCTTCGCCCACTCGGTGCCCGGACTGCGCACCACCGCCACGCTCGCCGCGCTGCTTGCCGCGGTGGATGCCGAGCTGCTCGGCCAGGATGAGGCTGCCGCGTTGGAGGCGTCGTGGCGTTTCGCCAGCCGCGCCCGGGACGCGATCATGCTGGTGCGGGACAAGGCTGACGATCAGCTGCCCAAGCCAGGCAAGGTGCTGCAGGCCGTCGGCGAGGTGCTTGGCTACCGCCCCGGCTTCGAGGCCGGCCAGCTCCTCGACGACTATCGCAGGGCCGCCCGGCGCGCCCGTCGGGTCGTCGAATCCGTCTTCTACGAGGGCTGAATCTGCTCCGGCGCCGGTTGGTAGGCCCCGTGCCCGGAGAGCAGCCACTGGACGGCCACCCCGGCGAGGAAGGTGAGCAGGCCGGCCACCGCGTCGATGATGAAGTGGTTCGCGGTGCCGATGATCACCATCAGCGTCCAGATCGGGTAGAGCAGGCCCAGGATGCGCACCCACGGACGGCGGGCGCAGATGAAGATGGTGACGCCGCACCAGAGCGCCCAGCCGAGGTGCAGCGACGGCATCGCCGCGTACTGGTTGGAATGCTGAGCGATCCCGGGGTCTGCCAGCGAACCCCAGGTGTGGAACTTCAGGAGCGTGTCGATGTAGCCGTACTGCGGCAGCAGCCGCGGCGGCGCGAGGGGGTACAGCCAGAAGCCGGCCAGCGCGATCAGCGACGTGACGAACAGGACGGTACGCACCCCGCGGTAGATCCGGGGCCGCGTCCGGAACAGCCAGACCAGCACGCCGATCGTGACGATGAAGTGCAGCGTCGCGTAGTAGTAGTCCATGATCTGGGCAAGCCACTCGTGCGCTGCCACGAACCGGTTCACCGACAGCTCGAAGTTCAGGTGCAGCGCGTCCTGTAGGTGCTGCACCCCACGGCCGTGTCGCTCGGCGATGCTGCGCTGGTTGGGCACCAGGTTGCGAACCCGGCCGTAGAGGAAGTAGCCGATCGCGATCAGCGCCAGCTCCTGCCACCAGCGAGGCGGCCGGTGCGCCAGCAGCCGGGCGGGCAGCAGCCCGGTGAACCGTCGCTTGCCTTCCGGAGCCAGGGCCCCCTGAGCGGGGGAAATGTCCGTGGCTGGCATCCGTCGATTCTCGCATCCGGAACTGGGCGCCGGCTGCGAGGCCCATCAGCTTCTCAGCCGCTCACCCGGCCGTGGTCGGCAACGGTTCGCTGAGGTTTGCCAGCACCACCTGCTGGCCCGCCTTCAGGCCGGTCAGCACCTGCGTCCGGTCGCTGCCGATCGCGCCGAGGGTGATCCGGGTGGTGACCGGCTTACCCTTGCTCAACACAGTCACGGTGCTGAGTTGTCCGAGCCGGTGCACCGCCGACGTCGGCACCGTCAGCACCCGTTTCGCCTGCGCCACCTGGATCTGCACCGAGGCGCCCGCCCCGTCGTAGAGCTCTGCACCCGTCGGGTCGAGCAGGATCGTGACCGGGTAGCTGGTGGTGCTGCCGGTGGCGCTGTTGAGCAGCCCGATCAGGCTGACCTTTCCGGTCAGCGGCTGATTGATGCCGTCAACCTGCACGGTTGCCTGATCGCCGACCTTGACCGAGTCGATGTCGTTCAGGCTGACCGTGGTGCTGACCTCGGACTGGCCGTCGCCGATGACGGTGATGCTGGCGCTGCTGCTCGCGGTCTTGCCGGCGGTGAGGCCGACCGCGCCGACGGTGCCCGTCAGCGGGCTGCGCAGCGTGGCCTCCGCCAGGTTCTGCTGGGCGACGACCAGCTCGGCCTGGGCGGCGTCGATTTGGGCCTGGTCGGCTGCCAGCTGCTGCGCCGAAGCGGGACCGGAGGCGGTCCGGCTGCCGGCGAAGGCACCGCCGGACCCGCCAGGGTTGCTGGCGCTGCCGGAAGTGCCGTAGTTGCCGGCGCTACCGGTAATGCTGCCGGCCGGCCGCCCGCCGATTGTGGCACCGCCGTGTGAGCTGCCGCTCGGCGCTCCGCTGCCTGTTCCCGATCCGCCGCCGCTGCCGGTCCTGCCGGCGCCAGTCTGGGCGGCATGCTCGATCGAGGCCAGGTCGGCAGCCAGCGCTTGCTCGGCGGTGTCGCGGGCTTGCTCGTCGGCTGCGGCCGCGGCCTTGCTGGGGGCCGAACTGATGGCATCCAGGCAGGTGGTGTTGCCGTCGTTCGGAGTCGCAGCCGCTGGACTCGGAGCCACGGTGGAGGGGTCAGCCGGCGCTGCGGACGCGGCGGCGGCCGAGTCCATCCCCGGTGTGCTCGTCACCGGCGTGCTCGTCGGCGCCATGGGCTGGCTCAGCGCGAGCTGGCAGGCGCTGAGAGCAGACTCGGCGGCGGTGAGGTCGGCGTCGAGCTTCTGCTGATCGGCGAGCAGCGTGCGCTGCTCGGCCGTGATGCGTGCGATCAACTGGCTGACGGTGGTGCCGGCCGAAGCTGCCGGTGCCGATGGCGGGGCGTGCGTGCCGCTGGGCTGGGCCTGCACCAGCGCCGCCAGCACGATCGGCGCCGAGGACGACCTGCTGATCATGGCCTGGTTGGTGGCAACCGCGGACGCGCCGGCCAGCGGGGTCGCGCTGGCGACCGCGGCGGTTTCACTGGCCTGGTCGGCTGCCAGGCTCTGCTGGGCGTTGGCCAGGGTTGCCACCGCCTGGTTCATCGACTGATCCAACGACTGCGTGGCCAGTGTCGCCAGCACCTGGCCGGCGGTGACCTTGCTACCGACCTTCACCGCCACGCTGGCCACCGTGCCCGTCACCGGAAAGGCCGCGGCGTATTGGTTCACCCGGGCGACCGAGCCGACGCCGACCAGCTGCTGGCTGACGTCTGCGCTGGCGACGGTGGCGGTGCGATACCTGGTGGGGGAGCCGGAGGCAACCTGCACGGCGACCACCAGGGCCAGTGCCAGCACCGCCACCGCCACCAGCCCGATCAATGGACGCCTGCCTGGCGCGAACCTGACTGCCATGTCAGGCCCCGGTGGACGTGCCGGGACGCCTGCCGAACCCGGAGCTGCACCCGGTCGGGCCGGCGGTGCTCAGCATGATGCGATTGGCGGCGATCGCACCGGTGCTGTCCGCCTTGCCGGTCGCGAGCACGCAGAGGCCCACCTTCAGGTTGGAGGCCGTCGCCGGCACGCTCTCGGTGATGGTGCTGGCGGAGGTCAGGGTGATGGTGTCCAGCTGGCTCGGCTGCTGACCGCGCGCGACTGTCCGGACGGTGAGCGTGTCCGCTGCGACCGCGGTCACCTTGCCGGCGGCGAACGTGCCGAAGTTGCCGCGGTTGGCGCGTCCCGACGGCGCTGCCGACGGCCGCACGGCGTTCGAGCCACTGGGGCGCGCGCCGCCGCTGAAGCCCCGGACTCCGAAGCCTCCCGCGCTCGCGCAGCTGTCATTCACCGGCGCGAAGACCTGCACGGATGTCGCGGTGAAGGTGGTAGGGGGCATCGTGGGTGCCGAGCTGGCCGAACCCGCCGCGCCGGAGACATCAACGCGCGGGCCGGTGGCGGTGACGCAGTCGCCCACCTTGATCGCGGTCGCCGCAACCGTCTGGGTCTGCGCGAACACGGTGCTGGCGGAGTAGTTGACCGCGATCTGCCCCGTGGCAGGGTTCTGTACCTGCAGCGTCCGGCCGTTGATCGCTGCCAGGGTGCCTCTGGCGCCCGGGAACTGGCCGGCGCCCGCACCGCCCTGACCGCCGCCACCCTGACCGCCGCCGCTCTGGTTCTGTGCCTGGCTTGCCGTCGTGGATCTGCTGCCACCGCAGGCCGCCAGCGTGCCCGCGGTGAGCAGCAGCGCACCAGCCAGTGCCAGCACTGTCGCCGCACGCACGCGGGGCCGGCCGGAGTCGGTGTTGCTCATCTGGTTGTGCCTTTCGCCTGGGAGGATTGATGAACTGGCATCGGTGGCTGCATTCACTTGCCCGGCTGCAGCTATTCGCTGCGCAGCGCGTCGATCGGGGCCAGCCGGGCAGCCCGGGTGGCTGGATAGGTCCCGAACACGACGCCGATGGCCACCGCGACCACGATCGCCACCACGATCGCGGTGGGTGAGATGGCGATCGGGTCGTTGATGAACGGGGGCAGCACCTCAGCGCCGAGCACTCCCAGCACGGCTCCGAGCAGGCCACCGGCCACGCCCAGCAGCGACGCTTCCAGCAGGAATTGCCGCCGAATCATCGCCGGCCGCGCGCCGAGCGCCTTGCGCAGCCCGATCTCGCGGGTCCGCTCGGTGACCGAGACCAGCATGATGTTCATGACGCCGATACCGCCGACCAGCAGGGACAGCGCCGCGATGCTGGCGAGCAGGATCGTCAACGTCCTGCTCACCGAGGTCGCCGTGTTCAGCAGCGACTGCTGTGCCGTGATGGAGAAGTCAGCGCTGACCGCGCTCGCGTGGTGCCGCATCAGCAAGGCGGCGTCAGCCTCCTGGTAAGCGGCCGACAGCGCACCGGCCGAGGCGGCCTGGACGTAGATCGATTGCACGGAATCGCGCGTTGAGCCGCCGAAGATCCGGTCGGTCGCGGTCGTCAGGGGCACGATCGCCTGGTCGTCCAGGTTGCTCGTCGAGGAGGAACCAGCCGACTTCAGCACGCCGATCACGGTGTAGGGGGTGTTGGAGATGACCACGTTCTGGCCGACCGGGTCCTGAAAGCCGAACAGCTCGGAGGCGGTGGTGGGCCCGAGCACGGTGACGGCAGCAGCGGTGTCGTCGTCGGCCTGGCTGAGGAACCGCCCCTCGCTCAGGCTGCGGGCACGCACCGAAAGCCAGTCCGGTGTGGTGCCGACCACCGTGGTGGTCCAGTTCGAGCTTGCCGCGGTGAGCGATTCCGAGCGTTGCGTTGCGGGGGCGACGGCTGCGATGTCCGGGGCGTTGACCTTGGACGAGAGCGCGGTCGCGTCCTGCACCGTCAGGGTCGACGACGAACCCAGGCCGCCGCGTACCCCGCCGCTGGTGGTGGAGCTGCCGGGGGAGATGAGTAACAGGTTGCTGCCCAGGGCGCTGATCTGCGAGCTCACCTTCTGCTGCGCGCCCTCACCGAGCCCGACGGTGAGCACGACCGCGGCGATGCCGATGAGAATGCCCAGCGTCGTCAAAGTAGAACGCAGTCGGTGCGAGCGGATCGCATCCCAGCCGGTGCGCAGCGTCTCCCACCAGCTCATCGCAGCACCGCCCCGGTGGTGTGGACCTGCCCGTCGCGCACCAGCACCACGCGGCCTGCGCGCTCGGCGACCTCGGCCTCGTGGGTGATCAGCACGATGGTGCGGCCCTGGGCGTGCAACTCATCCAGCAGCGAGAGCACATCGGCGGTCGCGGTGGAATCAAGGTTGCCGGTGGGCTCGTCGGCCAGGATGAGCGCCGGATCTCCGACCAGCGCCCGAGCCACCGCCACCCGCTGTTGCTGGCCGCCCGACAGCTCGCCCGGTCGGTGCTCGACCCGGTCGCCCAGGCCGACCCGGTCCAAGGCAGCCAGCGCCCGCCGCCGCCGTTCATCCCGCGGGAT
Source organism: Jatrophihabitans sp. (assembly GCA_036261575.1). Taxonomy (GTDB): domain Bacteria; phylum Actinomycetota; class Actinomycetes; order Mycobacteriales; family Jatrophihabitantaceae; genus Jatrophihabitans_A. The sequence continues at coordinate 7,910 of DATAKO010000079.1, forward strand.
GCCGCCGTAGCTGAGCGGCAGTTCCACGTTTCGCCAGGCAGGCAGCGACGGCAACAGGTTGAACTGCTGGAACACGAAGCCGATCCGCCGGTTGCGGATCTCTGCCAGCTCCGTCTCGGACAGCGCGCTGACATCCTCCCCGGCGAGCTGATAGCAGCCACTGCTGGGCACGTCCAGGCAGCCGATGATGTGCATCAGGGTCGACTTGCCGGAGCCGGACGGTCCCATGATGGCGACGTATTCGCCTTCACCGATCGTGATGTCGATGCCGCGCAGCGCGGCGACCTCCAGACTGCCGGAGCGATAGACCTTGGTGATGCCGGCCAGTTCGATGACGGCGGCCATGGTCATCAGCCACCGCCCCCGGTACGGGCGCCCCCGGTCCGGGCACCGCCGGCGCCACCACCGAAGCCGCCACCACCGAAGCCCGCACCGCCACCACCGAAGCCGCCACCACCGAAGCCGAATCGACCGGTCCGGCCGGTGCCGGAGTTGCCGCTACTTCCGGTGCGTCCGCTGACCTTGGGAAGCTGAACCACGACCTGCGTGCCGGCGGTGACGCCCGCGGTGATCTGGGTCGACCCTGCGGAGGACAGGCCGGTGGTCACCTGATGGGCAACCTGCTTGGAGCCGTTCATCTCATACACCACGCTCGTACCGTTGACGACGTGCACGGCGGCGGTGGGGACTGTCAGGACGTTGTACAGCTGCTTGTAGATCATGGTGACGGTGCCGGTCGCTCCGGCGTGCAGGCCGGTCGGGTTGCCGGTCACGTTGACGACGACGGGATAGGCGGCGACGCCGCTGCTGCTGCTGGCGATCAGGCCGATGGAGGCGACCGTCCCGTACACGGTGCCGGTCGCTGATGTGCCGCTGATCTCGGCCTGATCCCCGACGGCAAGCAGGCCCACCTGGGTGTCGTCGACGGTCGCGTTCACGATCCAGGAGTTGTTGCTGATCACTTCGACCTGCGCCGTCGACGAGGCCGACGAACTTGCCGACGAGCTGGTGCCGGAATTCCCGCCGCCGAAACCACCGCCTGCACCGGACTGCCCACCCGCCGAGCCGCCCGAGCCGCCCGAGCCGCCGGATCCGGTCGAGTTGGAGCCGGTGCTGCTGGACCCGCCGCTGACCTGCTCCCCGACGGTCAGGTTCACCGCGGCGACCACCCCGGAGATCGGAGAGACGAGGTTGGCATCAGTGAGGTTGTTCTGCGCGGAGTTCACCTGCCCCTGCGCGGCGGTCACCGACGCCTGGTCAGCCGCGATCTGCGTGGCGGTACCGCCCGCATCGGCCGCAGCCTTGGCCTGAGCGCTGGCAAGGCTGGCCTGGGCCTGCGCCAGGTTGGCCCGCAACGTGGCAGAGTCGATGGTCGCCAGCACGGTTCCGGGGGCAACCCGCTGCCCGGCGTTCACCCGCACGCTGGTCACCTGCCCGGACACGCCGAAGTTCAGCTGGTCCTGCACCGCCGGTTCGATCGTGCCCGAGGACGACAGGGATTGTCGGATGGTGCCGGTGGTGGCCGCCACGAGCCGATAGCTGGCCGCCGCGGGTGCGGCACTGGACTGGCGCCCGCTCCACCAGAAGGTTGTGAGGCCCGCCAGCACCAGCAGGAGCACCACCGCGGCGCTGACCCAGGGGCGGCGCCGGATCCGTAGCCATACCGATCGCATGCATCCTCCGACTCGAACCCGCCGAGGGGCTTCCTCGCGCCACGGGTCGGGACAGACGATGATCAGCGAAGCTGAGCGGACATCGTCAGGATGCTGTGGGTAGGCAATGGAGCGAAGGAGTCGGGCGATGCGGGTCGCGGTGCTGTCCGACACCCACGCGCCCCGGTTCTGGAAAACCATGCCGGCAACGGTGGCGGCATGGTTGGCCGGCGTCGACCAGATCCTGCACGCGGGCGACGTGTGCACGCCGGACGTGCTCGACGAGCTGGCCTCGATCGCGCCGGTACGCGCGGTGTTGGGCAACAACGACGGACCCGCGGTGGCCACGTGGGGTGCGGGGGTGCCGGTCCGTGCGGAGTTCGAGCTGGCCGGGCTGCCGGTCGCGATGGTGCACGACAGCGGGCCGGCCGCGGGCCGGGCGGCCCGGTTGCGCCGGATGTTTCCGGCGGCAGCGCTGGTCGTGTTCGGCCATTCCCACATTCCCTGGGATGAGACGGTGCAGGGGCAGCGGGCGTTCAACCCTGGCTCGCCCACCGACCGGCGCCGTCAGCCGGTCGGCACCATCGGCATGCTGCAGATCGAGGCCGGCCGGCTGATCCGCGCCGACATCCTGGCCGTCACCGAAGCGCGAGGCTGAGCGGGCTG